>CAADGB010000202.1 GCA_900696455.1 uncultured delta proteobacterium
CCCGGCGGCGACGCGCTCACCGCGGCTCCTCGCCGGCGGCCGGCGCCGCGCCGGCCTCGCCGGCGGCCGGCGCCGCGCTGGCCTCGCCGGCGGCGACCACGGCGTCGACGATCTTGACGTACCCGGTGCAGCGGCACAGGTTGCCGGCGAGGGCGTGGCGGACCTCGTCGCGGTCGGGGCGGGCGGTCCGGCGCAGGAGCGCGGACGCGGTCATGAGCATGCCGGGCGTGCAGAACCCGCACTGGGCGGCGCCGTGGCGCACGAAGGCCTCCTGCAGCGGCGCGAGGCGGCCGCCGCGGGCCAGCGCCTCGACGGTCTCGACCCGGCGGCCGTCGACCGCGACCGCCAGGGTCAAGCACGACAGCACCGGCTCGTCGTCGACCAGCACCGTGCAGGCGCCGCAGTCGCCGGCGTCGCAGCCCTGCTTGGTCCCGACCAGGCCCAGGACCTCGCGCAGCAGCTCGACCAGGGTGCGCGCCGGCGGCACCGCCACGGTCACGCGATCGCCGTTGACCGTGAGCGCGATCGGGACGAGCGCACCGCCGTCGGCCGCGACCCCCGCCGCGACGGCGGTCGTCCCGGCCGCGGGATCAGGCCCGTGCCAGGGCATGGAGCTCCTCGTCGTCGAGCACGCGGTCGAGGCCCTTGGCGTGCTCGAGCATCCGGGTCACCCGGGCGTCGTCGGCCTCGTAGCCGTGGCGGCGCAGCCACCACACGACGTTGGCGCGGCCGCTCTGGTGGCCGACCGCGATCTCCTGGGCGCGGCCGAAGGCGTGGGCCGGCACCGACGAGTAGACGCGGTCGGCGAGGTCGACGTCGCCCAGCGCCTCGGCCTTGGCCACCGCCGCGGCGTGGACGCCGGTCGCGGTGCGGAAGGCGTCGCGGCCGACCAGCGGGTACGCCGGCGGCACGGCGACGCCGGTGGCGGCGCTCACCGCCTCGACGTAGGCGACCAGGCACGACAGGTCGTGACGCCCGGGCGGGAGCAGCCCCAGCAGGTGGAGGTTGAGCAGCACCAGCTCCATCGGCGCGTTGCCGGTGCGCTCGCCGATGCCGAGCCCGCAGGCGTGGACCCGATCGACGCCCCACTCCAGCGCGAACAGGGCGCCGGTGAGCGCGTGCCCGCGATCGTTGTGACCGTGCCAGTCGATGGCGACCCGGTCCTCGACGTCGAGGGCGCGCAGCACGCCGCGGGTGAACGCGACCAGGTTGCGCACGCCGTCGGGGGTGGCGTGACCGCAGGTGTCGCACAGCACGAGGCGGGTGGCGCCGGCGTCGACGGCGGCGCGGAACAGCACGTCGAGCACGGCGGGGTGGCTGCGCGTGGTGTCCTCGGTGACGAAGGTCGCCGGCAGCCCGGCCGTCACCACGGCACCGACGGCCTCGCGGGTGTGGCGGACCAGACGCTCCAGCTCCCAGCCTTCGGCCGCCGCCCGCAGCGGGCTCGAGCCGATGAAGGTCGAGACCTCGACCGCCGTCCCCACCCGCTGGCTGAGCTCGAGGATGGGCGTGATGTCGGCGAGGACGGTGCGGGCCGCGCAGTTGGGCGCGATGGGTAGCCGCTCGTCGACGATCGCGCGCAGGAGCCGCTCGCAGTCGGCGCGCGCGCGGGGGCCGGCGCCGGGCAGGCCGAGGTCGACGGCGTCGATGCCGAGCCGGGACATGAGCCGGATCAGCGCCAGCTTGTCGTCGAGGCCCGGGTCGCGCACCGCCGGCGACTGCAGGCCGTCGCGCAGGGTCTCGTCGAGGAGCTGCGGCCGCTTGCGCAGCACCGGGCCGCGCCGGTCCTTCTCGTTCCAGTCGTAGATGCGGGTGGCGGGATCGGCCCGGCCGGCGAGCGAGGTCACGGCCGCCTCAGCGGAACGCCCGCAGCTCGGCCACCAGGCGCGCGCGCGCGCCGTCGGGCAGGTGGTCGTCGGTCAGCGGGTAGACGATCGCCTCCTCCTTGACGTTGTGGTCGCCCAGCACCGCGACCAGCGCCGCTCGCTCGAGCGTGAAGGCGGCGGGATCGCCGCCGGCGAGCGCGGCCTCCATGCCGGCGAGGTGCTCCTCGATCATCCGGTGCTCCTCGCGCATCACCGCGGTCGGGCCGTCGTGGCCGGTCACCCGCGCGAAGGTCGGGAACAGGAGCTCATCCTCGAGGCGGATGTGGCGTCCCAGGCCGGCCGCGAAGCCGCCCAGCAGCCGCGCCGCCGGCGCGAGGTCCCCCGCCGCCACCAGCGCGGTCAGCTCCACGAGCAGCGCGTCGAGCCGGTCGTGGTCGGCGGACAGGTAGCCGGTGCCGGTGGTCTCGGGATCGGGATCGGTGGCCATGGGCGCTCCTGGGGCGGTCAGGCGTCGGGGTGGGGGGTGCGGCTGGCGTCGCCGCGCGGATCGGGGCCGGTGACCGGGACCCCGGCCGCCAGCTTGCGGCGGCGGTAGGCGGCCCACAGCGCGGCGCCGATCGCGCCGGCGTGGACGCCGAGGGGGTGGCTGCGCACCTCCATCGCGCCGCCGCTCTCGGCCAGGCGGTCGCGCAGGCAGGCGAGCAGGCCGGCGTCCTGGGCCAGGCCGCCGGTCACCAGCACCGGGCTGCCGGCCTTGGCCGCGCGCAGGAGCTTGGCCAGCCGGATCGCCACCGACTCGTGGATGCCGCGCAAGATCTCCGCGGTGGAGACGCCGCGCGAGACCATGTTGATGACGTCGGTCTCGGCCAGCACCGCGCAGATCCCCGACACCGGCTCGGGGCGCGCCGCGGCCTGCGACAGCGCGCCGACCTCGTCGAGGCGGACCCCGAGGTAGCGGGCGATGTTCTCGATGAACTGGCCGGTGCCGGCGGCGCACTGCGAGGTCATGCGCGAGGCCAGGACCTTGGCCCGGGCGTCGACCACGATCGCGCGCGCCCACAGCGCGCCGACGTCGAGCACGGCGCGGGCCTCGGGCTCGAGGAAGATCGCGCCCCGGGCGTGGCAGGTCATGCCGTAGAAGTGGCCGGTGCGCACTCCCTCGGCGACGTCGCCGTCGCCGGTGGAGGCGACGTAGGCGAGGTCCGACTCCTCGACCCGCGCCGCGTCGAGGGCGGCGGTGAGCGCCGCGCGCAGCACCGCGCGCGGATCGCGGCGCCGGATCCGCTCGAGGTGGGTGGCGCGCAGGGCGCCGCCGCCGTCGCCGTCGTCGTCGAGGACGACGACCTTGATCGAGCTCGAGCCGACGTCGATGCCGCAGGTGGTCAGGCGCTGCATCCCGTGCACTCCTTGCCGTCGGGCAGATCCTCGGCCGGCACGCCGCGACGGGCGAACAGCGCCGCGCCCAGCGCGCCGGTGTAGATCGAGTCGTGGTGGACGTTGATCGTGCGCGGCCCGTAGTGGGCCAGCACCATCTCGCGCAGGGCGGCGACCGCCGCCGGGTTGCGGGCGACCCCGCCGGTGAAGGTGAGCTCGTCGCTGACCCCGCCCGAGCGGGCCAGGAGGCTCATCGCCCGGGTGACGATCGCGCGGTGCAGCCCGGCCAGGACGTCCTCGCGCTTCTCGCCCACCGACAGCAGGTCGCGGATCTCGGTGCCGGCGAAGACCGTGCAGGTCGAGGTGATGCGCGCCGGTCGTCGCGCGGTCAGGGCCAGCGGCCCCAGCTCGTGCAGGCCGAGGGACAGCTCGTCGGCGATGTAGCCGAGGTAGCGGCCGCAGCCGGCGGCGCAGCGGTCGTTCATCTGGAAGCCGGTGACCAGGCCGGTGGCGTCGATCTGGATCGCCTTGGTGTCCTGGCCGCCGATGTCGAGGACGGTGCGGGTGCGCGGCAGCATCGCGTGGGCGCCCAGGCCGTGGCACAGGATCTCGCTGCGGATGCAGTCACGCGGGAACGGCAGGCGGGCCCGGCCGTAGCCGGTGCCGACGAAGCCGGCGACGTCGAGCGCGGTCGCCGCCGCCGCCGCGCCGGCCGCCAGCGCCGCCTCCCGCCGCGCCGCCGGCAGGGCCGCGCGCTCGACCGCCATCGCGAAGACCTCGGCGAACGGCAGGTCGAGGAGCTGGTTCTCGGCCTCGAGGATGGCGCGGTCGTAGACGCCGAGCAGACGCTCGAAGTCGACGCCGCCGCGCTCGCCGGCCTCCTCGGCCAGGGCGTGGAAGCGGGCGCCGACGATGTCGCGGAAGAACGAGCCGCGGCCGCGGGCGGCGGCGCTGAAGAGCTGGCCGGCCTCCTCGACCATCCGGGCCAGGATCATGTCGATGGCCGGGGCCAGGCGCGGCCCCTCGCCGGGGATGGCGCGGGCGCCCTCGCGGCAGAGCTGGCGCAGCGCCTCGAGCCGGTGCAGGTCGCTGGTGACCCAGAACGCCTCGGCCACCGCGTGGCCGTCGTCGCCGAGGGGGCGCAGGGCCAGCGCCAGCCGGGCGTCGGTCATGGCGTCGCGGCGCGCGATCTCGACCGCGACGTCGTAGTTGGAGCGGGTGTTGGTGATGCCGCGGCCGACGACGTGCTCGTCGTCGCCGACCAGCACCGCCTTGCTGGTGGTCGAGCCGAGGTCGACGCCGAGGTAGAGCCTCACGGCCGCACCTCCGCGGCCGCGGCGGCCGCGGCGGCCGCGCTGGCGGCGCCCGCCCGCCGCGCCGCCAGCATCTGCAGGTACGACTCGATCCGGTTCTTGATGTTGGCGTGGCCGTAGTAGCGGGCGTCGACCAGGTCCGACTCGATGAAGCCGCCGGGGATCCCGGTCAGCCGCTCGACCTCGCGCAGCATGTGGAGCTGGCCGGCCGAGAACGAGTTGCAGCTCTTGACCGAGTGGATGACGAAGCCGTCGGCCTCGTACTCGCGCACCATGTCGGCCAGGATCTGGCTGCGCTGGGGCAGCGGCAGGTTGGTGTAACAGGACAGGCAGTAGTCGGCGAGCGACTCCAGCGGCCGCGCCGGGTCGTGGCGGAAGCCGCGCTCGTAGGTGCCGCCGACCTGGGTGTAGGTCGAGGCCACCGCCACCGCGCCCTCGTCGTGGAACACCTTCCAGAAGTCGCGGAACGAGGTCCAGTTGGGAGGGCCCTCGATCACCAGGCGGAAGCGCTCGTCGCCGAGCGGGCCGTCGGGGGTGATCGGGCCCTGGCCGGCGGCCAGCCGCTCCTCGACCTCGCCGCGCAGGGTGGCGTAGTAGCGGCAGGCGTCCTCGCTGCCGCGGAACGAGGTGAAGATCGGGCCGATGTAGTAGACGCCCCCGAAGTAGGCGTCGATCGGCGACGGCCGGTGGCGCGCCGAGCGGAAGACCCAGGCCAGGTCGTCCTCGGCCCGCCGCGAGCAGGCGAGGAGCTCGCGCAGGCGGTCGAGGTCGAGGCGCCGCCCGGTCACCTGCTCCAGCTTGGGGATGACCTCGCGCTGGAGCTGCTCGACGACGTAGCTGCGCATGGCGTCGGTGACCACGCCGTCGCCGACGTACGGCACGTGCAGCATGGCCACCTCGCACCGGTACTGCTCGCGCAGCAGCTCGAACCACTGCATGAACGTGAAGCAGCCGGTGAACGACAGCAGCAGGAGGTCGGGCGGCGGGATGGCGTCGCCGGTGGGACCGACGTTGCCCTTCATGAGCATGCCGAGATCGCACTTGACGTAGCTGCACACGTCCTCGGAGTGGCCGGCGCGCTCGGCCTCGCGGATGAACCCACCCGAGCGCTGGCGCATCGCCGACTGCAACGCGTTGACCTCGGGGTAGACCGGGGCCACGTCGAACGCGCTCAGCAGCTCGACCAGGTTGCCGGGCACGAAGGTGTAGACCACCGGCCGGCCCTCGTCGCGGGCGCGGCCCAGGCGCGCGAAGTAGCCGGCGAGCAGCCCCTTCTGCGCCTCCATCGAGGCTTCCTTCTTGATCGCGGCGTCCTGCTTGCTCATGCGGTCCCCCACAGCTTCACGGAGTCGGCGAAGGTGCCGGCCTGCTCGCGGATGGCCTGGAACTGGCCGGTGTTCTCGGCGTACTTGAACGCGGTGTACGGGATGGCGTGCTGGTCGAGCACGCGGGTCAGGCGCGGCTGGTCGAGCAGCGCCGGGTCGCAGAACGACGGCGCGGCGAACAGGACGCCGTCGGCGCCGCAGGCCCGCACCCGCGCCACCAGCTCGTGGCCGGCGCGGGCGTGCTGGTCGTAGCGCACCGCCGACGGCCGGGTCGCGCGCAGCCAGGCCAGGGCCAGCGCCGCCATCGGGTCGCCGTCGTCGCCGACCTCCGGCGGCGGCCCGCACCGCTCGACGCCCTGGGTCAGATCGTCGTCGACGATGTAGCAGCCGGCGCGCTCGGCCGCGCGCAGGAGCGCGCGCGGCGGCTGCTCGCAGAAGGCGCCGACCAGGCACACCCGGATGCGATCCTCGGGCTTGCGGCCGCGGCGGCGGGCGGCCGCGACGTAGGCCCGGGCCAGCGCCGCCCACGCCGCCGGCGGCATGCTGTCGGCGGCGCGGCGCAGGAGGTAGACCTCGTCGACGGGCAGGTTCCACGGCTCCGCGCGCCGGGCCGCGGCCAGCTCGTCGGCGGCGGCGTGGGCCGCGTCGACGTCGGCGATGGCGGCGATCAGGCGCTCGGCGGTGGGCGCCACGCCGCTGCGCGCGCACAGATCGTGGTGGAGCGCGGTCAGCTCGTGGCGGAGGTAGGCGGCGGCGCTCGCCGGCTCGGCGGTCTGCGGCGGATCGATGAAGCGGGCCACGTGCTGGGGGAACGTCGTCTGCCACACCCCCGACAGGTTGCGGATGACGTCGCAGGTGTTGGGGAAGATCATCCCGTCGAGGGCGTCGAGGTGACCGAGCAGGCCGAGCTCGAGGGTCGAGCGCGGCAGGTGGCAGATGTACGACTGGTAGAAGGCGTCGCCGCGGATGGTCTCGAGGCGATCACCGGCGCCGCGCACGAACACCGGCAGCGCCCCCGCCGCCCACAGCACCTCGCGCGGCGCGAACACCGGCAGGCAGCCGATCGCGAGGCGGCCGGAGCCCGCCTGCTTCCAGGCCCGGACGTGGCCGAGGGCGACGTCGTCGAAGCGCGCCTCCAGGTCCGAGACGATCGCGTCGATGGTGGTCATCGGTGCTCCCAGCGCGGGGCGCGCTTCTCGAGGAAGGCGCGCACGCCCTCCTCGGCGTCGTGGGTGGGCGACAGCTCCTCGGCGTACAGCCGCTCGAGCTCGGGCAGGAGCGTGTCGAGATCGCGGACCAGGGCGCGGCGGGCGGCCCGGGTGGCCAGGCGCAGCGAGCGCGCCGACAGCGGCGCCAGGTTGGCCCGGATCCAGGCCGCCGCCGCGGCCTCGGGCTCGTCGGCGATCGCGGCCACCAGCCCCAGGGCGTGGGCGGCCGCGGCGTCGACGCGGGCGCCCGACACCAGCAGCGCCTCGGCCCGGGCCTGGCCGACGAGCCGCGGCAGGAGCACCGACGCCACCGGCGCCAGCGCCCCGAGCAGGATCTCGGGCTGACCGAGCTGGGCGTCGGGGTGGGCGACGATGCGGGTGGCGCACAGCGCCAGCTCGAGGCCGCCGCCCAGGCAGTGACCACGGACCGCGGCGACGATGGGCAGATCGCAGGCGACCAGCGCCCGGATCGCGCGGTGGAAGCGGCCGAGCATCGCCGCGGCGTGGGCGCGCGCGTGCTCGGGCACCGAGGCGCCGACCGAGAAGCTGGGGCCGTCGGCGGTGAGGAGGATGGCGCGGGCGGCGGCGTGGGCCGGGCCCGCGAGGTCGGCGGCCAGCGCCGCCAGGGTGTCGAGCGCGGCGCCGTCGAGGACGTTGCGCGGCGGCCGGCGCAGGCGCAGCTCGACGAAGGCGCCGTCGTCGTGGGTGGCGAGCGTGATCGCCGCCGGCGCGTCGTCGCTAGCCATGGGGCACCAGCACCGGGCGGTGAGCGAGCTCGTGGCGGTGGAGGCGTGCCAGGACGTCGGGGGCGTCGCGCAGGGCGTGGCGCCCGACCGCGCCGGCGACGTCGACGTCGCCCGCCAGCACCATGGCCAGGGCCTCGCCGTAGAGCGCCGGGTCGGCGCCCCAGTTGCCGTAGGCCTCGGCGTCGAGCGCCATCAGGTTGGACAGGCGCAGCGGCACGACCTCGGGGGTGAAGCCGACGACGGCGAGCTTGCCGCCGCGGGTGAGGAGCCCGAACCCGAGCTCCTGCCCCCGGGCGGTGCCCGAGCACTCGAAGACGTGCCAGCCGGCGTCGGGCGCGGCCGGGGCCGCCGCGGCGAGGCGGCGGGCCAGCTCCTTGCGGGCGCCGCGCGGCTCGAGCTCCTGCGCCGGCACCGCGACCGCGGCGCCGCGGGCGCGCGCCCGCTCGAGCCGGGCCGGCGCGACGTCGATCGCGGCCACGGTCGCGCCGAGGGCGCGGGCGATCTCGACCAGGAAGCCGCCGACCCCGCCGGCGCCGACGACGATCGCGACGTCGCCGGCGGCGAGGCCGGTGCGACGCACCGCCTGCAGCGGGGTGGTCACGGCGTCGGCGATCGCGGCCAGCCGCCACGGCTCGTCGACCTCGGGCACCGGCACCAGCCAGCGCGCCGGCACCTGGACGTGGGAGGCGAAGCCGCCGTCGTGGTGGTTGCCGGGCATGCGCGACGCCCCGCACGCCGTCGGCCGGCCGCGCCGGCACGCCGCGCACTCCCCGCACGGGCTCACCGCCGGCACCAGCACCAGCCCGCCGTCGGGGGCGCGGCCGATGATCTCGTGGCCGAGCACCAGCGGCCCCTTGTGGGCGGGCGCGACGCCGTCGTAGAGGTAGCCGAGGTCGGTGTGGCACACGCCGCAGCCGACGACCTCGATCGTGACGTGGCCGGGCGGCGGCGGCGGCAGCGCCTCCTCGAACCAGGTGAGCTGGCCGGGCCCCGTCATCCGCCAGCCGACGCGAATCCCCTCGTGCATGAGGCGCACTCTAGGAGGGTGTGGGCGGCCCGAGTTGACCGCGGTCAACCGCGCCCGCGGTTCGCGACCCGAGCCGCGATCACCCCCCGGCGAATCGGGTTCGCGGTTGATCGGGGTCAACTCGCCGCGGGCGCGCCGGGGGTACCCACGGCTCATGTACGACCACGACCTCGTACCCGGCTTCACCTTCGAGCGCGTCCGCGTCGAGCGCCGCCCCGTGTTCGACGCCAAGGGCGCGCCCGTCGAGGGCCTCCACAACCTGTGGATCGTCCTCGACAACGAGGCGGAGCTCAACTCCTACACCACCGACACGATCAAGGAGGTGATCCTCGCCTTCCGCCACGCCAGCAACGACCGGGCGGCGGTGGGCGCGGTGTTCACCGGCGCCGGCCACCGCGCCTTCTGCAGCGGCGGCAACACCCGCGAGTACGCGACCCGCTACGCCGGCCACAGCGGCGAGTACCGCCAGTACATGCGCCTGTTCAACGACATGGTCACGTCGATCCTCACCTGCGACAAGCCGGTGATCTGCCGCGTCAACGGCCTGCGCGTCGGCGGCGGGCAGGAGATCGGCATGGCCTGCGACTTCTCGATCGCCTCCGACCTCGCGCGTTTCGGGCAGGTCGGGCCTCGCCACGGCTCGGCGCCCGACGGCGGCGCGACCGACTTCCTCCACCTCTACGTCGGCATCGAGCAGGCGATGCTGTCGTGCACGACCGCCGCCGGGCTGTGGAGCGCGCACAAGGCGCTGCGCCTGGGGCCCCTCACCGAGATCGCGCCGGTGGTGAAGGTCGACGGCGCGTTCGTGCCCAACCCCCTGGTCGAGACCGGGCGCTGGCTCGACGAGCGCGGCCAGATCGTCCACGGCGAGCCGCTGACCGGCGACGCCCTGGCCGCCGGCAAGGCGACCCTGGCCCGCGCCACGATCGATCTCGGCGAGCTCGATCGCGCGGTCGATCGCCTGACCACGCGGCTGCTCATGACCTTCCCCGAGTGCTCGCTCAAGACCATCGAGAGCCTGCGCAAGAAGAAGCTCGAGCACTGGGACCGCAACAAGGAGCAGAGCCGGGCCTGGCTGGCGCTCAACATGATGACCGAGGCCAAGGCCGGCTTCCGCGCCTTCGAGGCCGGCGGCAGCCGGGAGGTCGACTTCGTCGGGCTGCGCCAGCGCCTGGCCGCGGGCGCGACCTGGGAGGGCGGCGACCTCGAGAACGCGATCATGCCGGCACCTCGGCCGCGCTAGCCGCTCGGGCGGGCGCGGCCCGCGCCGGAGGCGCGCGGCCGACATGACGCCGATCAAGACGGCGCCGGGCCAGGCCCGCGACCATCGCGGCCTGACCACCCGAGGAGCGAGCGCATGGACTTCGTCGAGCTGCCGGTGAACCAGAAGGCGGCCACCTGGAACCGCACGATCGAGGAGCGCCTCAACCGCCTCGTCCGCGCGCGCGACCGCTGGCGGGCCCGGCTCGGCCTCGGCGGCCGCGCCGCCGACTACGACGACGTCCACTACGAGTGCGAGGGCGGCGCCCGCGACGACCTGCGCCGCAAGCACTACGACAAGAGCCTGCGCCTCCTGTGGAAGGCCGAGGCCGCGGCGCCGTGGTCGAGCTTCCGCGATCTCGCCGCTGGCGAGCGCGCCGTCGCCGACATGGCCGAGCAGTCGCTGTCGCCGGCCGAGCGCGAGGTCCGCGCCCGGATCACCTCGGCCGAGTTCCGCGCCGAGCTCGACCGCCACTACACCCCGCGCCAGAAGCAGGCCCTGGTCAACATCCTGTCCGCGATCGGCCACGGCGAGGCCTACGCCTGGCTGGTCTCGGCCAGCAACCTGCGCGACGTGCAGTCGAGCGGCGCCAAGGCGGCGGTGACGATGCAGGTGCTGGAGGAGGCCAAGCACTTCGTCGTCCTGCGCGAGCTGATCGGCGCCTTCGCCGTGCCGGTGCCCCGACAGTCGGCGTGGGAGTACCTCCTGCTCGAGGGCGTGCTCAAGGCCCGCGGCCTCGAGAAGTTCTACGGCATGAACGTCCTGGTCGAGACCATCGCGCTCTCGATCTTCGGGGCGCTGGCCCACCTGCCCGGGCTGGAGCTGCTGCGCCTGTTCCACCTCGACGAGGCCCGCCACACCGCGCTGCCGCAGAACTACTTCAAGGAGTTCCCGATGACGCGCCGGCAGCGCACCGGCCGCCGCGCCCGCGCCCGCCGCCTGCGCATGGCGCTGCCGACCCTGCCCCTCATCCTGCTGCTCGAGGAGGACCTCGCGGTCCTCGGCATCGACGCCTTCGAGTTCGCGGGCTCGGTGCTGCGCAAGGTCGTCCACCTCTCCGACCGCGCCGGCTTCGAGCTGCCGGCCCCGCCCGAGGTCATGCTCGGGCGCTTCAACGCGCTCTTCAACCTCTACTGCCGGCTCACCCGCCCCGGTCACCAGGCCCGCGACTTCATGGCGGCCGAGACCAGCCGCGACGAGGTCGTCGCCCGCGTCGAGCACGACGCGTTCGGTGGCCGCGCCCCGACCCGCGCGGCGGCGGCCGCGGGCGGTCCGCCGGCCGCGCCGTCACCGGCAGCCGCGGCGGGCGACGACGCCGCGGCGGTCGGCCGCGGGTAGGAGCCAGTCGCCGCCGACGGCGAGGAGCGCGCCACCCGGCGCCGCCCACGCCCCGTGCAGGTCCGCGGCGAGGAACGGCGCGAGCGCGTCGTCGTGCCAGCGACCGCTGGCGCGATCGCGGCGCAGGCGCAGCCCCTGGGCGCCGACCACCAGCACCTCGTCGTCGCCGCAGGCCACCCCGGCGGCGAGCGCGAACCCGGGCAGGCCCTCGACCTCGGTCCACCCCGCGCCCTGCCAGGTCCAGACGTGGCGACCGCCGACGGCGTACACCTCGTCGGCGGCGCAGCCGTGGACGGTCAGGACGCTGGCGGCGGTGGCCAGCGCGTGATCGTGCCAGGCGTCGCCGACCCACCGCCACAGCGTCCCGGCCTCACCGCTCACCCACAGCTCGTCGCCGTCGGATGGCCCCCACACCTTGAACAGCGCCGCGCCCCGCGCCGGCAGGTCGACGCGGGCGAGGGCCGCGCCGTCCCAGCGCAGCACCAGATCGTCGTCGGCGCCGGCCTGGCCGTCGGCGACGCCGCCCACGATCCACACCTCGTCCTCGCCCCGCCCCCACACCCCGTAGAGCGTGGCCGCGGTCGGCGCCGGCGGCGCCACCACCGCCAGCGGCGCGCTGCCGTCGGCGGGGCCGCGCAGGACGAGCCCGGCCTCCCCCACCGCCCACAGCGTGCCGCCGGGCGATCCCCACACCCACCACAGGGTCTCGGGCCGGGCCACGCCCAGCGCCGCCGTGGCGTCGGTCGCCTGTCCGGTCCACCGGACGATGCGCGCGCCGCCCTGGCCGAGGCCACCGCCGACCAGCCAGCCGTCGTCGGCGGCGCGGCCCCAGCCCGCCAGGAGCGGTCCGCCCGGCGCGTCGAGCGCGACCTCCCACGCCGGCTCGCACGCCGGCGCCGGACAGGCGGCGAGCCCGGGCCCCGCGGCGGCGAGGGCGAGGCACGGGAGCAGGCGGCGCGGGCTCACAGCGTCAGCAGGAAGGCGATGAGGTCGTCGAGGTCGTCGGGCGAGAGCTGCGAGGTCCCGCCGTGGGTGTCGGGCTGGCCCCAGCGCTCGTTGCGGCCGGCCTCGCCCGGCGCCAGCGCCGGATGCCCGGGGGTGGCCAGGGCCCCGCGCAGGCTGCGGGCGCGACCGTCGTGGAAGAAGCGCGGCGCCCGGTCCCACAGGCCGCGGAGCTGCGGGATCCCGAGGTGGATGCCCTCGGGCCCCTGCTCGGTGGGACCCAGCCCGCCGACCGAGAACGTGTCGCGGAAGCCCTGGGTCACGGTGTCGGCGATGCGGCCGTCGGGATCGAGGCTGGGGGTGATGACCGGCGGCAGCCGCACCGGGATCCCGGCCGGGCTGAACGCCGGCGCGATCGTCACCGTCGTCACCGGCAGCGGGTGGCAGGTCGCGCAGCCGACCTCGGCGCGGGCGTAGATCGCGGCGCCGCGCCGCGCCGCCGCCAGGTCGAGGACACGGTTGGGGTTGGGCGGCAGCCGCGGCGAGGCGAGCAGGAACAGGCCGATGGCGCGGGTGACGCCGTCGAAGTCGAGCGCGATCGGCGCGGTGGTGCCGGCCAGCCGCAGGCTGTCGCCGAAGGTGGCGCGGCGCCCGGTCAGCGCCTCGGCGCCGGCGAGGAGCGCGGCGTTGCGGGTGAGGTGGGGCGAGCCGTAGGGCCGGCCGGCGCACGCGGGCGGCGGAGCCGCGGGACAGTCGAGGACGTGGTTGCAGCCGGCGGTCGTCGGCGCGGCCAGGCAGGTGGCCACCGGCGGGTAGCTCGACCAGATCAGCGGATCGAGGGTCTCGCAGCAGAAGTTCTCCTTGCGCGCGAGCTCGTTGAGCACCGGGAAGAAGTTGGTCTCGTCCATCGCCGCCTCGAGGAACCACGGCCGGGTGTCGAAGGCGCCGCGGTAGGCCTGGACCTGGCGCGAGCCCCACAGCCGGTCGGCCTGCAGCGGCATCGCCACGACGCGATCGAGGTTGCCGCCGTCGCGGTGACAGTGGACGCACGCCTGATCGCCGTCGACGGTGAGGGGCGCGGTCACCGCGTTGAACAGCTCGCCCAGCTCGACGTCGGTGGCCGGGAACCGGCCGCCGGCCTCGTCGCCGACCACGATCCGCGCCGGCGCCGCGCCCGCGCCCGGCGACGCCGCGGTGTCGATCACGGTCACGTCCTCGCCCAGGCGGCCGACGACGAAGGCGGCGCTGCCGTCGGCGCTGGCGACCACGTCGACCGGGGCGTGGCCGGTGGGCGAGAGGCGATCGCCGTCGAGGGCGGCCAGCGCGCCGCTGGCGAGGTCGAGCTCGAAGCGCTGGAGCTGGTTCGACGCCGACATCACGACGGCGAGGCGCTGGCGACCGCCGGCCGGGGGTCCGAGGGCGGCCATGCGCGTGGGCAGGGCGCCGGCCACCTGCCAGCTCGCCCGCGGCGGCAGCGCCGCGGCGCGCGCCGGCTGCCAGGTCTCGGGGGCGGGGATGCGCAGCCCCCGGGTCGGATCGTCGGGATCGACGTCGCGATAGTCGCGGCAGCAGATCGTGTCGCTGGTGAGGTGCGCGACCGCGGCCAGGGCGGTGGTGTCGAAGACCTCGAGCTCGTTCTGCAGGTCCTGGAACATCACGTTGCCGGTGCCGTCGCCGGGCCGGCCGTCGTCGTCGCCGTCCACGCCCTCGGCCTCGGGGAAGCCGGTGCCGCGCCCGATGTGGCTCACCACCAGCCAGCGCCCGGCCACCAGCAGGCCGCCCACCGGCGACTCGACGGCGATGCGGCCGAGCGCGACGCCACCGCCGGGGGCGAGGACGTCGACCGCCTCGCCGGCGAGCGCCCCGACCCACACCCGGCCGTCGGCGCCGACCGCGAGCACGTCGGGGTTGGCGGCCACCGCCACCCCCATCGCCTGCCACGGCGCCAGCTCGCCGTAGTCGTCGGCGGCGACCGTGAAGCGGCCCTCGCCGTCGACCGCCAGCTCCCAGGTCAGGACCGCGTCCTTCCACCGGTTGGCGAGGTAGGCGTGGCGACCGTCGGGCGAGAAGGCGATCGCCGTCGTGTACCAGGGCGCGCGGTGGCGCAGGACGACCCGCTCGCTGCGGGTGTCGATCACGCTGACCCAGTTGGACAGCAGGTTGGCCACCGCCAGGTAGCGGCCGCCGGGGTGCAGCGCCAGCGCCACCGGCGCGCGCCCGACCTCGATCCGGCGGCGCACGGCGCGGGTGGCGACGTCGATCACGGCCACCGCGTGCGCGGGCACGTCCTCGTGACCGGCGAGGGCGACGTAGAGGGTGGCGCCGTCGGCGGACAGGGCGGCGGCGCGCGGCCGGTCGCGGTGGGGCTGGGGCGCCCACAGCGGGTGCTCGGCGGTGAACGGGTTGGGCTCGGGCTCGAGCGAGCGCGGCGCCCAGGGATCGTCGGGCCCGGCTGGCTCGGCGCAGCCGGTGGCGAGCGCGGCGGCGGCCAGCGCGATCCGCGCGGCCTGGCGCCAGGGCGCGCCGGACGCCGCGCGGGGGCCGCGGCGCCGCATCACGGCCCTCCGTCGGGCGCGCCGTCGCCGCCGTCGCACACCGGCTGGCCGTCGGGCCCCTCGTAGCAGGACGGATCGTAGCGGAGGACGGTGTGACCGCCGGCCTGGCAGCGCGGCGCCAGCAGGAGCTGCACCGCGACGCCGCGATCGACGAGCGACGGCAAGGGATCGTCGTTGAAGAAGACCTGCATCGGCGCGCTCCGCACGCCGCCGCCGTCGGGCGCGAAGGCGAGGTGGAGCGGCTGCGAGCGCGGGTCGGCGCCGTCGAGCTGCACCACCCCCGCCGCGCTCAGGAGGCCGGGATCGCGATCGAGGCGGGCCCGCAGGTAGAGGTAGCGGAAGCCCTGGAAGCCCAGCACCAGCTCGGCGCCGTCGCCGGCCTCGGCCAGCGCGAGGTAGGCGCCGCCGGGCGCGCGGACCTCGAGCGCCAGCCGATCGCCGCAGTCGAGCTCGCTGGCGTCGACGCCGGCGTCGACGCCGGGTCCGCCGCCCGGACAGGCCGCGAGCGCCGGCAGCGCGAGGACGACGACGAGCAGCGGGCGGCGCGGGCGGCGCGGGCGCGGGCGCGGGCACGGGCACGGGCACGGGCACGGGCACGGGCACGGGCACGGGCACGGGATGACGATCATGGCGACCTCAGCGGGACCAGGAGGGAGAGGCTGGCGACCACGGCGTCGCGCCGGGCCTGCAGCGGGTCGTCGCGCCACCAGAAGCGGACCCACGCCGCCGAGGCGGAGGCCCGGAGCTCCGCCCACGGCAGCCGGGCCTCGACCAGCGCGGCGGTGGTGGCGCTGACCATGCGCCCGAGCGTGCGATCGCGCGTGCGCCAGGCCGGGGCGCCGCCGTCGTCGAGGTAGCGCGCGCGGTGGAAGCTGGCCGCGCCCTGGACGTAGCCACGGGCCTCGAGCCCGACCACCACCTCGTCCGCGCGCAGCGACCGCGCGGCCCGCGCCGTCGCGGTGTGGCTGGTGATGGCCCAGGTGTCGCGGCCCAGCCGGTAGTCGAGGTGGACGAAGGTGCGCGCGCCGACCGCGCGCCGACCGCGCGCCAGGGCCGCGAGCGCGGCGCGCTCGTCGGGCACGCGCTCCGGCAGGTGATAGACCGCGGCGCCGAGCTCGACCGGGACGAAGCGGTACGGGCTGGCCAGGTAGCCGCGCTGCGCCACCGCCTCGAGCACGGCGGCGACGTAGCCCCGGCGGTCGGTGATCTGGGTCAGCGCCGCGCCCAGCCGCAGCTCGCGGCGGTCGCGCGCGAAGCCGGGATCGCCGGCGCGGCCAACGGTGTCGAGGCCGACCATCGCGGTGAGCTCGAGGGTGGTGTTGCGCTCGGCCAGCTCGGCCCGCCACCCGCCACCCAGGCGCAGCGCGGTGAAGTCGCGCTCGTCCGACACGATCGCGCGCACCGCCGCCTGCTGGTAAGGTGCCACCGCCAGCCCGACCGCGATCCCGCCCTCGACCCGGGTCTCGGTGAAGGCGTAGGGCGACGCCGTCGCCACCACGTCGACCGAGGCCGCGGTGACGGCGTCGATCGTGGTCGTGACCTCGACCGCGAGCCCGCGCGGCAAGGGCGTGGCCGCCCGCGCCGACGGGCTCCACACCGTCACCCGATCGTCATCGGCGTAGACCCGCACCCCGGCGGTGGCGGTCGCCTGCTCGCCGTCGCCGCCGACCTGGGCCCGCGCCGGTGCGGCCGCGAGCGCGAGCACGGCGCTCGCGGCCAGCGTGCACGCGGCGCGCGCGGCCAGCGCGACGGCGCTCGACGCGCGCCCGCGCGCCGTCAGTTGCAGCCGCATCCGCCGCCTCCCGCGCCGGCGGCGCCGCCGGTGCCCTCGCGGATCTGGTAGACGTGCTGGTGGGCGGCGTGAGGCTCGGGCCACGGCGGCTGGGCCAGGGCCGGGTGGGCCAGCACCTCGCGCTGGTGGGCGCGGACCCGCACGCACCCCGCCGCCGCGAGCGCGGCGAGCGCGACCGCGAGGGCGCACGCGCGCCGCCTCACGGCCCCTCCTCCCAGGCGAGGGTCTCGAGGTAGGCGCGCAGGTCCTGGTAGTGACGCTCGTCGGGCGCGGCGAACACCGGGCCGACGACGTGGCCGCAGCCGCCGGCGGGCACCGCCAGCGGCTTGCACAGGACCAGGCACCCGGAGAGCGGCGCGCCGGCGGCCAGCGGCTCGAGGGCGAGCGCGGCCACCGCGAGGGCGTTGGCCTCCAGCTCGTCGTCGTCGAGCGGCTCGATCAGGTGGAGGCGCGCGGGATCGGCGCGGCGGCGGCCAGGGCTGTAGATGGCGAACGGCCGGCGGGCGTCGGCGTGGCAGCTCGGCTCGGCGCAGCGGGCATCGAGCGCGGGCTGGGCGTGCGCCGCGAACACCTGGGCGTCGCCCTGCGGCAGCGGGACCGGCGGCGGCGCGTCGAGGGCGCATGCCCCGCCGAGCGCGACCAGCGCGACGGCGCCGCCGGCGGCGACGGCGATGCCGCCGACGGCGCCCGCGACGCCGACGGCGCCCGTGCGCCGCCTCGCGCCCGGCGGCGCGCCGCCGCTCCTCACCGCACCCCCGGGGCGCGGTAGACCGCGCCGGTGTCGATCCAGCGGGCGAAGGCGGCGATCACGTCGGGGTCGACCGCCGGCACCGCGGCGCCGTCGGGCGGGCAGCGGCCGCTCAGGGCGCGCGGCGCGTCGAGCTCGCGCCCGGTGAGCTTCTCCATCAGGTACGAGCCGCGGGCGCTGGCGTTGCGCTCGTCGACGTAGCGCTTGCCCCCGGTCGAGCCCGGCCCCCACGCCTGCAGCGCCTCGTAGGCGGCGTCGTAGTAGGTGGTGGGAACCGGCACCAGCGCCAGCTCGCCGGCGGGCGTCGCCCCGGCGTGACAGCCGGCCACCGCGCACGAGCGCGACAGGGTCGGCGCCAGGTCGCGCCCGAAGTCGAAGTCCTTGCCGCCGGCCGCGCCCACCCGCACCGGCGGCAGCGGTCGCCGCGGATCGCGGCCGGCGAAGGTCGACCGCGTCACCGAGGCCTGGGTGATGGCGTCGAGGTCGAGCGGGCCCAGGGCGTGGTCGGGATCGCCATCGACGGCGCCGTGGCAGCCCGCGCACAGCCGACCGTAGTCGCGCGGCTGCGCGCCCTGGGGGAAGCGCTCGCCGCCCTGGACGTGGAGCCAGAGCTGCGAGCGCGCGCCGACCGCGAAGCCGTCGCGGTCGACGAGCTGGAGGAGCAGCGGCACCCGCGCCGGCAGCTCGGCGTAGAGCGTGCCGTCCGCCGCCAGCTCGACCTCGCCGTAGGACGGCTGCGGCAGGTGGACGCCGTTGCTCCACCACGTCGACGCCGGATCGCCGTTGGCGACCCGGGCCGGATCGACCGCGTAGGTGGTGGCCGGCTCCCAGCTCGACCAGCCCAGGAAGCGGGCGCGGGCCAGGTCGGCGCGCGGCGGCCGCGGGATCGTGGGCGACAGCTCGCGGTTGATGGCCTCGACCACCGCCACGCCGCTGTGGCGCAGGAGCCCGTGGTCCCCGCCGTCCCAGGCGTCGGCGTGCGCGTCGTCGGGCGGCGGCCGCGCGACCACGATCGCGGGCTGATCGTCGGCGAGGCCGGGCGAGTCGTGCAGGGTCACGACCCCGCCCAGGCGCGGCCGGCCGGCGCGGTCGTCGATCGTCACCACCACCAGCGCGGTGTCGGGTGCGGCCCCGTCGTCGTCGAGCGCGAGGGCTGCGCCGGCGTGCGCGACCACCGCCCGGCCATCGGGGAGCGGCGCCGGATCCCGCCACAGCCCGCCCGGCGACGGCCCGGTGGGCGACGCCGCCGGCGTCAGCACGGTCCACGCGTGCTGGAAGCCGGCGACGGTGAGCGGACCGGCCGCGGCGTCGGGGCCGAACTGGCGCTCGACCAGCGCGAGCTGCCCGCCCTCCCAGCGGTTGCCGTCGGCGAGCAGGATCGCCAGATCGCGGCCGTCGGGCAGCTCGCGGAGCGACCACACCAGCGGCGCCGGCGCGGTCTGGCCGTGATGGGGGTGGTACTCGGGCTGGAGGTGATGGGCGCGGTCGTGGTCGGGCGGGAAGCGGAACACCGCGCCGCGGAACCCGCCGCCGGCCGGACGCACGGTCGTGAACGCGATCGAGCCCCGGAACTCGCCGGTGGCGAGGAAGGCCGGGGTGGCCTCCGGCGTCGGCGTGTAGGTGAGGCGCGTCGCCTGGCCGTCGGGCTCGAGGCGATACAGCTCGAGATCGCGGCGCCGCCCGGTGACGTCGGCGTGACCGGCGCGGTTCGAGGCGAAGAAGATCCGGTCGCCGGGGCCGTACACCGGCCAGCGGTTGCTCACCCGCGGCCGGCCCGGGCCGCAGACGTCGAAGGTGAGCTGGCGCAGGCCGCCGCCGTCGAGGTCGAGCTCCCACAGGTTGTGGCAGTCGTCGCTCGTGCGCCGCATGGCGAAGGCGACCCGCGTCGCGTCGAGGCTCACCGCCGGATCGCGGAGGTCGGCGGGCCCGTCGGGGTGGGCGGCGGCGGTCAGGATCACCGGGGTCGCGCCCGGCGTCAGCCCCGGGTAGAGCCACAGGTCGCTGCCGGGGCGGAAGGCGTCGAGGTCGAGCGGATCGCGCGGCGCCGCCGGTCCGCGCACGAAGACCACCCCCGCCACCGCCGGCGGCCCGGCCCCGAGCGCGGCCCGCTCGGCCTCGGCCCAGGCCCGGAGCGCGCGCGCGCCTGGATCGTCCCGCGGGTCGCGGCCGTTCACCCGCGGGAAGAACAGCTCGTTGCCGCCGCGGTGGAGGATGCCGCCGGCGTCGAGCGGCAGCGCCTTGCGCAGGAGCCGCGACTGCCCGGGCTCGGCGACCAGCGCCAGGTTGGCGCGCGCCGCCTCGCGGCTGGCTCGCAGCTCCGCGACCGAGAGCTCGCCGCCGGCGCCGTCCATGGGCGGCACCAGCGGCAGCCCCGCGAACTGGGCGTCGCCGTGGCAGCGCCCCAGCATGCAGCCGCGATCGCGCAGCACCGGCAGCACGGTGTCGGCGAACTGGCGCTCGAGCTCGTGCAGCTCGTCGCGCGAGGTGCCCTCGCCGCCGCCGTCCTCGCCCTCGGCCCACGCCCGCATCGCCTGCCAGTCGGGGCTGTCGCGATCGAACGGGTGGCCGCCGGCGTGGGGCTGGCCGCCGCTGCCCAGGGCCAGCGGCTTGCGCAGGAGCGAGGAGTACTCGACGCGCTCGCGGTGGTTGACGCGACCGAGCGCGCTGGCGCGGGCCGCCGCCGCGTCGAGGGCGCGGCCGTGGCGGTCGACGTCGACGAAGAAGTAGGCGCGATCGATCACCTCCCCCGCCGCCTCCGCGCCCGGCGCCACGCCGTGACAGGCCGCCGACAGGCAGCGCCGCTCGAGCACCGGCAGGACCTCGTCGGCGAAGCGGTCGGCGGGCGACGGCGCCGGACACGCCGCCAGGCCGAGGACGGCGCTCAGCCCCGCCGGCGACGCCGCCAGCAGGGCGAGGGTGGACGGCCTCGAGCTGCGCACCGCTGCCACGCTAGGCGGGCCGGCGCCATCGCGAGTTGACGTCGATCATCTGCACCACCGGCGGGGCATGCCACCGTGATCCGGTGCACCGGCTCCTGGGTCAGGTCGCGCCCGCGGCCGGCGCCGTCGGCGTCGCCGTGGCCTGCGCCGCGCCCGCGCCCGCGAGCGACGCCGGCGGCGGGGGCGCCGACGCCGCGGCCGCGAGCTGCCCGCCCGGCGGCTGGGGCGCGGGCCGCCATCGCCTGTTCGTGCAGGGCCACCAGGGCGTCCGCCGTGCCGACGGCCGTCACCCCCTGCTCCACCAGCACCCGGCGAGCGGCGGCCCGGTGCTGTGCGACGATCGGGTCTTCGTCGAGGACACCAGCGGCGACGGGGTGTGGCAGCCGGGCGAGGAGCCGCGGCCGCTCGGCCCCGACGGCATCGTCCACGGCGAGCACTTCCTGGTGGGCGCCGGCGCGCTGGTCGAGCTCGCGATCGAGCTGTGCGACGACCTCACCGGCGACGTCGCGCTCTACGTGCCGAACTTCGACGAGGCCGGCAGCCGCGCCCTGCACCAGCTCGTGGTGGTGAGCGAGGCCGGCGAGCACGTCCTCGCCGAGGCGGTGGACGAGGAGGCCGGCCAGAGCGGCTACAACCCGTTCGTGCGCGTCCTGACCGGCGCCGACCCCGAGGCCCGCGCCGGCGACCTCCTGCTGCTGCGCTCGATCAACCTGTCGGGCGCCGCGTTCTCGGTGATGGTGTGGCAGCCGCCCAGCGAGTACGAGGCGTGGGTGCTGGTGGAGGTGCCGTGAGGGCCGCGTCGCGCGCGATGGCGGTGGCGACGGCGCTGGCGCTGGCGCTGGCGCCGACGGCCGGCTGCGGCCGGGCCGGGCCCGACGCCACGATCGACGCCCCGCCACGCGACCCGCCGCCGCCGTGCGCGGCCCGCGATCTCGAGCTCGGCCGCTGCCAGCGCGACGACGGCGCGCCGTGCACCGGCGCGCTCGACGAGGTGCGCCGCTTCGCGCCGCTCGCCGAGGGCGGCCCGATCACGGTCGTCACCGGCCCCCAGGGGGCGTGGATGCTCGTCTTCTCCGCCCGCACCGCCGGCATCGTCGCCGGTGACCCCGGCGACCCGGTCGATCCCGACAACCCGCTGGTCGAGCTCGTGGTGTCGCGCGCCGGCGCCGAGGTCGCGCTCTACCGCGGCCGGGTCGGCTTCGCCGCCGCCGGCGATCAGGTCGAGGCCTCCGGCCTGTTCGTGATCACCGAGGACACCAGCCTCGTCGGCCAGGCCCTGGTCGCGCACGGCCGGCTGACCGACGTCGCCGGCGCCCTCCGCTGCGGGGAGGTGGGGTTCACCGCGGCGCGTTGACGCAGCGCACGGTCTGCGCACCCGCGCGCGACATGACGGGGGGTCAGGCTGGCACATCGGCTGCACCGGCTCCGCCCATGCTCACACAGCCGACCGCGATCACGAGTTGCTCGTCGTGCCCGTGCGGCCAGGCCGCAGGCGTCCGCTGGGGTGGGCGCTGCCCGCTGGTGGACCGCAAGCGCCGGCGCGACGAGACCCTGGCGCTCGAGGGCCAACCCATCGAGACCGTGTGGTTCGTCAAGCGCGGCACCGTCGTGCTGTCGCGCAGCGGACCGGACGGCATCGAGCGCCCGCGCCTGGTGCGAGGGCCCGGGACCTTCCTCGGCCTCGAGGTGCTGGTGCGGAGCACCTACGCGGACACGATGCGTACGACGGAGCCGACGATCGTCTGCGGGATCAGCCGGGATTCGCTCGACGCCTGGCTGGGGCCCAAGGGTAGCCCGGCCCGCATGGCGCTCGAGCAGACGCTGGTCGCCACCGCCGACGACCGGCCGCGCGCCGCCGGCGCCGACGGCACCGCGCTCAAGCGGGTCGCGCGCTGGATCCTCGACGACGCCGCCGCGAGCTGCCGGGTGCCGCGCCACGTGGTCGCCGCGCTGCTCGGCATGGTCCCCGAGACCCTGTCGCGCTCGCTCGCCCAGCTCCACGACGACGGCTTGATCGCCGTCACCCGCCGGTCGATCACGGTCACCGACCGCCCCCGGCTGGAGGAGCTCGGCTCGTGAGGCTGCGCGTGCTCCCCCGCAGCTAGCGTCGCCCCCTCGCAACCCCTGCGCGGTTCTGCCGCAGGGCCGGATTTTTCGCGCAACCGTTACGCGCGCTGCCTGCGACAGACGCGCGTCCTGCGCGAATTCTCTGCGGGGTCCGCCGGCGCTCTTGATCCCCGGTGATGGGCTCGTGCCTTGCTTCGGGACCGGCCCGTCTGATGACGACGACGGTGGCCACCGATCTGGCCGGGCGATGGCGCCGGGCGCGCCGCGCCGCGTTGAGCCGCGCCGTCCTCGACGCCGCGCGCACCGCGACCGCCGGCACGCTCGACGCCGCGGCGGTGGCCGCGCTCGATCCCGCGGCGGTGGCCGCGCTCGACGACGACGCCCTGGCGCGCGCCGCGCTCGAGCGCGCTCCCGAGGCCGCGCTGCGCGGCGTCTACGACGCCAGCCACCGGCTCGGCGCCTCGTTCCGCGCGTACTTCCACCTCGACCTGCCGCTGGCCGACCTCGAGCACCTCCTGCCGGCCCTCGGCGCGGCGTGCACCGAGCGGGCGTGGCAGCGCGTCGACGACGAGCCGGCGCGGCGCGGCAGCCGCCCGCCGTGCGCGGCGACCACCCTCCACCCGCGGGCGTGCGCGCTGTGGCGCGAGGCCACCGCCGGCCTCGTCCACGGCCTGTCGAGCGCGGTCCGCTTCGCCCGCCACGCCAGCGGCGGCGCCGGCGACGCGAGCTGCGTCGACGTGCTCCACGTCCACCCCGAGAGCCCCTCCCGCTTCGGCCCGCTCCCCGCGGCGCTGCGCGCCGGCCTCGAGCAGATCCGCCGCACCGCGCGCGCCTTCGATCCGACGCTCGAGCTCGACTTCCTCGGCGTGTCGGAGGGGACCCTCTACTACCGCGCCCACCGGAGCGGGGCCGCCGGCGCGGAGCACGCGTCCACGTCGATCGAACCCGCGATCCGTCGCCGCTTCCCCGATCTCGCCCTGTGCGAGGTCTCGCCCCGCCCGGTGATCGCCACGTCCTGAGCGCATCTCGAGGAGAGCTCCATGTCCAACGTCACCCGTCGCCTGTTCCTCCAGGGCCTCCTGGGCGCCACCGCCGCCGGCGCCGCCCAGGCCGCGCCGCTGCGCTTCTTCAAGCCGACCCACGTCGACAACCCGCTCGCCGCCTACCCCGGTCGCGACTGGGAGGAGACCTACCGCAACATCTTCAAGCCCGACAGCTCGTTCGTCTTCCTGTGCGCGCCCAACGACACCCACAACTGCCTGCTGCGCGCCTACGTCAAGAACGGCATCGTCGTCCGCATCGGGCCGACCTTCGGCTACGGCAAGGCCAAGGACCTCTACGGCAACACCGCGTCGCACCGCTGGGATCCGCGGCTGTGTCAGAAGGGGCTGGCGCTGGTCCGCCGCATCTACGGCGATCGCCGGGTCAAGGCGCCGATGATCCGCACCGGCTGGAAGGCGTGGGTCGACGCCGGCTTCCCGCGCGACGCCAGCGGCAAGCCCGAGCCCCGCTACTTCGAGCGCGGCAAGGACACCTGGACGCGGGCGAGCTGGGACGACGCCTGCGGCTACGCCGCCCGCGCCCTCGACAACATCATCCGCACCTACAGCGGCGAGGAGGGCACCCGGCGCCTCCGCGCCCAGGGCTACGACCCGTCGATGATCGAGGCGCTCGACGGCGCCGGCACCCAGACCGTCAAGCTGCGCGGAGGCATGGCCTTCCTCGGCGCCACCCGCATCTTCGGCCTCTACCGCTTCGCCTCGAGCCTGGCGCTCGCCGACGCCAAGGTCCGCGGCGTCGGCCCCGACCAGGCCCATGGCGGCCGCGGCTGGGACAGCTATTCGTGGCACACCGACCTGCCGCCCGGCCACCCCATGGGCACCGGCGCCCAGACCAACGACTTCGACCTGTTCACGGTCGAGAACTCGAAGCTCTGCGTCGTCTGGGGCATGAACTGGATCACCACCAAGATGCCCGACAGCCACTGGCTGACCGAGGCCCGGCTCAAGGGCACCAGGGTCGTGGTGGTCACCGTCGAGTACAGCGCCACCGCCAGCAAGGGCGACGAGGTGGTGGTGATCCGGCCCGGCACCGACCCGGCGTTCGCGCTCGGCCTGGCCCAGGTGATCGTGTCGCAGAAGCTCTACGACCAGCGCTGGGTCGAGACCAACACCGACCTGCCGTTCCTCGTGCGCATGGACACCCTGCAGCCGCTGCGGCCCGAGGAGCTGGCCACCACCGAGCTCCCCGGCTACCGCGCCCGGCCGGCAGGCGGCGCCACCCTGATCAAGCAGGGCGACAAGGCGCCGGCGCCGGTCGGCCACAAGGGCCAGTACCTGCCCGAGGCGCTCGCCGCCGACTTCGGCGCCTACGTCATCGCCGACGCCCGCAGCAAGAAGCTGGTCGCGATCAACCGGGACCAGGTCGGCCCGCGGGCCCGCGCCACCGCGCCCGACCTCCACGCCCGCCGCGAGGTCACGCTGGCCGACGGCAAGAAGGTCGAGGTCCGCACCCACTTCGCGCTCCTGGCCGAGTACCTCGACCAGAACATGACCCCGGCCCAGGTGTCGCAGCTCACCGGCGCGCCGGCCTCGGCGATCGAGCAGCTCGCCCGCCAGATCGCGGCCAACCCGGAGAAGACCACGATCGCCACCGGCATGGGGCCCAACCAGTTCTTCAACGCCGACCTCAAGGACCGCGCCATCCTGCTGGTGGCCGCGCTCACCCGCAACCTCGGCTTCCCCGGCGGCAACGTCGGCAGCTACGCCGGCAACTACCGCTCGGCGCTGTTCGGCGGGCTGCCGCTGTACGCCGCCGAGGATCCGTTCCAGCTCCAGCTCGACCCCGCGGGCGAGGTCAAGACCCGCAAGTACTCCACCTACGAGTCGCTGCACTACTACAACTACGGCGACCGGCCGCTGCGCGTCGGCAACAAGCTGTTCACCGGCCAGGGCCACCTGCCGACGCCGACCAAGGCGATGTGGCTCAACAACAGCAACTCGGTCATCGCCAACGTCAAGTGGCACTACGACGTCGTCCACAACACGCTGCCCAAGATCGAGTTCATCGCCTTCGCCGACTGGTGGTGGACCGCCTCGTGCGAGTACGCCGACATCGTCTTCGCCGCCGACTCGTGGGCGGAGATGACCCAGCCCGACCTCACCGGGAGCTGCACCAACCCCTTCGTCCAGGTCTTCCCGTCCACGCCGCTGCCGCGGGTCTTCGACACCAAGCCCGACCTCGAGATCATCGCCGGCGTCGGCCGCGCCCTGGCCAAGCTCCTCGACGAGCCGCGGCTGGCCGACGCCTGGCGCTTCGCCGACGGCGAGGACGTCGGCGTCTACCTGCAGCGCATCATCGACGGCTCGGCGTCGTTGCGCGGCTACCGCTTCGACAGGCTGCACGCGCTGGCCAAGGAGGGCGTCCCCGCCCTCCTCAACGTCCGCACCTACCCCCGCAACTCGTCGTTCGAGCACCAGCAGGGCGAACAGCCCTGGCACACCAAGTCCGGGCGGCTCGAGTTCTACCGCTTCGAGCCCGAGTTCGTCGAGAGCGGCGAGAACCTGGTCGTCTACCGCGAGCCGATCGACTCGACCTTCCACGAGCCCAACGTGATCGTCGCCGCCGCCCACCCGGCGCTGCGCCCGACCCAGCCCCAGGACTACGGCCTGGCCCCGACCGACACCTCGGTCGAGGTCCGGCAGGTCCGCCACGTGATGCGCACGGTGTCCGAGACCATGGCCTCCCAGCACCCGCTGATGGCCCGCGGCTATCGCCACATCTACCACACCCCCAAGTACCGCCACGGCGCCCACACCACGCCGGTCGACACCGACTTCACCAGCGTGCTGTTCGGCCCGTTCGGCGACGTCTACCGCCACGACAAGCGCCTGCCGTCGGTGACCGAGGGCTACATGGACATCCACCCCCTCGACGCCCGCGAGCTCGGCCTCGACGACGGCGACTACGTCTACGTCGACGCCGATCCCGAGGACCGGCCGTTCCGCGGCTACAAGGGTGACCCCAAGGACGACGCCTCGCGGCTGTCGCGGCTGATGCTCCGCGTCCGCTACTACCCGGGCACGCCGCGCAACGTGGCCCGCACCTGGCACAACATGTACGGCGCGACCTACGGGAGCATGCGCGGCCACGAGACCCGCAAGGATGGCCTGGCCAAGAACCCCGACACCAACTACCAGTCGATGTACCGCTACGGGTCGCACCAGTCGGCCACCCGCGCCTGGCTCAAGCCGACGCTCATGACCGAGACGCTGGTGCACAAGGACATGGTGGGGCAGACCCTGATGAAGGGCTTCCTTGCCGACGTCCACTGCCCGGTCGGCGCCCCGCGCGAGGCCTTCGTCAAGCTCACCCGCGCCGAGCCCGGCGGGGTCGGCGGCAGCGGGCTGTGGCGGCCGGCGGCCAAGGGCTTCCGTCCGACCTACGAGAGCGCGGCGATGAAGGCGTACCTGAGCGGCGAGTTCACCAAGGTCAAGTGAGGTCCCCATGTCCAAGGTCACCAACTGGCAGCTCGGTCGCGAGATCGAGTACCCGTACGACGGTCATCGGCCCAAGCGGCAGTGGGCCATCGTCTTCGATCTGAACAAGTGCATCGCCTGCCAGACCTGCACGCTGGCCTGCAAGACCACCTGGACCAGCGGCAAGGGCCAGGAGTACATGTTCTGGAACAACGTCGAGACCAAGCCGTGGGGCGGCTACCCGCTGGCCTGGGACCTCAACATCCTCGAGAAGCTCGGCCGCCAGGAGTGGGGGGCGAGCGGCGAGTACCTGGGCAAGACGCTCATCGAGGCGGCGCCGCCCAGCGAGCGGGTCCTGCACTGGAACCCGACCGACGAGGACTGGATGTACCCCAACGTCGGCGAGGACGACTGCGGCGGCGGCAACCTCGACGGCGGCGCCCACATGAGCGCGCTGCCCCACGACCAGTGGTTCTTCTACCTGCCCCGCACCTGCGCCCACTGCACCTACCCCGCGTGCCTGGCCGCCTGCCCGCGCAAGGCGATCTACAAGCGCGAGGAGGACGGCATCGTCCTCATCGATCAGTCGCGGTGCAAGGGCTACGGCGAGTGCGTGCGGGCGTGCCCGTACAAGAAGTCGATGTACAACCCCTACACCCGGGTCAGCGAGAAGTGCATCGGCTGCTACCCGGCGGTCGAGCAGGGCCTGCAGCCGCAGTGCGTGGTCACCTGCATCGGCAAGATCCGGGTGATGGGCTTCATCAGCCCGCCCGGGGTGGCGCGCAAGGACAACCCGGTGGACTACCTGGTCCACGAGAAGGGCCTGGCCCTGCCCTACTACCCCCAGCTCGGCCTCGAGCCCAACATCTCCTACATCCCGCCGATCCACGCCGATCGCGCGTACCTGACCCAGATGTTCGGGCCGCGCGTCGACGACGCGATCGCCGCCTACCGCGACCTCGCCCGCGACCCGCGCACCGCCGGCCTGCTGTGCCTGATCGGCAGCACCGATCGCATCATCCATCGCTTCGAGGTCAAGGGCACGACCGCGATCGCCTACGACGACAAGGGCGCCGAGCTGGTGCGGGTCCCGGTGACCGAGCCGGTGATCGAGCGGACGGCGTTCGACGCCCGCCTCGGCGCCGCCCGCCACAACACCCCCTGACCGACGGCTCGCGAGCCGAGGAGATCGACATGCGCACGCCCACCCTGCTCTCGATGATCGCGCTCGGTGTCGCCGCGGCCGCGGCCGGCGCCGGCTGCGGCAGCAAGAAGGCCAGCCCGCCGGCGCGCGGCGCCCCCGCCGAGCCCCCGGCCACGCCGATCTCGGCGCTCGAGATCCGCCGGGTCACCGCCGACCTCAGCACGCCCGACCCGACCGCGGCCTACTGGCGCGACGTGCCGCGCGGCCAGGTGACCCTCCTCGCCCAGCCCATGGTCACGCCGCGGCCGGAGGTCACGACCACCGAGCAGCTCACGGTGGCCGCCGTCCACAACGCCACCCACGTGGCGATCCGCCTGCGCTGGACCGACGCCGAGCGCAGCGAGGCCGGCCGCCTCGGCGAGCTGTCCGACGCGGTCGCCGTCCAGTTCCCGGTGGGCTCCGTCAGCGACACCCCGCCGTTCATGGGCGGGCCCAGCCTGCCGGTGCACATCTTCCACTGGCGCGCCCAGTACCAGCGCGACGCCGAGCACGGCAAGCCGGAGATGACCGACCTCTACCCCCACATGTCCGTCGACATGTACCCGATGGACTTCAAGGAGGCCAAGGGTGGCTCGCCCGAGGACAAGGAGACCTTCTCGCCCGGCCGCGCCACCGGCAACCCGCAGTCGTACCCGAAGTCGGGCGTCGACGAGATCATCGCCGAGGGCTTCGCGACCTCGGCGGTGCAGGAGGGCCACTCCAGCGCCGCGCGCGGGGTGTGGGAGAACGGCGCGTGGACCGTGGTCATCACCCGGCCGCTGGTGATCGAGGGCGGCTCGACCCTGGCGGTCGGCGGGGACACCGGCGTCGCCTTCGCGGTCTGGCAGGGCGGCAAGGGCGAGGTCGGCTCGCGCAAGTCGGTGATGATGTCCTGGCTGCCGGCGAAGGTGCTGTGATGGCGACCGGCACCGCCGCCGACGCCGACCCGCTGGCCGCCCAGGCCCGCGACTTCCTGCTCGCCTCGCTGGCGACCGCCTACCCCCAGCCCGAGCTGGCCGCGACCCTGGCCGGGCTCGCCGATCATCCCGCGCTCGGGGCGATGGCCCGCGCCGTCGACGAGGGCGGGCTGCCGGCGCTCGAGCGCACGTACGTCGACCTGTTCGATCGCGGCAAGGGCCGGGTGTCCCTGTACGAGACCGAGCACGGGCGCATGCGCGGGCTGTCGAAGGGCCACGACCTCGCCGACCTGGCCGGCTTCTACCACGCGTTCGGGCTCGAGCTCGACGCCAGCGACCTGCACGAGCTGGGCGACCACGTCGCGGTCGAGCTCGAGTTCTACGGCCTGCTCCTGCTCAAGCAGGCCCTCCTGAGCGCCGCCGGCGACGGCGAGGGCGCCGCGATCGTCCTCGACGCCCGCCACAAGTTCCTGGCCGATCACCTGGGGCGGTTCGTCGACGTGATCGCGGCGCAGCCCGCGGTGGGCGCGGCGCCCGCCTACGCGCCGGTGCTGCGCTGGGCCGCCGAGCTGGTGGCCGGCGAGTGCGCGGCGCTGGCGGTGACGCCGGCGCCGCTCGACTTCTTCTTTGGCGAGCGCGAGCCCGACGACGTCGAGTGCGGCGCCAAGGTCCGGCTGCCGGTGGTCGACTGACGGCGACCGACGCAGCGGGCGACCGGCGGCGCGGGCGACCGCGCGATCAGCCGCCGAAGCTGCGGATGAGCTTGACCAGCTCGTCGAGGACCGCCGGCTCGCTGGCCAGCATGCCGCCGTACGGCGGCATGGCCGCGGCCAGGCCGTTGGCGGCCCCGCCCTCCAGGATGATCTTCTTGATGCGGGCGTCGTCGGTCGCGGCCTGCCACGCCTGGTCGGTGTAGTCGCGCGGCTTGGGGTCGAGGGAGGCGGCGCCGGCGCCGTCGCCCTTGCCGCTCGCGCCGTGGCAGACGGCGCACTGGGACGTGAACAGCTCGCGCGCCCGGGCGGCCGGGTCGGCGGCCGGGGCCGGGGCGGCGGCCACCGCGGGGCCGGCGGCGGGCTTGGTCACCGGCGGCGGCGCGCCGGCGGCCTCCTCCTTCTTGCCGCAGGCGGCGGCGAGGACGAGCGCGCAGAGGAACGGGGTGAGCTTGGACATGGCGCGGGACATGGGGCTGAGGGTTCTCCGTCTTCACGAGGGCAGCGGCCGCGCGCCGGACGTCGGCGCGCCGCCGATCGAGTCGAGGATCGTGGCCACGAACGCCGCCGGCGGATCGCCTTGCTCGAGCACGGCGCACGGGTCGGCCAGGCCGAACCGCTCCATCAGGGGCGAGAGGCGATCGGCGCGCACCGAGAGCACGGTGAGCGGCGCGCGGGCCAGGGCCAGGCTCACCGCGGCGGCGTGACCACCGCCGGTGGCCTCGAGGCGGCTGACCTCGTCCAGCACCACCACGTCGCACGCCGGCAGCGCCTCGTCGAGCCAGCCCCGCGCGGTGGCGAAGGCGTCGGGGCGGAAGGCGCAGTTGCAGAACGGCTCCTCGCCCGGCCCCGGCGCGACGCCGCGGCGCGCGATGGGCACCGGTGGCACCTCGGCGCCGAGGCTGACCACCTCGTAGGCGCGGCCGCCGCGGACGGCCCGACGCTGGGCGAAGCCGCCGACGCGCAGGCCGTGGTCGCGGAGCGCGCGGGCGATCGTGAACGCCTCGTCGCCCTTGCGCTGCGCCGGGGGAACGAGGACGAGGGCCCAGCGAGGAGGCGAGGTCCCGGCGACGTCGCGGGGCGCCGAGCGCGGGGAAGGAGCGCGGCTCACGTCGTTCGCCTCCGGCATCGCCCCCGCGGCATGCAGCGACCACGCCACCGACGCCTTGCCCCGCAACCGTCGCGCGTTCGCGGAGGTGCGTGCGCGGCCGGCGCCGGGGCGCGCACCGCGTGCGTCGCGGGACTTGACCACCGACAGGTCGCCGCACGGCCTGCGCACCCCACGCCCCCGCGCCCCCCCGGGGATGGCGTGCGCCTTGCTCACCTGTCGTCGGGTTGCTGGTCTCGCCCGCCGTCGTCCGCTCCGTCGCCGTGGTCACCGCCCTGGCCGCCGCCGCGTGCGCGCGCGAGTCGATCGACGCCGAGGCCCTGCGCGATCCCGCGTCGTGCGCCGCCTGCCACCCCGACCACACCCGCGAGTGGGCGGCCAGCATGCACGCCTACGCCAGCGACGATCCGGTGTTCCTGGCCCTCGAGCGCCTGGGCCAGCGCGACACCGGCGGCCTGCTCGGCGAGTTCTGCGTGCGTTGCCACGCCCCGGCGGCGCTGCGCGACGGCCGGACCCGGGCCGACCTCGACCTGGCGAACCTGCCGCGCGAGGAGCGCGGGGTCGGGTGCTGGGCCTGCCACGCCATCACCGACGTGGTCGCGCTCCACAACGGCGGGCTCGAGCGCGCCGACGACGGCGTCGTGCGCGGCCGGGGCCTGCCCGATCCGCTCCACACCCCGGCCCACGCCTCCGCCGGCAGCCGCTGGCTCGACGGCCGCGGCGCCGCGTCGTCCGACGCCTGCGGCGCCTGCCACGACGTCGTCACCCCCGGCGGCCTCGCGGTCGAGCGTACCTACGCCGAGTGGGCCGAGTCGCTGTTCGGCCCGGCCAGCCCGCGACCGGTGTCGTGCGCGACCTGCCACATGATCAGCCGCACCGGGCTCGCGGCGAACGTGCCGGACGCGCCGCTGCGGCGGGTCCACGATCACGGCTTCCCCGGCGTCGATCAGGCGCTGACGCCGTGGCCCGGCCGCGCCGAGCAGGACGCCGCCATCGACCGCGACCTGCGCGCCTCGCTGTCGTCGCTCCTGTGCGTGCGCCCGGGGCCACGCGGCGTCGAGGTCGCGGTCACGCTCGACAACCTGCAGGTCGGCCACGCCTTCCCCAGCGGGGTCACCCACGCCCGCCGGCTGTGGGTCGAGGTCCGGGTCGAGGCCGGCGGCGCGGTGGCGCTGCACACCGGTCGCTTCGCGCCCGGCGAGGTGGTGTCGACCGAGACCGACCCCGACCTCTGGCTCCTCCGCAGCCGCTTCCTCGACGCTGACGGCGCCGAGGTCAAGCACGCCTGGGAGGCTCACCAGCTCGAGAGCGAGCTCCTGCCGGCCGCGGTCACCGCCGATCCCAGCGACCCCCGCTTCTACCACGCGCTGACCCGGCGCTGGGACGTCGCCGGAGCCGTCGACCGGGTCGAGATCGCGGTCCACCTCGAGGCGGTCGGCCTCGAGCTGCTCGATCACCTGATCGAGGCCGGCGAGCTCGATCCGGCGATCCGCGACGCCATGCCCCGGCGCACCCTGCCGTCCCTCGCCTTGACCTGGACCCTCGATCGCGGCTGGGGGTGTGTGCCGTGAGCCGCCTCGCCGGCCGCCTCGCCGGCCGCCTCGCCGGCCGCCTCCGTGCCCTCGCGATCGCTGCGATCGTCATCGGCCTGGCGGCGAGCTGCGTCCGCGTCCGTCCCCACCAGCGCCAGCGGCTCGCCCACCCGGCCATGCAGGCGCCGGTGTGGCCGGCGGTCGATCGCGCCGACGAGCACGTGCGGGAGGTGCGCGAGGGCAGCGGCGGCGCGACCGCGTCGGGAGGCAGCGGGTGCGGCTGCAACTGAGCGCCGTGGCCGGGCTCGCGCTCGCCGTCGCCGGCGCCGCCGCCGCCGCCGGCCCGCCGCGCGCCCGCGCCGAGCCCGCCGCGCCCCGGGTCAGCGCCACCGCGCGCCTCTACGCCGACGACGACCGGGTCACGGTGTGGTCGCCGGCGGTGGCGGCCACCCTCGGCGCGGGCCCGCTCGGCCTCGACCTCGACCTGACCATCGACGCGGTGTCGGCGGCCTCGGTCGACGTCGTGACCTCGGCCTCGCCGACGCCGATCGCCGAGACCCGGCTCGAGGCCGGCGTCGGCGCCCGCCTCGCGCTCACCCGGCGCCTCACCGCGCGCGCCGGCGCCCTGGTCTCGCACGAGCGCGACTACGACGCGCTCCGCGTCGCGGCCGGCGTGCAGGTCGAGCTCGCCGAGCGCAACACCACCCTCGACGCCCGCCTCCGCCTCGGCCGCGACCGCGCCGGCGACGCCGGCGATCCGACCTTCGCCGGCGCGCGCCAGAGCCTCGCCGTGATCGTCACCGCCAGCCAGCTCCTCGACCGCCGCACCGTCGTCGACGCCACCGTCGAGCTGAGCCGCGGCGACGGCTGGCACGCCAGCCCCTACCGGCGGGTCGCGGTGGCGGCGCCGTTCGGCCCCCTGCCCGAGCTGGTGCGGGAGGCGACGCCGGCGCGCCGCGACGCCGCGGTCGCCGCCGTGCGCGTGCGGCGGGCGCTGGCCGGCCCCTGGTACGCCAGCGCCACGGCGCGCGGCTACCGCGACGACTGGGAGGTCACCAGCCTGACCACGACCCTCGAGGTCGTGCGCCAGCGTCCGGCCGGCGGACAGTGGAGCGCGAGCGTCCGCGGCTACGGCCAGTCGGCGGCCTGGTTCTGGGCTCGCCGCTACGACCTGGACCCGACACCGAGCTACCGCACCGCGGATCGCACCCTGGGCCCGATGGCGAGCCTGTCCCTGGGCGCCGCCTACGACCACCCGCTCCGCGCCGCCAGCGGCGGCGACGGCGAGGCGGCCGACGACGGGCCGCGCCTGGTCGCCGCCCTGACCGCGATCGGATACTGGTTCGACGCGGTCGCACAGTCCCGGCGCCTGGCGCTCACCACGACCCTGTCCCTGACCTGGCCCCTGTGACCTGGCTGCCGGGAGCCGGCCGCTGGGAACTGGCGACCGGTGCCCCGGCCGCCCGGCCGCCGTGACGCACGCGGCGCCGGCCCCGAGCTGACCGCGGTCAAGTGGCGACGCCGGCGCTGACGTAGCGTCGTCCCGTGCTGCCGCTCCCGCCGTTCTCGTGGCTCGCCCCGCGCAGCCTGGACGAGGCGATCGACGCCCTGGCGGCGGCGCCCGACGAGACGGTGCTGCTCGCCGGCGGCACCGACCTGCTGCCCCACCTCAAGTACGGCCGGCGGGCCCCGCGGCGCGTGATCGGCCTGGGACGCCTCCCCGAGCTGGCGCGCGTCGAGCCGACCGCCGACGGCGGGCTGTGGGTGGGCGCCGGCGTGACCCTCGATCACCTCGCCGCCGAGCCGCGGGTGGTCGCGCGCTACCCGGCCCTGGCGGCGGCGGCCGCCGCGGTCGGCAGCCCGCAGCTCCGCCGCATGGGCACCCTCGGCGGCAACCTGTGCCTCGACACCCGCTGCCGCTACTTCGACCAGAGCGCGTTCTGGCGGGGCGCCCTCGGCCACTGCCTCAAGAAGGACGGCGACACCTGCCACGTGGTGCCGGGCGGGCGCCGGTGCGTGGCCGCGCTCGCCGCCGACACCCCGGCCCCGCTGCTCGTCTACGAGGCCACGATCGAGCTGCGCTCGGCGCGCGCCGCCCGCCGCCTGGCGCTCACCGACTTCTACGCCGGTGACGGCCTGCGCCCCCACGTCGCCGCCCGCGACGAGCTCGTCACCGGCGTCCACCTGCCGGCGCCGGCGGTCGACCTCCGCAGCGCCCACGTCAAGCTGCGCGCCCGCGCGGCCATCGACTTCCCGCTCCTGGCGGTCGCGGCCGCGGGCGGTGGCGGTGAGGCCCGGGTCGCGGTCACCGCCCTCGGCCCGCGGCCGCGCCTCCTGCGGGCGCCGGCGCCGCCCGGCCCGCTGCCGGACGCGACGATCGACGCGCTGATCGCCCTCGCCCGCGCGCGCTGCCACCCCCTGGCCAGCCTCGGCGACGAGGCCTGGCGCGCCGCGCTGATCGCGCCGTCCGTGCGCCGCGCCCTCACCTCGCTCCAGCCCTCACGGGAGACGCCATGACCCGGGCCCGGAGCCGGGCCGCGCTCCTGGCGACGATCGCGCTCGCGCTCGTGGCGCTGGCGACCGCGGCTCGCGCCGACGTCACCGGCCACGTCCTCGACGAGGGCGGGCAGCCGGTGGCCGGCGCCCGGGTCAGCCTGGAAGCCAGCGGCGAGGCCGTCCTCGCCGACGCCGCCGGCGCCTTCACCCTGCCGACGCCCGCCGGGCGGGTCACGGTGGTCGCCGCGGCCCGCGGCTACTTCCACGGCGCCCAGGTGGTGACCGCGCCCGCCGCCGGCGTCACCCTGACCCTGGCCGCGGTGCCCCTCGACGACGACGCGACCTACGAGTTCCAGACGCCGGCGGCGTGCGGCGGCTGCCACCCGCAGCAGGTCGCCGAGTGGACCGGCTCGCCGATGGCTCGCGCCGGCGTCAACACCTGGGTCTACGACCTCTACGACGGCACCGGCACGCCGGGCGGCGCCGCCGGCTTCGTCTACACCCGCGACTCGATCCTCGCCCCGCACAACCCGGGGTCGGAGTGCGCGAGCTGTCACCAGCCCGAGCCGTGGGCGCGCGAGCCGTTCACGGCGATGCTGCCGCTGGCCGCGGCCGGCGGCCAGCACGGCGTGTCGTGCGAGGTCTGCCATCGCATGGCCGACGTCGATCCGACCAAGGTGAACTTCCCCGGGCTCTACCCGGGCGCCGTCCGCATGGCGCGCCGCGAGGCCTACGAGCCGGTGCAGTTCGGCCTGCTCGGCGACACCGCCTTCGTCGCCGGCACGATGCGGCCGTCGTACCAGCCCCAGCTCGCCGCCCTGGTGTGCGCGACGTGTCACCAGGACAAGAACGACCCCGACGACGACGGCGACTTCGAGGAGGACGACGGCGTCATCTCCGAGCCGACCTACCTGGAGTGGCTGGCGTCGCGCTACGCCGATCCGGCCTCGCCCGATCACGCCACCTGCGTCGACTGCCACATGCCGGCGACCGGCGCGGCCGCCGCCTGCGACGTCTACACGCCCGAGCGCCCGCGCCCCGCCCGCCAGGTCCGCTCGCACCGCATCGAGGGCACGACCCCGGCCTTCCTCGAGGCGGCGGTCAGCGTCCGGGTCGCGCTCGCCGTCGACGGCGGCGAGCTGGTGGCGGACGTCGAGCTCGAGAACGACCGTACCGGCCACCACGTCCCCACCGGCGTCACCGTGCGCAACATGATCCTCCTGGTCGAGGCCCGCCGCGTGGCCGACGGTCGCCCGCTGGCGGCGACCGGCGATCAGGTCGTCGACGAGCTGGGCGGCGTCGGCGATCCGGCCGCCGGCTACTACGCCGGCCTGCCGGGCAAGCTCTACGCCAAGGTGCCGATCGACGCGGCCGGCAACGGCCCGGTGTTCTTCACCGAGGCCGCCGGCCTGGCCCGCGACGACCGCATCCCCGCCCACGGCGTCGACCGCACGCGCTACCGCTTCGCCCTGCCATCCGGCGGCGGTGAGGTCGCGGTCGACGCCCGGGTCATCTACCGCCGCGCCTTCCGCGCCGTGGTCGACGCCAAGGGCTGGACCGAGGACGGCCACGGCCGGCCGCTCGCCGATCTCGCCCCGCCCCACTTCGGCCACCTCATGGCCAGCGCCCGCGCCACCCTCGACGCCCCGCCGTCCGGCGACGGCGGCTGCGGCTGCGGCGCGGGGACGCCCGCCGGCCTCGCCCTGGTGGCGGCCGGCCTGCCGCTCACGCGCTGGCTTCGTCGCCGGCGCCGCCGCACCCCACCGGCGCCAGCGGCAGGCTGACCCGCCCCGGCCGCGACGCCGGCATGCCGGTGGCGCGGTTGGTGACGGTCCGGACCGCTGGCGGCGGCGGGGCCTCGCCGCGCAGGCGCGTGCGCGCGCGGTCGACGCGATCGAGCAGCTCGTCGAGGAGCGCGGTGCGGAGGCCGGCGTGAACCGAACCCTGCAGCCGGTGCACGAGGTCGGTCCTGCGGCTCGCCGTCTCGGCCGGGGTCCGATGCTCGGTGCGCAGGAGGCCGGGCTGCTGCAGGAGCCCGGTGGCGCGGGTCAGGCGGGCGCCCAGGTAGAGCGCGGGCGCGAGGCGCTCGCGCACCAGCTCGCTGGCCGACGGCCGGCCGGTGAGGCGGATGATGTCGGCGCGCAGGAGCTCGGCGCGGGCCCGCACCTCGGGGCTGGGCGCGAACATCGCGGCCGTGCGCAGGAGCGGCAGCACCCCGCGGACCTCGTCGCGCAGGAGCTCGGCGCGGGCCCGCAGGAGCGGATCGGGATCGTGGCGCAGCTCGGTGAACCCGGTCAGCCACACCCGGGCCAGGCGCATCGGCGTCGGGCCGAGCCTCCGGAAGTCCTCGCGGTAGAGCTCGCGCTGCAGGGCCTCGACGACCTCGGGGCGGTCGATCTTGGGGTGCGTGAAGTGCATCGCGAAGCCGTCCCACCGCCGCAGGTCGGGCGCCGCCTGGAGCTCGGGGCGGTAGCGGCCCTCGGCGATGACCTGCTCGTGGAACGGGGTGCCGGGGAAGGCGAAGTAGATGAGGCACTGGACCATGCTCGGCTCGAGCGCCATGAGCTGCTCGAACTCGGCGCGCATCCGGGCCTCGTCCTGGTAGGGGAAGCCGATGATCATCGAGGTGAGCTGGCCGCAGCCGACCGCGCGCAGGTCGGCGTAGAGCTCGTCGATGCGCCGCCCCTCCTGCTTGCCGTAGCCGGCGGCGGTGCCCTCGAAGGCGTTCCAGACCAGGGTGAAGCCCATGGCCGCGATCTCGCGCGCGGTGAAGCGCGACAGCCCCTTGATGCTGCCGAAGCCCATGATCGACAGCGCCTCGCCGCCCTCGCGGACGCAGTCGAGGAACTGGCGGGCGCGCCTGTGGTGGAGGAAGAAGTCCTCGTCGATGAGGATGAAGCTCTTCATCGTCTTGCCGTCGGCGGCCGCCCGCCGCCGGGTCGCCATCAGCGCCTCGTAGATGTCGCGACCGCTGCCGGCGAAGCGCTCGTACTTGCGCTTGAAGAAGTGCGAGGTGCAGCAGAAGTCGCAGCCGTTGGGGCAACCGAGGCCGGCGGTGACGTGACCGACGACGTAGGGCGACTGGTGGCCGATCACCTGCGGCGACGGGATCGGAGCGTGGGGGTGGCGCACCGGCGCGTCGGTCGGCTCGCCGAGCTCCCGGCGCAGGAAGCCCACGCCCTCCTCGCGACAGATCGCGTCGGCCCACGGCGCCAGGACCTCGTCGGGCAGGACCGTGCCGTAGCCGCCGAGGATGATGCGGGCGCCCGGGGCGTGGCGGCGGATGAGCCCCACCATCTCGCGCACCTTGTGGAAGGTGGCGACGACGAAGTTGATGCCGACGTGGGTGTAGCCGCCGGTGGCGAGCTCGTGCACGAGCTGGCGCCGCGACGGGTAGTGGAGCGTCACCGTCGGCGCCCGCACGTTCTCGGCCAGGTAGTCGAGGGCCCACACCCGGATCACCTGGCGCAGGCTGAACGGCCCCTGGGCGCGGGTGACCTGGGCGTGGAAGAGCTCGGCGCCGACCGAGTCACCCTCGCCGGGGCCGCCGAACGGACGCATGACGCTGGTGAGGAGCAGGCGCGGTGCCGGGCTGGACGTCATGCGCGGCATCGTGCGTGCGCGCCCGTCAGCGCCCGGTCAGCGCTCGGGCACGAATCGGCGCGCTCGATCGCGTCGCGCGCCGCGGCGCTGGCCCGCGACGTGCGGAGGCTGACCAGCGATCAAGGCGGGCGAGCGGGCCGCCGACCGGGCCCCGCGATCAGGCGCCGCCGGGGCGACGCGCCGAGGCCGGGCGGAACGCGGCGACCACGGCCGGATCGGTCTCGACGTAGGGCGCGCCGATGAGGTCGAGGCAGTACGGCACGGCGGCGAAGACGCCGTCGAGGGTCTCGGCGATCGCCCGCGGCTGTCCGGGCAGGTTGAGGATCAGGCTCCGGCCGCGCACCGCGCCGACCTGCCGCGACAGGATCGCCGTCGGCACGTGGCGCAGGCTGACCTGTCGCATCTGCTCGCCGAACCCGGGCAGCACCCGCTCCGCCACCGCCACGGTCGCCTCCGGCGTCACGTCGCGCGGCGCCGGCCCGGTGCCACCGGTGGTGAGGACCAGGCCGCAGCCGCGCTCGTCGCACAACTCGATCAGCGTGCGCTCGATGAGGGGCTGCTCGTCGGCGATGAGCCGCTCCTCGGCGCGCCACGGGGAGGTGAGCGCGGCGCCCAGCCACGCCCGCAGCGCGGGCAGGCCGCGATCCTCGTAGTCGCCGCGCGAGGCGCGATCGGAGATCGAGAGCAGCCCGACCACGAGGGCCGCGGAGGCTTCCGGAGCGTCGGAGGTCATCGGCCGACCATACCCCGCGCCGGGCCGCCGCGTGGCGCGCCGCGGGCTCGCCGCGATCGAGCCCCGCGTGCCAGCGGCGGTGAGCGACCGGGCGTTGCTCGCCGGCGCGGCCCCCCGTAGCCTGGCGGTGGAGTCTTCGTGCGCCCCCGCCGTCGCTGCCTCGTCCCCGCCCTGGTCGCCGTCGCCGTCGCCGTGTCCGGCGCGGCCGGCTGCGGCGACGACGGGGACGACGTCATCCCGTACGACTGCTCGACCGAGCCCCGGGCCGAGCCCTTCGTGCCCGGGATGCAGCAGGTCGGCGCCGGCGGCACGTCGTTCACGCTGGTGTCGTCGGAGCCGTCGCCGCCCATCCGCGACGACAACCGCTGGGAGCTACAGATCGGCGACGGCGGCGCCTTCACCGGGGCGGTCAAGGTCGTGCCCTTCATGCCCGACCACCGCCACGGCACGCCGATCGCGCCGGTGGTGACGCCGGTCGCCGGCAGCCCCGGTCGCTTCGTCGCCGACCCGGTCAACCTCTGGATGCCGGGGCTGTGGGACGTCACGGTGCGCGCCACCCCCGCGGGCGGCGTCCGCGACGAGGTGGTCTTCCGCCTCTGCATCGACGGGTAGCGGGCGACCGGAACGGCCGGTCCGTGCGAGCGACGGGCGCCGACCCGGCGCCTCCGCGCGTGTTGACGGCGATCAAGTCGGTCGGCCAGCGCCGCGCCTACGCTGGAGGGTGCCGATGTACGACGTCGCCGTGATCGGATCGGGCTACGGCGGCGCCGTGATCGCGGCGCGCCTGGCGCCACATGCCCGCGTGCTGCTGGTCGAGCGTGGCGCGTGGTGGCGACCCGGGCAGTTTCCCGAGGGCCTGCTCGGCCTGGCCCGGGCCCACATGGGGGCCCACAACCCGGCCGGGCTGTGGGCGATGCGCCTGGGCGCCGGCACCGGCCTGGCGTTCGCCAGCGCCTTCGGCGGCTCGAGCGCGGTCAACTACGGGATCACCGCGCAGCCCGACGACCACGCCTTCGCCGGCTGGCCGCTCACCGCGGCCGACCTGGCGCCGTGGTTCGCGCGGGTGCACGCCACCCTGGGCGCCAGCGCCGATCCTCGCGCCGAGCGGCTGGGCGACCAGCAGGTGCTCGACGAGCTCGAGCCCGGCGCCCGCGTCGATCTCGAGAACACGATCGACTGGGATCGCTGCGATCAGTGCGGGCGCTGCGTCCCCGGCTGCAACCGCGGCGCCAAGCGCTCGCTCGATCGCACGTACCTCGCCCTCGCGCTCGACGCCGGCGTCGAGCTCCGCCTGCGCACCGAGCTACTCGAGCTGGCCCGCGCCCGCGACGGCTACCGCCTGCGCCTGCGCGCCACCGGCGCCGTCAGCGCCGGCGACTGGGTCCCGGCCCGCCGGGTGGTGCTGGCCGCCGGCGCGCTCGGCACCCTCGACCTCCTGCACCGCAGCGGCCTCCCGCTCGGGCCCTGGTTCGGGCAGCGGATGAGCCTGAACGGCGACGGTCTCGCGTTCCTGTACGACACGCGGCGCCGGCTCTCCGGTCACAGCGGCGCGCCGATCTCGACGGCGGCCCGCCTGCGCTTCACCGACGATCTCGGCCAGCCCCGGACGCTGATGGTGATGAGCGGACGGGTGCCACGCGACGCCATGCGCTTCACCGGCGCCGCCCTGGCCACGCTGCTCGAGCTCCTGGCCGCCCGCGGCGAGCGCCGCCGCGACCGCCCGGCCCCCACCCCCGGGCGGTGGCGCCGGCGGCTGCGCGATCTGGTCGGGGTCGGCGAGCACGGCGCCCTGTCACGCACGTTCATGTACAAGCTCGACGGTCAGGACGGGGCCCGCGGCACCGCGCGCTTCACCGGCGGCGGCGCGGTGATCGACTGGCCCGACTACGCCCGCGATCCGATCATGCAGCTCGCCGCCGCCCGCCTCCGACGCTGGGCCGAGCAGATCGGCGGCGTGGTCGTCCCCGACGTCGCCACCCTGCCCGGCATGCGCAGCTTCAGCGTCCACCCCCTGGGCGGCTGCCGCCTCGGCCGCGATCTCGGCGACGGCGTGGTCGACGACCTCGGGCGGCCGTTCGATCCGCGCGGCGGGCTCCACCCCGGGCTGCGCGTCGCCGACGGCAGCATCGTGCGCGGCTCGCTCGGTGTCCCTCCCAGCCTGACGATCGCCGCGCTGGCCGAGCGTATCGCCGACGATCTGATCCGCGAGGTCGCGCAGGCCCGCGCCGCGCCCTGATCGCCGGGCGCCGCGGCGACGCGGCCGCGCTGCCCGTCAGCTCACCACGTCCGCGTCGGCCTCCGCGTCGGCCGCGTCGTCGGTCTCGGTCAGGACGTCGTCCAGCGCGCGGCGCGGCGCCCGCCACGCCACCGGGTCGGCGTGGCCGAGGCGGAGGATCATCTGCGGCTCGTCGTCGAGGCCGAGCAGGACCGCCAGCTCCTCGCGCAGATCGGCGAGCTCGAGGACCTGGTTGAGGAAGGCCGAGGCCAGGCCGTGGGCCGTGGCTCGCAGCAGCACGGCCTGCAGCGCCTGGCCGCAGTCGAGCCAGTCGACGGGCTCGTCGCCGTCGGTGGCCAGGACCACCACCAGCGGCGAGCCGCGCACCAGCTCGCGCTCGAGCTCGCCGAAGCGCTCGCCCAGATCGAGCGTGCGCAGGCGGCGGGTGATCGTGAACGGCAGCGGCGAGCCGTACTCCTTCTCGGCGAACGGGATGCCGTCCTTGCGCTGGCTCCCCGCCGGCGCCAGCCACCGCCCCAGCTCGTCGCGGAAGTCGGCGTCGGCGTACTGACGGCGGTCGGCCTCGGCCACCAGCCCGGCCAGGAGCCGCTTCTGCTCGGGCGTGAGCCGGAACATCCGGGCCCGCTGCCGGCGCGCCTCCCGCGCCAGCTCGTCGGCGACGTCCTGCCCGACCGGCCGCGGGTGGAAGGGCCGCCGGTTGGTGCTGCGACGGCCGATCGCGGTGAGCAGCGCGCGGTCGTCGTCGGTGGGCATGCGCGGCAACCCGAGCTCGATCACGGCCAGGAGCTGCGGGCGCTCGGGGTCGGGCATCACCCGCACGTCGTCGCAGAAGCCGCAGGCGCGGATCGCCACCCGCGCGTTGTAGAGGGCGCAGCCGCAGCTCACCACGAGCTGACGGCGCGCCGGATCGATCACGCCCAGGTGGTGGCGCTCGTCGGCGTGCAGCTCGAGGCGCGCGCCGCGGCGGACGAACCGCCACGGCTGCGAGTTGTGCGAGCTAGGGGCCTGGATGGCGCACGCCACCGCGCCGCGCAGGATCGTCATCGGGTCGAGCGCCGGGGCCAGTCGCGCGGGCATGTCCGCCATCATGCAAGCCGCCGGCCGGCTGCGTCCCGGCAGCCCGCGCGGACCACGCGCAGATGCTGCGCGCGACCGCGGGTCCGACCGCCGCCTCCGCAGGCCTTGCGCGCGGTGGCGGTACCTACAGCGCGACCGGCAGCCGCACCGAGAACGTCGCGCCCCGGCCCAGCGCGCTCTCGACCCAGATCGAGCCCCCGTGACGGCGCACGATCTCGCGGCACAGGTAGAGGCCGAGGCCGAGCCCGCCGCGGCGGGCGGCGCCCGCGCCCTGGGTGAACTTCTCGAAGAGCTGGGTCTGCAGCTCGGCGCTCATGCCGGGTCCGTGGTCGACGACGTCGACGCGGATGACCTCGCCGATCTCGTCGCCGGCCTCGGTGGGGATCCACGCCCGCGGGTCGGCCGGCGGGATGGGCGGCGCCACCGGATCGCCGGCGCGCACGGTCTCGCGGCGGACCCGGAGCTCGATCCGCCCGCCCTCGGGCGAGAACTTGACCGCGTTGCCGAGCAGGTTGGACACCACCTGCGCCAGGCGATCGGCGTTGCCCATGGCCGGACCGATGGGCTCGTCGAGCTCGAGCGCGATGCCCACCCGACGGGCGGCGGCCACGCGCGCGAAGCCGTGGGCGACGTCGGCCACCAGCTTGCCGACCTCGACCGGCGCCATCGACCAGTCGATGTTGCCCGACTCGTGGCGGGCCAGCTCGAAGACGTTGTCGACCAGGCGCCGCAGGCGCTCGGCGTCGTGGCGGATGCGCCCGAAGAGCTCGGCCGGCGGCAGCGTGTCCCCGGCCAGCTCGGGCTCGCTGCCCATCTCGGAGTAGCCGAGGATGCCGGCGAGCGGGTTGCGGATCTCGTGGGCGAGGATCGACATCAGCTCGGACGCCCGGTGGGCGTCGTCGAGCAGCCGGCCGTGATCGAGCGCCAGGGCGAGGGGCGCGGTCACCGCGTCGAGCTGGGCCAGATCCAGGACGCGATCGTCGACGTCGGCGCCCAGGGAGTCGACGTAGACGATCCCGGCCAGCCGGCCGCGGGCGCGCAGGGGCGCGGCGTAGACCCGGCGCAGGCCCAGCGCGACCACGCTCGACTCGTCGCGCAGATCCTCGTCGAGGACGGCGTCGGCCACTGCCACCGCCTGGCCGCTGGCGGCGACCTTGCGCACGATCGTGCCCGACACCGCGGCGTCGTCGCGGGCGAAGGTGCGGGCGCCGGCGCGCAGCCGGCGCGCGCGCACCCGCGGCCGGCCCTGGCCGTCGAGGGTGAGGACGAAGCCCCGAGAGCAGCCGGCGGCCGCCAGGACGCCGTCGAGCGCCAGGTCGATCGCGCGATCGGCGTCGCCGGCGGCGGCGGCGCGCGCCACCGCCGCGCTGTCGAGGTCGAGGCCACCCCGGATCTCGGCGACCGGCCCCAGCGCCCGGGCGAGCGCGCGCACCCGCTCCAGGTCCCAGCGCGCCCCCAGCCCCGCCAGCTCGGCCTCGGCGGCGGCGAGCTGGGCGCGAGCTTGGCCCAGGTCGCTGGTGGCCCGGGCCAGCTCGGCGGCCTCGAACGCGACCCGGGCCAGCTCGTAGCGCGCGCCCAGCCCGGCCAGCAGCTCGCGGGCGCGGGCCAGGAACCAGCCCGCCGACTCGTGGTCGCCCTGGCAGCGCAGCGCGGTCGCCGCCACCCGGTGCAGCACGCCCTCCTCGAAGCGGTTGCTGCCGCCCTTGGCGTCCCGCGCCGCCTCCAGCGCGCGCGACAGCGCCTCGTCGACCCGCCCCACCGTGAGGTCGAGCTCCGACAACCGGCGCCGCGCCTCGATCGCGTCGTCGCGGGCGCCGATCTGCTCGAACTCGGCCAGCGCGCGCTCGTAACGCTCGCGCGCCATCGCCAGCTCGCCGCCGCGGGCGTCGACCTCGCCGCGGTTGGCCTCGACCATCGCCGCCATGTGGCGGTGCCCCAGCTCCTCGGCCAGGGTGGCGGCGCGGCCGAAGGTGGCGCGGGCCTCGGCGAGCGCGCCGAGATCGCGCAGCAGCGAGCCCAGGTTGTTGAGCGCGTAGAGGGTCTCGAGGCGATCGCCCTGACGCTCGGTCTGCTGGCGGAACTGCTCCCACAGCCGCCGCGCGCGCGCCCAGTCGCCCTGGTAGTACGACGCCGCCGCCAGGTTGTTGAGCGAGCGCGCGCGCTGCACCAGATCGCCGTGGCGCTCCGCCGCCGCCACCGCGCGCTCGAGCGCGGCCACCGCGCGCGCGTAGTCGCCGGCCTGGATCGCCGCGCGGCCGATCTCGTGCGAGATGCCGGCGTCGAGGCGCGGATCGCCGTCGGCGTCCGCCAGCGCGTCGTCGAGGATCGCGATCGCGCGCCGCGGATCGCCCTGGCTGGTGGCGACCGCCGCCGACAGCCGGCCCAGCTCGGCGGCGAGGCCGCGGCTGGCCGCCCGCCGCGCCAGGGCCAGGCCGATCGCGGCGTGCTCGGCGGCGGCGGCGAAGTCGCCCTTGTGGGTGAACAGCCAGCCGATGCGCAGGTGACTGCGCGCCTCGCGCTCGAGGTCGCCGAGGCGGCGGGCCAGGGCGAGGGCCGAGGTGGCGGCCTCGAGCGCGCGCGCGGTCTCCCCACGGCGGCGCTCGACCTCGGCGATCTCGAGCGCGAGCTCGATCTGCTCCGCCGGCGCCGCGCCGTCGCCCGCGAGGCGGAAGTGGTGGAGCGCGAGGTCGAGGTCGCCGTGCTGGGCCGCGAGCTCCGCCACCCGGCGGACCAGGACGTGGTGATCGACCGGGTCGGCCAGGGTCAGGGCGTCGGTGGCGTGCGCGAGCGCACCGCCGAGATCGCCGCCGCGCGCGGCCTCGTCGGCCGCGGCCAGGCACCAGCGCGCGGCCAGCGTGCCGTCACCGAGCGCGCGGTAGTGGCGGGCCAGCGCCGCCGCGGGCACGTCACCGCCCGCGGCCAGCCGGTCCTCGAGCGCGAGCGCGGCCCGTCGGTGGTACTCGAGCCGCGCCCCCGGCGTCAGCTCGCGGCCGAGGGCGTCCGCCAGCTCCTTGTGGGCGAAGCGGAAGCGGCCGGCCGCTGGATCCGCGGTGAGCACGCGGGCGGCGACGCCGTCGGCCAGGGCCGCCTCGAGATCGTCGAACGTGGGATCGATCGCGACCCGGCGCGAGCGCTCGTCGTCGCCGCTGGTCTCGGCCACCGGGAGCTGGGTCGAGACCGAGATGATGCCCTCGCTGAGCTCCTCGGGCACGCCGTCGGCGGCGGTCGCGGGCACCGGGGGCGCGGTGATGCCGAGGATCGCCGACAGCACGTCGCGGTCGAAGCTGTCGCCGAGGACGGCGGCGGCGCGCAAGAGCGCGCGCGACGGCGGGGCCAGGGCCGACAGCCGCGCCATCGCGCCCTGGCGCGCCGCGGCCAGGAGCGGGACCACCACCTCGCGGCCGGTGATCCAGGCGCCGCCGACCCGGGCCAGGCTGCCGTTCTCGATCATCGCCTCGAGCGTCGCCAGCGCGTGCCCCGGGTTGCCGCCCGACACCCGCCGCAGCTCGTCGGCCAGGCGAGCGCCGACCTCGGCGCCGACCGCGGCCACCGCCAGGGCGAAGAAGCTCGACTGGCCGAGCGGCGCCAGCTCGTAGCGGCGGCCGCGGGCGGCGCCGGCCACCGCCTGCTCGAACGCGCCGCCGCCACCGCTGCCGCCGCCGGTGGGCGCGCGCCCGGGCGTGGCCGAGCGGCCGGCCGCCACCAGGAGCACCGCGGCGTCGGGCACCGCGCGCGCGAGGTAGGCGAGGACGTCGATCGTCGCCGGGGCGGCGGCGTCGAGGTCGTCGACGAGGATCGTGAGCGGCTGGGCCGAGCCCGCCGCCACCACCAGCTCGGCCACGGTCTCGGCCACGACCCAGCGTCCGGGGCCCTGCGGCGCCGGGGCCCCGGCGAGCAGCGCCGCCACGCCCGGGTGGGACGCCGCGGGGCCGCCGCGCGCCGACCACGCCTCGCCGGCCAGCGCCAGGAGCGTCCGCACCAGCTCGCGCACGCCCTCCCACGCCTGATCGCCGGCGCGCGCGCTCCAGCGCACGACCTGGGCCCCCTCGAGCTGGAGGCGGAGCGCCAGCTCGGCGCACAGCCGGGTCTTGCCGATGCCGGGCTCGCCCACCACCAGCACCGCGGCGCCCCGCCCCGCCCGCGCCTCGGCCCACGCCCGCTCCAGGTCGGCGAGCTCGTGCTCGCGCCCGAGGATCGTGCCGACCTCGATCGCCACCCGCGGCGAGCGCACCGACAGCCCGCGCGCACCGGGCAGGCGATGGTGGCCGAGCCCGTCGGCGATCGCGCGCCAGCGCTCGAGGACCTCGTCGGCGGTCTGCGGCCGGGCCCCGGGCGCGGGGTCGAGCAGCGCCATCATCAGCTCGGCGAGCGCCGGCGGCAGGTCGGGACGGAGTCGCCGCGGATCGGACGGCGCGCCCGCGCGTTGGGCCGCGACCACGGCGCGCGCGGTGGCGCCGGCGAACGGCCGCGCGCCCATCACGAGCTGCCACAGCACCACCCCGAACGAGTACAGGTCGGAGCGCGGATCGAGGCGCCCCGACCAGGCCTCGGGCGCGGCGTGGCCGATCGTGCCGCGCGCCGTCGGGCCGCTGGGATCGGCCAGCGGCGCCGCCAGCCCGAAGTCGACGAGGCGCGCCGCCCGGTCGGGCGCGCTCTCCAGCACCGCGCCGTCGACCAGGATGTTCGACGGCTTGATGTCGGCGTGGACCATGCCGCCGGCGTGGACCGCGGACAGGGCGTCGAGCACGCCGCCCAGGAGCGCGAAGCAGCGCCGGCCGGTCGCCGGGGTCGCCGCCTCCAGCAGGCTGGGGCCGGCGACCAGCTCCATCGTGAAGTACTCGTGGCCGGCGTCGGTGAGCCCGTAGTCGAGCACCGACACCACGTTGGGGTGGCGGAGCCGGGCCAGGGCGACGAACTCGCCGCGCAGGTTGGTGCCGGTGCGCGGCCGCGGCATGATCTTGAGCGCGACCTCGCGCCCGGTGACGCGATCGAGCGCACGGTGGACCACGCCGACCGAGCCGGCGCCGAGCCGCTCGATCAGCCGGTAGCGCTCGGCCGGTCGCATCCCGCACGATCATCGTCGGCGGTGCCCGCGCCGCGCAAGCGCGCCGGTCCGGCATCTACGCGCCGGCCGGCAACGGTACGTGCCGCTACTTGCGGAAGCGGCCGAGGTCGAGCCCGTGCTTGCGGGTCAGCGCCCACAGGTTCTTGCGATCCATGCCGGCGCGGCGCGCCGCCGCCGCCAGGTTGCCGCCGTGGTGGGTGAGCAGCGCGGTCAGGTAGTCGCGCTCGAAGCGATCGATCACGGCGTGCTTGAGCTCCTGGAACGGGCGGTCCAGGTCGAGGACGGGACCGCCGCCATCGCCGACGTCGAGGTCGCCAGCCTCGATGAGCGGCCCGTCGGCGACCACCAGCGCCTCCTGGATCTTGTTCTCGAGCTGGCGGACGTTGCCGGGCCAGTCGTCGGCACACAGCCGCGCGATCGCGGCCGGGGTGAAGCCCTCGATCCGGCGATCGGCGCGCCCCCGGTGCAGGAGCAGGAAGTGCTGGGCCAGCAGCGGGATGTCGTCCTTGCGATCGCGCAGCGGCGGCAGGCTCAGCGGGAAGACGTTGATGCGGTAGGGCAGGTCCTGGCGGAGGTCGCCGCTGGCGACGAGCTGATCGAGATCGCGGTTGGTCGCCGCGATCACCCGGATATCGACCTGGCGATCGTGGTCGTCGCCGAGCCGGCGGAACTCGTGGAACTGGAGGACGCGCAGGAGCTTGGCCTGGAGGTGGACCGGCATCTCGCCGATCTCGTCGAGGAACAGGGTGCCGCCGTCGGCCTGGGCGATCAGGCCGTCGCGATCGCGCGAGGCGTCGGTGAAGGCGCCGCGGACGTGGCCGAACAGCTCGTCCTCGAGCAGGCTGGCCGGCAGGGCGGCGCAGCTCACGACCACGAACGGACGCTCGTAGCGTGGCGACAGGTTGTGGATGGTGCGGGCGACCAGCTCCTTGCCGGTCCCGCTGGCGCCGTGGATCGTGACGGTGACGTCGGTCGCCGCGACCATGCCGATGCGCTCGTAGAGCTGCTTGACCCAGGTGCCGGTGCCGATGATGACGTCGCTCTTGCGCGGCCGGCGGCCGGCGTCGGCGCGGGCGCTGGTGCGTCGATCGCGGAACGCGCGCTCCCCCCGCGCCCGCAGGTCGGCGCGCGACAGCGGCTTGGCCACGAAGTCGAACGCGCCCAGGCGCATGGTCTCGGCGGCGATCCGGGTCGGCTCGATCCCCGACATCACGACCACCCGCGCGTCCACCCCGCGGGCGCCCAGCTCGCGGATGACCTCCCCCCCGCCGACGTGCGGCAGGTGGTAGTCGAGGAGGACGACGTCGAAGCCGCGGCCGTCCCGGGTGGCGTCGAGGGCGCGGGCGATGGCGTCGCGGCCGTCGCCGGCGGCGGTGACCTCGGCGCCGTCCTGCTCGAGCAGCGCGCGCACGACGTCGACGGTGGCGGGCTCGTCGTCGACGACCAGGACCCGGGGCCGCACTACCAGTCCCTGTCGAGGTCCCCGCGTCCGGCGCCGCGCGAGCGCTTGCCGCGCACCTGGTTGCGGCGCTGCTGCCGCGACATCGCCTCGAGGTCCTCGAACTTCGACTCGTCGCTGGAGTCGGGAGTGTCGTACCGGGTGTCGTCGCGGGGCCAGCGCGGCTGCGGCCGGCCCTGGCCCGGCTGCGGCTGCCCCTGCCCCTGCCCCTGGCCCGGCGGCGGCTGTGGCTGCCCCTGCCCCTGACCTTGCTGCGGCGGTCCCTGCGGAGGCTGCCCCTGCCCCTGGCCCTGCTGCCCTTGCTGGCCCTGCTGGCCCTGTTGCCCTTGCTGGCCCGGTTGCCCTTGCTGGCCCTGCTCCCCTTGCTGGCCCTGCTGCCCTTGCTGGCCCTGCTGCCCTTGCTGCGGCCCCTGGCCCTGCCCCGGCTGCGGCTGGCCCTGCCCCTGCGCGCCCCCTTGCTGCTGCTGCTGTCGCTGCTCCTCCTCGCGCTCGCGCTGGCGCAGCGCCAGCTCGAGGTTCACCCTCGCGCTCTCGAGCCGCGGATCCGCGCGCAGGGCGTCCTTGTAGGCCTCGATCGCCGGCTCGAGCTGCTGCTGCTTCATCAGCAGGTTGCCGCGGTTGTAGTGCGCCTTGCCGCGGATGGACGGATCCCGCGCCGTGGTCGCCGCCTTGCCGAGATGGTCCATGGCCTCGGCCCGCAGCCGCTCGCGCTCGGCGGGGGTCTGGCCCTCGCCCTCGGCCCAGGCCAGCTTGGCGGTGCCGAGGTCGTACTCGAGGCCGGCGGCGTCGACGCCGCCCTTCCTCGCGCGCTCGTACGCGGCCAGGGCGTCGGCGTAGCGCCGCTCGGCGTACGCGCGGTTGCCGGCGGCGACGTCGGGATCGTCACGCCACAGCGGCTCCCACCCGGCCAGCGGCACCAGGAGCGCGAGGAACAGCCCGCGGCGCAGGAGGGCGCGCACGGCTCGATCCTGCCACGCCCCGACCGCCGGCGCACGGTCCATCAGCGCACCTCCGCGCCGCGCCGCGGCGCCTCGGGGTAGCGCACGCGGCGTCGGGTGCCGATGCAGGCCTCGATCACCAGCAGGAGGAAGCCGGGGAAGAGGAGGAAGTGGTACAGCTCCTCCATCACCCGCTCCTCGCGCCGCGACAGCGCGCCGCGCTTGAGGGTCGCGAGGGCGGCCACCAGCTCGCGCACGTCGGTCTCGCCGACGCCGATCTCGAAGTAGCGCGCGGCCGAGCCCCCGGCCTCGGCCAGGAGGCGCAGCGAGGCGCTGTCGAGGCGAGAGACGACCTCGTTGCCGTCGCGACCGTACTTCTTGCCGCTGGGTCGGCCCTGATGGTCGATCTCCGGCACCGCGCCGCCGCCGGCCGTGCCGACGCCGATCACCATCACCGTGACGCCGAGCTTGACGGCGCGCCGCACCTCCTCGAGCGGGCGCAGCCCCTCCTCGCCGTCGCCGAGCCCGTCGGCGCCGTCGGTGACCAGGAGGACGACCTTGGCCCGCTCCTCGAGCTCGACCTCGGGAGCCCGCTCCGGCAGGTCCTCGTCGACCTCGCCCGGCAGCGGGTCGCCGCCGCGCCCCCGCCCGCCGGCGCCGGCGCAGTCGTCGCTCCAGCGATCCTGGACGTCGGGACGCAGGAGGCAGATCGCGACCTTGAGCGCCTCGGCGAGATCGGAGCCCGGCGGCAGATCGGCCGGCCCCAGGTCCGCCAGGAACTGGCGGGCCACCGCCTTGTCGTCGGTGAGCGGGAAGTGGGCCGCCGCCGCCGCGAACACCATGGGCGCGACGCGGTCGCCGGGGAGGGCGTCGAGCAGCCGGCCGATCTCGGCGCGCGCCCGCTCGAGGCGGGGCTGACCGACGTCGTCGACGAGCATCGACTTCGACACGTCGAGGGCGACGACCAGATCGAGCCCCTCGCTGCCCCGCTGCTGGTGGCCGGGGAGCTGCGGGCGCGCGGCGGCCAGCACGATCAGCGCGACCCCGACGGCGAACAGCACGCGCTTGACGCGCCGCCGCGCCGGCGACACCGAGGCCAGGAGGCGCTGCACCACCGCCGGCTCGCCGAGGCGGCCGAGGAGCACGCGGCGGCGCGCCCGATCGGCGAGCGCGAGCAGCGCGATCGCGACCGGCACCGCCGCCGCCAGGCCGACCAGCACCGGCGTCTCGAAGGTCAGGTCCTCGATCACGGGAACCTCCGGAAGCGGGTCGCCGACAGCAGCAGCTCGGTGAGGAGCAGCCCGACCGCCAGCCCGACCAGCGGCACGAACAGCTCCTGGTCCTTCTTGCGCTCCTCCTTGCGCCGCCGGGTCTTGTCGAGCGTCTTGCGCATCTCGGCGAAGCTGTCGCGCAGCGCGGTCCAGTCGGTGGCCTTGAAGAACTTGCCGCCGGTGACGTCGGCGATGTTGCGCAGGGTCGCCGGGTTGACCGAGCTGCCCCAGGTCGAGTCGGCGCCGACCAGGACCGTGAAGACCTTGACCCCGGCGGCCCGCGCCGCCTCCGCCGCCTGCTGCGGGGTCATCTGGGTCGAGACGTTGTTGTCGCCGTCGGAGAGCAGGATCACGACCTTCGACTTCGCGTCGGAGCGACGCAGGTAGGCCAGGCCCATGCCCAGGCCGTCGCCGATCGCCGTGCCCAGGGACGGGATGTCGTCCATCTTGAGATCGGCCACCACCCGATCGAACAGGTCCATGTCGAGGGTGAGCGGGCACTGCAGCATCGCGTACTGGCCGAACAGCACCAGGCCGAGGCGGTCGCCCTGCCGCTGCGCGGCGAAGCGGCGGATCACGCGCTGGGCGGCGTCGAGGCGGTCGCGCCGCAGATCGGTCTCCTCCATCGACTTCGACAGGTCGAGGACGATCATGATGTCCACCGAGTCGGTCTCGGTGACCACCGTGCGATAGGTCTGGGGCCGGGCCAGGCCGACCACGATCACGGCGATCGCGACCAGGCGCAGCACCGCCGGCAGGGCGGCGAGGTGGGTGACGAGGCCGGGTCCGGCGAGCCGGAGGTCGGCGACGCGCGGAAACGCCAGGGTCGCGCCGCGCTCGCGGCGGAGATGGAACAGCACCCAGGCCAGGAGCGGCACCGCGGCCAGGAGCACCAGCGCCGCCGGGTTCTGCCAGTCCAGCTCGCGCCGGCGCTCGGCGTCCTCGAGGTAGGTGTCGATGCCGATCGCGATCGGGCCGCCGATCAGCACCAGCAGGACGTACGGGAACAGCGCGCGCAGCACCCTACCCATCGCGCACCTCCGCTCCCGCCGCGGGCACACCCGCCGCCGCCGCCGCCGTCTCCGCCGCCGCCTCCGCCTTCGCCTTCGCCGCCTCCGCCGCCGCGGCGGCGGCCGGCGCGGCCGCGGCGATGACGAGCTCCCGGGCCGAGCCCAGGTCGCCCCGGGCGGCGGCTGGCGCCGGCCGCTCGGCGGCGTACTTGACCAGGTCGCAGCGCGCGAACCAGCGCCGGGCCAGCCCGTGCGTCGCCGGCGGCATCGGCCGGGCCAGGGCCCGCAGGAGCTCGTCGCTGGTGCGATCGACGGTGGCCACCCCGAACTGCTCGCCGCAGAAGCCGCGCACGATCTCGACCATCTCCTCGTAGCCGGCCCGCGGATCGGTCCCCAGCGTCCCGGCGCGCTCGAGCGCCGCCAGCGCCGCCAGCGCCCGCTCCGCCGGCCCGCCCAGCGCGACGGTCACCGCCGCCGGCCGGACCGGCACCACGGTCGGCGCGAGCACGCGGCGGCGCCGCCGCAGCCGCCACGCCACGAGCGCGACCGCCAGCGCCGCCAGCCCGACCGCGGCGGCCAGGGGCAGGCGCCAGTCGCGGCTCCGCAGCGCCACCGGCGGGGTGTCGGCGAGGAGCGCGGTCTTGTCGTCGACGTCGCCGAGGCTGCCGTGGACCTCGATGGGGACGGTGTTGGTGACCACCCACGACTGCTGGCCGCCGGCGGTGTAGCCGACGGGGATGGGCGGGATGCGGAGGTCGCCCAGCTCCCAGGCGCGGAGCTGGACCTGGTAGGTGCGCTTGCGCGTGCCGTCGCTGCGCCGCTCGTCGCTCGAGGTGCGGCGGGTCTCCTCGAAGTAGGGCGCGAGCTCGAGCGTCGCCGGCAGGTTGACCGTGACCTTCTCGTCGTAGATCACCTCGACGAACAGGGTCAGGGTGTCGCCGAGGCGGACCCGGCTGGGGGCGGCGGCGGCCGAGGTCTGGGGCCGGGCCAGGCCCGCGAGGTCGGGGCCGTCGACGATCAGCGGCCCGGCGTCGGGGGCCCCGCCGTCGGCCGGCCCGGCGTCGACGTAAGGCCCGGGCTGGGCGGCGACCACGGCGGCGGCCGCCGCGACCAGCGCCGCGACCCCGAGGGTCGTGACCGTGCGCCGCGCCCGCGTCATCCGTGGGCCAGGCGGCGGGCGCGGGCGCGGAAGAACGCCACCAGCGCGTCGATGTAGGGGCGATCGGTGCGGACCTCGACCACGTCCAGGTTCATGCGCCGCAGGGCGGCGTCGCGGCGCTCGCGCTCGACCTCGAGGCGGCGGCGGTAGTCGCGGACCGTGAAGCCGCTGGCGTCGAACTCGAGGACCTCGCCGCTCTCCAGGTCCTCGACCGCGATCAGGCCGACGTCGGGCAAGGTCAGCTCGACCGGATCCGACACCACCACCGGGACCAGCTCGTGGCGCTGCGCCGCCACCCGCATCGCCCGCTCCCACCCCGCGGACAGGAAGTCGCTGACGAAGAACACGACCGAGCGCCGGCGCGCGATCTTGCCGAGGAAGTCGAGCCCGGCCTCGAGATCGGTGCCCCTCGACTGGGGCTCGAAGGCCAGGATCTCGCCGATCACGCGCAGCACGTGGCGACGCCCCTTCTTGGGCGGGACGAAGCGCTCGACCCGATCGGTGAGCAGGTAGAGCCCGACCCGGTCGTTGTTCTTGATCGCGGAGAACGCGACCACCGCCGCCAGCTCGGCGGCGATCTGGCGCTTCGACGCCGACACCGTGCCGAAGAACATCGACGCGCTCATGTCGATGACCAGGTTGACGGTGCGGTCGCGCTCCTCGACGAACTGCTTGACGTGGGCGACGTTCATGCGCGCGCTGACGTTCCAGTCGATCGCGCGCACGTCGTCCCCCGGGTAGTACTGGCGGACGTCGGAGAAGATGAGGCCGCGGCCCTTGAACACCGAGTGGTACTGTCCGGCCAGCCGCTCGTCGACGAGGCGCCGGGCGACGATCTCGATCTTCTTGGCCTTGCGGAACAGCTCGCTGGCGGCGATGGGCATGGCGGCGGAGCGGA
>CAADGB010000203.1 GCA_900696455.1 uncultured delta proteobacterium
GGGCTGAAGTCGGTCCCAAGGGTTTGGCTGTTCGCCAATTAAAGCGGTACGCGAGCTGGGTTCAGAACGTCGTGAGACAGTTCGGTCCCTATCCGTCGTGGGCGCAGGACGCTTGAGAGGAGCTGACTTTAGTACGAGAGGACCGAGTTGGACGAACCTCTAGTGTTCCGGTTGTCGCGCCAGCGGCATCGCCGGGTAGCTATGTTCGGACGGGATAACCGCTGAAAGCATCTAAGCGGGAAGCCCCCCTCGAGATGAGGCGTCCCTGAGCCTTCGGGCTCCTGAAGACCCCACGTAGACTACGTGGTTGATAGGCGGGAGGTGGAAGCGCGGCAACGCGTGGAGCTAACCCGTACTAATCGGTCGTGAGGCTTGACCACCTATATTTCTTCCGCACGCGTCTCCACGCGGGCGGACGGTTCGCGACCGCGATCTCCGGATCGCGGCGCGCCGGGATGGTGGCCAGGTCGACGGTCAAAACGCTACACCGTCAATCGAAGAGTCCAGACGCGGACTCGATCGAACAGCACATCTTCAACAGCACTGCTCGTGCTTCGAACGTTTTTCCCGGCGGCAATTCCGAGGAGGCCACACCCGTTCCCATCCCGAACACGGAAGTTAAGCTCCTCCGGGCCGATGGTACTGCAGGGGCAACCCTGTGGGAGAGTAGGACGCTGCCGGGGCTTTTTCGAGACGCCCGCTCCCCCGAGCGGGCGTTTCCCTTTTTCGGGTCGTGGGCGGGGGGAAAACCGGGCTCGGATTCGGGCTCGGGCTCGGATTCGGGCTCGGGCTCGGGCTCGGATTCGGGGTCGGATTCGGGGTCGGATTTCGGGGGCGGATTCGGGGTCGGGCTCGGGCTCGGACTCGGACTCGGGCTCGGATTCGGGGTCGGATTTCGCGCTCGGATTCGGGCTCGGATTCGGGCTCGGGGCTCGGACGCGGGCTCGGACCCTCGGCCACCATCCGGTCGCCACCGCGGGCTGGTGCGTGCGGAGCACTTTCCGACCTGTGCCTGTTCTGCCCGACGCGGTCCGGACTATGCTGGCGCGGTGATCACCACCGTGACGGACGCTGGCGACGTGCCCGGGACGGCCGCCGGGTGGGTCCTGCTGGTGAGCCGCGAGGTCGACTTCCGGGCCTACGCCCTGCCGGAGCGGGGCCTGGTGACCGTGGGCCGGGACGCGTCGTGCGAGGTCGTGATCGACCACGAGAAGATCTCGCGGCGGCACGCGACCTTGCGCCTCGGCGATCGCTGGGAGGTCGAGGACCACGGCAGCCGGAACCGCACCCAGCTCCGCGGCCAGGGGCTGACCCCCGGGGTGCCGGTCGAGCTCGCGCCGGGCGAGCCGTTCCAGCTCGGGCCGTTCACGGCGGTCGTGCTCGCCCGCGCGGTGTCGACGGTCCGGGCCGCGCTCGGGGGCTCGCACATCGCCGTCGAGGATCCGACCCTGGCCAGCCCCGGGCCACTGGTGCTCTCGCTGGCGCGCAGCCCGGTCAACGTGCTCGTCACCGGGGAGACCGGGACGGGCAAGGAGGTCCTGGCCGGGGCGCTGCACCGCCTCTCCGGCCGCGCGGGCGCCATGGTCTGCGTCAACTGCGCGGCGCTCTCCCCCCAGCTCCTCGAGAGCGAGCTGTTCGGGCACGAGCGGGGCGCCTTCACCGGGGCGGCGACCAGCAAGCCGGGCCTGCTCGAGGCCGCCGCCGGCGGCACCGTGCTGCTCGACGAGATCGGCGAGCTGCCCCTCGAGCTCCAGGCCAAGCTCCTGCGCGCCATCGAGACCCGCGAGGTGCTGCGGGTCGGCGCCGTCCGCCCCGTCACGCTCGACCTGCGGATCCTCGCCGCGACCAACCGCGAGCTCCTGGCCGAGGTCGAGGCGGGGCGCTTCCGGCGCGATCTCTACTACCGCCTGGCCGGTCTGACCCTGTCGATCCCGCCCCTGCGCGAGCGCCTGCACCAGGTCGAGACCCTGGCGACCCGCTTCGCCCGGGCCGCCGCGACCGGTGGCGCCAGCGAGGTGGTGCTGGCAGCCGAGGCCCTCGCGCAGCTCCGCGCTCACGACTGGCCGGGCAACGTGCGCGAGCTCAAGAGCGTGGTCGAGCGCGCCGTGCTGCTCGCCGGCGGCGGTCCGGTCCGGGCCGAGCACCTCCTCATCGACCGCGCGCCGCGGGGCGCGTCCTCCGGCGCGCTGGGGGCGGGACGCGCCGGCCCGGGCCCGGCGGCGGCGACCGGTCCGGGCCCGTCGCCGGCGACCACGGGGAGGGCGGCCATCCCCGTCGGGATCGGCGGGGGCGGGGCGGGGCCGTCGGTCGGCCCGCCGCACGCCGCGGCCGTGTCCGACCTCGTCGCCGGGCTCGGCCTCACGGCCGACCAGGCCGCCGCGCGCCAGCGCATCGTCGACGCCCTCGCGGCGTGTCACGGCAACCAGACCCGCGCCGCGCAGCTCCTCGGCGTCTCGCGGGCGACGCTGGTCAACAAGCTCTCGCTCTACCGGGTCCCGCGGCCGCGCAAGTGAAGGCGCTCGAGGCTCCCGCCGCGCGGGGCGCGGACGCCGCTGTCATGGCGGAGCCGGTGCGGGTCGGCAGCTACGTCCTGGTCCGGCGCATCGGCTCCGGCGGCAGCGCCGAGGTCTGGCTGGCGCGTCACGTGGTCTCGGGCGGCGTGGCGGCGGCCAAGGTGCTGTCGCGGCGCGGCGGCGGCGCCCGTTCCTGTCCCGCCGCCGGCGTCGCTCCGCGACCGGGCGATGACGCGGCGAGGGCGGGCGGCGCCCGGGTGGGCGCGCGCGGCGCCGCTGGCGCGCCGGGCGGCGCCGGGACGCTGGTCCACGAGGCGCGCCTGATCGCGCGCCTCTCCCACCCCCACATCGTCCCCATCTTCGAGGCCGGCGAGGACTTCGTCGTCATGCCCTTCATCGACGGCACGACCCTGGCGCGCCGCCTGGCGTCGCCGCTGTCGCCCGCGCTGGCGGTGCGCATCCTCGGCCAGGTCGGCGCGGCGCTGGCCCACGCCCACGACCGCGGCGTGGTCCACCGCGACGTCAAGCCGTCCAACATCCTGCTCGATCGCAACCAGACGGCGTTCCTCGCCGACTTCGGGGTGGCGGCGGCGACCGACGACGCGGCGGCGTGGGCCGGGACGCCGCGCTACATGGCGCCCGAGCAGGTCCGGCGGGAGGCGGTCGGCCCGGCCGCCGATCAGTTCGGCCTCGGCCTGACCTTGCTCGAGGCGCTGGGGGCCACCCTCGATCCCGCGGACCTCCAGGCCTCGCTGGCGTCGCTGCCCGCCGGCCTGCCACCGGCCCTGCGCCAGGTGATCGAGCGCGCCACCGCGCCCACGCCGGCGGCGCGCTTTCCGTCGATGGCGGCGCTGGTGGCGGCGCTGCGCGCGGTGGAGCTGACCGGGCTGCCGGCGCCGGTCCGGCTCGCCGAGATCCGCCGCGCGATCGATCCGCGGCCGTGGCTGGCCGCGGCCTGGCAGCACGTCCGCGTCACCGACGAGCTCGTCCGCGGCGACTTCCGCCTGTCGGAGCTGGCGGCCGCCGGCCGCGTCCACGGCGCGCGCGCGCGCGAGCTCCTGGCCGCGGCCGGCCTGGTCGACCTCGGCTTCTCGGTCCACCTGTCGACCGGCCGGCTCGGTGCCCTCGACGACCCGGCGACGTCGGCGCGGGTGACCGAGGCGATCGCGCTGGTCCACGGCTGGAGCTCCACGCGGGCGACCTGGCGCTCCCTGGCGCCGGCCCTGTGCCGCGACAACGCCCGGGCCCTGGTGGTCACGCCCGACCTGTACGGCTTCGGCGAGTCGCGCTTCGCCGGCCGCCCCGACGCCGCCCAGGTCTCACCCGCGGCCACCACCGCGACGACCGTCCGCCTGCTCCGGCTGCTTCGCCTCGACGAGCTGCCGACCGTGATCGCCGCGCACTCGGGCAGCGCCATGGGCCTGCTCACCTTCGACGACGACGAGCTGCCGCCGCAGGTCGCCCGGGTGGCGATCACGCCGCTCCTGCTGGCGCACGATCGCCGGCTGCGCCGGGTGTTCCGCGTCGGGAGCTGGATCGCGCGCACCCTGGGTCGGCTGCGCTGGCTGCGTCGCCGCATCGCGATCCGCCTCGGCCACACCCCCGAGATGCTGACGCTGCAGCCGGAGGACTCCGCCGCCATCCTCGAGGCGCACCTCTCCGTGCCGGCCGCGATCGCGGCCGACCAGCTCCGGGCCATGGCGACGCTGTCGTTGCGCCGGGGACGCCAGCGCCGGGTCGTGCTGGTGTCGGGGCTGGATGATCAATGGGTGCGGGATCTCGCCCTGATCCGGCGCCTGGCCGACGACCTGGGCCTCGACCCCGCCCACGTCCACACCCTGGCGTCGGGAGGCCACACGCCGCAGCTCCCGCTGGCCTTGCACCCGGAGTGGACGGCGCGCAACGTCGACGAGATCGGGCGGGTCATCCAGAGCATGCTGGTGACCGCCCACGATCCGACACGGTCGCCGCCCTCCGACGGCACCACGGCGACGCTGTGACGGCGGCGCCGTCCTGGATCGGGGCAGGTCAGGGCGCCGCGGGTTCGGCCGGCGGCTCGGCGGGCGCGTCGCTGTAGCGCGGCGACGCCCCGGGCTGGATGTGCTCGGCGCCGATGGACTCGCGCGCGACGCGCGCGCAGGTCGCGATCTTGTCGTTGTCGGTCATGCTCGGCCCGCCCGCGACCTCGAACAGGCACTTGGTGTCGGCGTCGACGAACTTGAAGCTGTCGATGTCGAACTCGCCCTGCGGCAGCGTGCGCTTGCACGCGAAGCCGCCGGTCGACTCGTCGGGCGAGAGGATCGAGTTGGGGCCGGGCTTGCAGCGCTCGCGGAACTTGGCCTCCTCCTCGATCACCCAGCAGTAGAGGGTGACCACGCACAGCGGATCGCCGGGCAGGGTGCCGAGCCGGCCCTTCTCCTTGATGATCTTCTGCTGGGCCTTGGCGTCGGGGCGCGCGCCGCCGCGGACCAGGGTGCATGACACGGTCGAGTCGATGTAGGCGCCGGTCGACTCGCGGACGGTCAGGGTCTCGGTCTCCTCGAGCGCTCCCTGGAACGCGGTGGGGTCGATGACCTGGTTGCACGGCAGCCGGGTGCCCTGCGGGACCGGCGGCTTGATGCGGTCGACCGGCTTGACCTGCGCCGCCTTCTTGCGGTTCTCCTCCTCGGCCTCGCGGCCGGCCTCGGCGCGGCCCTTCTCGGCGGCGTCGCAGGCGGTGAGGGTGACCGGGACAAGCAGCGCGAGCGTCGGCAGCAGGGTCCTCATCGCCGCGGAACATACTTCGCGGCGGCGCGCGACGTCCATCCATGTGCTCCAAAGCGCGCCGCGCGCGACGCTGTGTCGGGAGCGCGCACTCCCGGTGCGAGTGTCTCCACCGACGACGATCGACGCCCAAACCGCGATGTCCGCGGAGGTGTGAGGACCTCCAACACAGCGAGATCGCAGGTTATTCACAGGCCTGTCCGGAGCGCGAACAGGCGTGTCGGTGCGCGGTCCCTGTGATGACGACGACTTGGCGACGAGCTCGGCGTGGCACGGCGACTGCAAATAGGTCACCTCGTTCGGCGGTCGTCACGGACCTCCGAGCGAA
>CAADGB010000204.1 GCA_900696455.1 uncultured delta proteobacterium
CGGCGGCGGCGGCGCCCGCGGGGCCGGGGGCCCGGGCGCGGGCCAGCCGCGCCTCCTCGAGCGCGACCTCGACCGCGCGCGGGGCGTGGGCGAGGAGCCCGGCGGCGGCGTCGAGGGCGCCGTGATCGATGAGCTCGGCGGCGCGGGCGGCGAGCGCGATCGGCGCGCCCGGGTCGTGGGCGAGCAGGTCGTTGGCCCACCGCACCGCCCGGCCGCGATCGCCGGCGGCGTGGGCCGCCGCCACCGCCAGGGCGAGGACGTCGGGCCCGGCGCCCAGGGCCAGGGCGCGCTCGTAGGTGGCCACCGCCGTCGGCAGATCGCCCAGCTCGCGGTGGAGCGCGGCCAGGCGGGCGTGGATCGCGGCTCGCCGCGGCTCGAGCTCCAGGGCCTCGAGGTAGCGCTGGTGGGCGCGGGCGGGCTCGCGCATCGCGCGGGCGACGTCGCCGAGGCCGAGCAGGGCCGCGACCTGATCGTGGCGGCCGGCGGCGCCGTGCTCGGCGAGGGCGGCGTCGCGGGCGCGCTCGAACAGGCCGGCGGCGGTCAGGACCAGCGCGTCGTCGAGGGCGAGCGGGCCGAGGGCGGCGAGGGCGGCGGCCGGCGCCGGCTCGCGCTCGATCGCCCGCTCGAGGTGGCGGCGGGCCTCGGCCGAGGTCGTGCGCTCGTCGCGCAGGAGCGCCATGCCCAGCGCGGTGCGCGCCGTCGCGTCGTCGGGGGACTCGGCCACCGCCTTGCGCAGCTCGCGGATCGCCTTGTCGAGCTCGCCGCGGGCCAGCCACGCCCGGCCCAGCGCCAGGTAGGCGGCGGCCAGCAGCGCGCGCTCGCCGCGGGCCTCGTCGACGCCGCGGGCGAGGTGGGGCAGGGCGTCCGCGGCCTTGCCCTGGGCCAGCAGCGCCTCGCCCAGGCCGATGCGGGCGTGGGGATCGTCGGGGCGGTGGGCGACGGCGCGCTCGAAGGCACGGGTGGCGGCGTCGGCCTGGCCCAGCTCGAGCCGGGCCGCGCCCAGGAGCGTCAGCGCGGCGGCGTGATCGGGGCGATCGGCGAGCAACGCCTCCAGCACCTCGGCGGCCTCGGCCGGGTCGCCGGCGTCGAGCAGCGCGCGGGCGGTCGCCACCTGTTCGCGGTAGCCGTCGAGCAGGAGCTCGTTGGCGGTGTCCTCGGCCTTGCGCGCCAGGCGCGACCACAGGGAGCGGAGGCTGTCGGCGGGACCGGCCACGGCGTCGGCGCTACCCCGGGGCCTGCTTCCACAGATCGGTGCGCAGCTCGCCCAGCGCGGTCCGCACCGCGGCGACCTGGGCGATCTGCTCGGCGGTGGCGGCCCGCAGCTCCTCGGCCTCGCCGCCGCGGCTCTTGCGCTCGACGATCGTGCGCTCGAGGATCTCGCCGATGCCCTTGTACAGGGTGTTGCCGGCGGTGGTGACGAACTCGCGCAGGCGGGTGGCGAAGTCGTCGACGCACTGATCGAAGTGCGGCTTCATCGCCGCCGCGGCGTGGAAGATCGCGCCCGGCACCTTCTCCTTGGCCTGCTGGCGGATGTCGCCGGCGACCTTGCTCTTGAGCACCACCGCCAGGATGGGGGCGGCCAGGGTGAGCAGGCCGCCGGCGAAGACGTTGACGAACAGGAGCACGGTGGTGCCGATGGCGCCGATGGCGTAGATGCCGACGTCGTACTTGAAGCTGTCGACGTCGATGTCGACCTGGGTGTCGCCCGGGCCCAGGCGCTCGGCCAGGGCCGCCGACGCCGCCGCGACGTTCTGGTTGGTGATCGTGATGACCTCCTCGGCCAGCCGCTCCATCATCGACGCCAGCTTGGCGCCCTCGAGCTCCGCCCACTCCTTGAACTTGTCCTCGATGAAGCCCGGCAGGTAGCGCTTGATGTCGTCGGCGTCGACGGCGTCGAGCTGGCCGGGGATGGCGGCGACGAAGGCCTGGGCGAAGGCGTCGAGGTCGGCGCCGACGTGGGCCTTGATCGCGCCGGCGTCGGCGTCGATGCGGACGTGCAGCTCGTCGAGCGTGCGCTTGGAGGCGTCGAGCTGCTGGCGGACCAGCGCCACCCGCTCCTCGAGCTGCTCGACGGTCAGGTCCCAGGCCCGCATGCGCACGCCCAGGTTCTGCTCGAGGTAGGCGGCGGTGCGGGCGGCGTCGGCGGCGGCGTTGTCGAGGAGGATGCGGGCGCGGTCGCCGGCCAGGAAGCGGCCGAGGTGGTCGAGGAGCGCCGGCATGCCGCTGTCCTCGTCGCGCCGCACCAGCCACGACTTCGCCGACAGCGGGAACACCGGCGCCCCGGGGGCGAGGCGGGCGACGCCGTCCCGGACGTAGGCGGTGACCGCGGCCTTCTCGTCCTCGTTGAGCAGGTCCATCTTGCCGAGGACGAAGATCAGGCGGTCGCGGCTGCCGTCGAGCATGTGGCTGGCCAGGAACTCGCGCTCGCTGTCCTTGAGCGCCTGCCCGGCGTCGAGCAGGAACAGGACGGCGTCGGCGCGCGGCACGTAGCCGTAGGTGACCTCGGCCCGTTGCTCGTTGAGGTCGTTGACGCCGGGGGTGTCGACCAGGACCACGTTGTCGCGCAGGAGGTCGACCGGGTAGCCGAGCTCGACGAACGAGACCTCGTCGGTGCGGCCGCCCGAGACCGTGACCCACTCCTTGATCTCGCTGGGGGTGAGGTCGACGGGGTCGCCGCTCGCCAGGATCGCCCGCGCCCGCGGCGCCGCCGCGTAGATGACGTGGTTGATCGCGGCGGTGGTGGGGGTGATGCCGGTCGGCAGGACGTCCTGGCCGAGCAGCGCGTTCACGAACGTCGACTTGCCGTGGTTGAACTCGCCGAGGACGACGACGTGGAAGCGCTCCTGCTCGAGCTTGGGCACCCGGCTCACCCGCACGTCGCGGGCCAGGGTGGTCATGCCGACGGCGTCGGCGATGTCGGCCAGGGCGCGGTAGCGCTCGAGGACCGCGGCCTTGGCAGTGTGGTGGAGGGGGTCGATCATCGGGGGTCCTCGGGGCGGGCGTCCTCGAACGTCCTCGGGTCCAGGCCGGCAGGGCCGCTAGAACACGCTCAGCAGGTCGGCGACCCGGCGGTCGATGTCGTCGGTCGAGGCGTGGCCGCCGGGGTCGCCGCCGGTGAGCTGGGCGTAGAGCGCGCCGTCGGCGAACAGGCGCAGGGCGGCGATGCGCTTGGACAGGAGGGGGTGGGCCTTGAACAGCTCGCCGACCTGGCCCAGGCGCTGGCCCAGCCCCTTGTCGGCGGCGGCGGCGGGCGGCTCGGCGAGGAAGGCGGCGGCGTCGAAGTCGGCGCCGCGCTCGAGCCCGACCTCGAGCTTGACGATCGCGGTGAGCGCCACCTGCAGGTCGCGGCAGGCCAGGAGCGCGGCCCGATCGCAGGTGATCTCGGCGCGCCGGGTCCAGGCCTTGAGCGCCATCATCGCCGGCTGCACCATCCAGCGCACGAAGAAGCCGGCGGCGTGGGTGAGGTAGTGGGTGGCGGTGACGTAGGGGACGTGGCCGTCCTGGACGTGGCCCAGCTCGTGGCCGAGGGCCGCCACCAGCTCGCCGTCGGTGAGGGCGTCGACCACGTCCTTGCGGATGACGACGTAGGGCTGGTCGTCGGTGCCGAGGGCGGCGAGGCGGACCGGGAAGGCGGGGGCGGCGACGTAGACCGCGGGCGCGGGGAGGCGGAGGGCCTCGGCCGCGCGCTTGGCCGCCGTCCACACCCGGGGCTGATCCTCGGAGGCGAGGCGGGCGGCGGCCAGGAGCTCGTCGCGCGCGCGGTCGTTCCACAGCCGGTTGGTGGCCTCGACCGCCATCGTCACCGGGCGGGTGCCGATGAAGGTCCGGCGCAGCTTGCGCTCGCCCGAGAAGCCGTACGCCGTGCCGCTCTGCGCGCGAACCGCCACCTCGCCGCGCCGCTCGAGCACGTAGCGCGCGAAGTCGAAATCGACCATGCGCGGAGTATGCCTCAATCCTCGCGGCCGGGTACCGGCGCGGCGCCAGCGTCGGGGGTCGCGGCGGGCGCCGGGGCGTCGTCGTCGACCTCGACCGGCGCCCGCCGCCGCGCCCACGCCAGCGCGACCAGGCCGAGCCCGACCCCGAACCACAGGGTGGCGAGGCGGGTCAGGATCGTGGCGGCGGTGGCGGTGCCGAGGTCGACCCCGGACGCGTTCTCGACCAGCAGCAGGGTCATCGCCCCCTCGGTGACGCCGAGGCCGCCGGGCAGGAACGACAGGGCGCCGGCGACGGTGGTGGCGGCGTAGATGAAGATGGCGACGCCGAGGTCGACGTGGGCGCCGGGGAACGCGCCGACGATGAGCGCGAAGCCGACGCCCTCGCAGGCCCAGGCCGCGGCGGCCAGGGCGGTCGACCACGTCAGCACCGAGGGCTGGCCGAGCGCGGCCAGCCCGTCGTAGATCTCGTGCAGCGGGCGGCGGAGGCGGGTGAGGCGGCGGGGGCGGGTCAGGAGATCGATCGTGGCGCGCCCCAGCCGCCGCCACAGCAGGAAGACGAAGGCGACGGCGAGGACCACGGCGGTGGCCAGGGCGACCTCGGTGGCGATGCCGTAGAGCCCGACCCCGATCGCGGCCAGGAGCAGGAGCGCGAGCAGGTCGCTCACCCGCTCGGCGATGACGATCGAGGCCGAGCGCGCCACCGGGATGGCGACGAGCTGGCGCAGGAGGTAGCTCTTGACCAGCTCGCCGAGCTTGCCGGGGGTGACCGCCATGCTGAAGCCGGCGACGAACACCAGCGCGCTGGTCCGTGGCGGCACCACCAGCTCGCGGTGGGCGAGGTAGAGCTGCCAGCGGGCGAAGCGCAGGCCGTAGTTGGTCACCGCCAGGCCGAGGGCGGCGGCGAACGCCCACCACCCGAAGCCGTCGAGGCGATCGCGGACCGCGCGCACGTCGCCGACCAGGACCAGGGCCGCGAAGAGGGCCCCCGCGGCCAGGACCAGGGCGAGCGCGCGCCGGGGCCGGGACACCGGCGGTTCTTAGCACGAGGGCGTGGTCGGCCGCTTGACCGCGGCTTCGCCGCCGCCATAGCCTCGAACCATGGCCAGCGCTCCTTCGGTCCTCGTGGTCGACGACGATCCCGAGATCGTCGCGATGCTCTCGGCGCGGCTCGAGACGCGCGGCTACCAGGTCCTCACCGCCGCCGACGGCCTCGAGGCGCTGGCCGAGGCCAAGCGCAGCCGACCGGCGCTGATCGTGCTCGACGTGATGATGCCCCACAAGACCGGCTGGGAGGTCGCCCGCGCCCTCAAGCAGGACCCGGTCACCGAGCACATCAAGATCATCATGCTGACGGCGATCGGGCGCCAGATGAACGAGATGACCTCGCCCATCTACGGCGCCGACGCCTACTTCGACAAGCCGTTCGACTTCGCTGCCCTCGAGGCGTCGATCGCCGAGCTGATCGGGACCGCGGCGGGCGCGACGCCCGGCCGCGCGCGCTGAGCCCAGCTCGCGGGAGCCAAACGGCGCGCCCCGCGCTCCGGTCGGCCCGAGCTCTTCCCCGACCGCGGACGGCGCTCGCGGGAAGCAGCCGCGGCTTGTCGGCTTGTCGGCTGTCGGCCTTCGACACGCCGCGGCCGTCACGTGGGCGATGCCGCTGCTACTCGTCCTCGTCGGCGGCCGCGCCCTTGCGCTGGTTCAGGATCTTGTAGGACCGGATGTACCAGGGGCTGTCGGCAGGGACGATCTTGGTGATCGTGCGCAGGAGCGACTTGGCCTCGTCGGGCTGGGTCTTCATGAGCTTCTGCGAGCTCGCGAACAGCTCGCCGGCCTTGCGCTCCAGCGAGGCGCGGACGTTGGCCACGGTGGCGTTGGAGCCGGCGCCGACGTTGACCGCGTCATCGGCGGCGATCTTGGCCATCGGGTAGTTCTGCTTGGCCATGTAGGCGGCGGCGGCGGCCGGGGCGACCTTGGAGATGTTCTCCCGGATGACGGGCTGGTGGGCGCCGCCGGCGCGGCGGTCGGCGGTCAGCGCCTTCTTGAAGGAGACCAGCGCGTCGGCCGGCTTGGCCTTGGCCAGGGTGGCCCCGGTGGCGAGGTTGGCGCCGATGGTCTCGTAGTCCGCGGCCATCGCGCGCAGCCGGCGAGCCTCGCCGGCGTCCTCGGTGGCGGCGGCCTGCTCGCGGAGGAGCGCCGCCGCCGCCTTCCAGTCCTTGTTGCGGTAGAGCCCGTCGGCCTTCGTCTCGTGGTTCGCGCCGCGGGTCGCCGGCGGCTTCTTGCTGGCGAGGAGGTCGTCGTTGTCGACGCGGACCGGCGGCTTCTTGACGGCGGGCGGCGGCGGCGGCTTCTTGACGGCGGGCGGCGGCGGCGGCTTCTTGACGACGGGCGGCGGCGGCTTCTTGACGACGGGCGGCTCGACGACGGCAGGGGGCGGCGGCGGGGGCTCGACGACGGCAGGGGGCGGCGGCGGGGGCTCGACGACGGCGGGGGTCGGCGGCGGGGGCTCGACGACGGCGGGGGTCGGCGGCGGGGGCTCGACGACGGCGGGGGTCGGCGGCGGGGGCTCGACGACGGCGGGGA
>CAADGB010000205.1 GCA_900696455.1 uncultured delta proteobacterium
CGCGGCGCGGGCGGTGCTCGGCGACCTCGGCGTGCGCGGCGCGGCGGCCGGCGGCCGGGCGTTCGTCGCCGACGACGACCCGCGCGTGCTCGCGCACGAGCTCGCCCACGTCGCGCAAGGCGCGGGTGCGTCCTCCGCCGCCGGTGAGGCCGCCGCCGACGCCGCCGCCGGCGCCGCGGTCGGTGGCGAGGTCGCGATCCCGGAGGAGCTGACCGGGTTGCCCGCGGGCGGCGGTGGCGCCGGCGGCGGTGGCGCCGGTGGCGCCGACGCCGGAGGCGGCGCGGCGGCAGGTGCCGGGCCTGGAGGCGACGACGAGATCGCCGCGTACGGCGGGCGCATCCAGGGGACCGGCGTGCGGCTGCGCTCGTCGCCGGACACGTCGAGAGACGACAACATCGTCACCTACCTGACGCCGGGCGCCACCGTCGAGGTCCTCGACGACAGCGACCCGGCGTGGCGTCGGGTGCGCGTCGGCAGCCAGGAGGGCTGGGTCCACGCCTCGTTCGTGATCCGCACCGACGCCCCCGCGCAGGGCATCTCAGCCAGCGGCAACGCAGGCACCGGCGCGACGCCCGGCGGCAACGCCACGCCCGGCAGCGGCAGCACCGCCACGCCCGGCAGCACCGCGACGCCCGGCACCGGCAGCACCGCCACGCCCGGCAGCGGCAGCACCGCCACGCCCGGCAGCGGCAGCACCGCCACGCCCGGCGCCGCCACGACGCCGCGGACCTCGACCGGAGCGCCGACCCCGGCCGCCCAGCGCGCCGCGAGCCAGCCGCGGGTGCCCATCGACGCGGCGCCGGTGTCGTCGCAGTTCCTCGGCGTGAGCATCTCGGCCCACCCCACCCTGGCCTGGCGGCTGGCGCGCGCCGAGGCGCACCTCGAGTCGCAGCTCGGGGTCTCGGGCGGCGCGCTGCGCGCCCGCCTCCAGGTCGACCGCGGCTACAGCGTCCACCGCAACCGCGACGCCTACCATCACTTCTCGCTCGCCATCGACATCAACTACAACTCGAACCCCTACGTCGGCGGCCAGGGCGGCCGCGACGCCGGGGCCGACCGCGAGGCGCTGGCGGCGATCTGGCGGGCGTGCCTGCTCGTCGGGTCGGGTGAGGCGCTGTCGCCGTCGACGAGCTGGTCGCGCGGGCGCGCGCGCGGCTCGACCGAGGCCCTCTACGACCACTTCGCCGCCAGCAACCAGGCCCTCGAGCGCTACCTCGGCGCGCGCGACAACCCGACGCAGATCCAGCAGTGGATCGACGCCGGCAACCTGCGCCGCGACGTCGCCCCGCCGCGCGAGGTCCCGGCCGCCGCGCTGCGCGCCGACGAGCTCCGCCAGGCCGACGCCGCGGCGTGGCAGCGCCAGGCCCAGGCCGACTTCGAGACCACCCACGGCGCGCGCGCGACCGGGAGCAACTGGTGGCGGACCGGCGCCTCTCAGCGCAGCGCGCCGGGCTTCATGAACCTCGACCGTGACCTCGTGATCGCGCTGCGTGACGTCGGCGGGCTGGCCTGGGGCGCCTCCGACTTCGGCGCGGGCGCCAACGGCGACTTCATGCACTTCGACTGCCGCCACGACTACTCGCGCGACCAGCTCCGCGCGGCCATGGCCGCGCCGACCCCGGCCCCGACCTCGACCCCCTGAGTCGGAGGGGGCGGAGGGGTCGGAGGAGTCGCCGCGGCTGCCCCTCGAGCTCCTGGCGAACGGCGCCGGCAAGCGCCCGACATCGCTCGCGCGGGGCCGCGGCCTGTCGGCATGGGCTCGCCGTTCGTTTCCCGCAAGCTCCAGTCCGGGTCCGAGGCCGAATCGCCGACCGCGGTCGGTGAAGGGCTCAGGTCGGGCGGGTCGGCGACTTCGCCAGCGCGTCGATCATGCCGAGGGCGTCGGCGCGGGTGCCGACGAGGCGGACCACGCCGGGCACGACGATCGTGACCTCGTCGCCGCGATGCTCGACGATCAGCTCGACGTTGCCGAAGCGGCGACGCTCGATCAGATCGGGCGGGCGCGGCGGCGGCGCGGCGCTGGGCAGGCCGCGACCGCCGCCCGGGACCACCACCACCGGCAGGTCGCGCTCGGTGACGCGGTGATCCTCGGCGGCGAAGGCGTCGCGGATCGCGCGCTCCTGGCCGGTGCCGCCGGGCCGACGACGGATGAGACGGTACGTGCGATCGTCGGACACGGTGCGAGCGTAGGCCAGCGCGCGCGCCGTGAGAATCCCCTTTCGCGCGCCGGGGCCGTGGCACGCGATGACAGCCGCTCACACGGAACCGGCGTCAGCGCGTGCTCATCGGCCGGTCGCGCGCGCGCCGCGGTCGCGCCACCGCCGCGTGACGGCGCCGCGCCGGGCCCCGGCCGCCGGCTCGAGCGCAACCGCGGTGGCCTCGGCTACGATCCGTGCCGACTCGGCGTCGCCGGTGCAGCGCGGGCAGCGGCGGCCGGCGGCGGCGGGGTAGACGGCGATGCAGACCCGGCAGATGGCGTAGGCGGTGATGCTCATCCACCGCATGCAACGTGCGTTCGCCGCGGGAGATGTCCCCGTGGTGTCAGGTCGGCGTCAGGGCGCGACGTCAGGGCGCGGACGAGACGCGCAGGCCGCGGGGCAGGAGCAGCCAGAACCTGCCCGGGCCGCCCATGCGGCCGGCGATGTCCTCGGCCACGTCGTCGTCGCCCCAGTAGATGTCGCCGCGGATCGGGCCCAGGATGCCGCCGCCGGTGTCCTGGGCGACGAGGAGCTGGCGCCACGGCACGACGTCGGCGCGGCCGGCGAGCGGGGCGCGGGTCTCGACCCAGATCGGCGTCGAGTGGGCGATGTACGCGCGGTCGATCGCCATCGAGCGACGCGGCGTGAGGACGACGCCCTGCGAGCCGGTGGCGCCGGGGGCGTCGCGGAGCTTGAAGAAGACCTTGCTGGGGTTCTGGTCGATGATCTCGTCGACGCGGTCGGGGTTGCGCTCGAACCAGGCGCGGATGCCCTGCATCGTGCCCTCGCCGGGCTGGAGCTCGCCCAGCTCGCGCAGGAGCTTGCCCACGCCCTTGTAGGTGCGGCCGTTCTTGCCGTCGAACTCGAGCCACACCTCGCCGCCGTCGTCGAGGGTGACCCGACCCGAGCCCTCGATCTCGGCGAACAGGGCGTCGACCTTGCTGTCGACCCAGAGGATCTCGAGGCGCTCGCGGTCGAGCGCGCCCTCGCGGATGGCCTGGCGGGTCGGGTACGGCACGACGGCGCCGGTGCGCGGGTCGAGGCGCCCCCACAGGCGGCGGCCGCGGGCGTCGTCGACGAACTGGGTGAGGTCGACCGAGACCAGGTCGCGGGGCCGGCCGTGGATGGGGACCTGGTAGCGGCCGTGGCGGGTGCGCGAGCCGCGCAGCGACGCGACGTAGTAGCCGGTGAGCTTGCCGACCGGGCCGTCCTTGCTCGAGGCGGCGTACGGCCGGAACTCGCGCTCGAAGAACGCGCGGGCGGCGGCGTGATCGCCGGCGGGGACGCGGGCGGCGGCGGCGCAGGCGCGGCGCCAGTCGCGGGCCCGACCGCCGTGGGGGCCGACGCCGATGTGCTCGTGGTCGGCGAGCCGGGCCAGCCGCGCGCACGACGCCAGGAACGCCGGCACCGCGCCGGCCAGGGTGCCGTCCGGCCAGCCCGGCAGGTCGTCCCAGCTCACCTCGGCCAGCCGGAGCTCGTCGCGCACGGCCGGGAACGCCGGGTCGGGGCACGCCGCGGTGCCACCCACCGCCGCCGCGGTGCCACCCACCGCCGCCGCGGTGCCACCCTCCGCCGCCGCGGTGCCACCCTCCGCCGCCGCGGTGCCACCCACCGCCGCGCCGGTGCCACCCACCGCCGCACCGGTGCCACCCACCGCCGCACCGGTGCCACCCACCGCCGCGCCGGTGCCACCCACCGCCGCACCGGTGCCACCCACCGGCCCCGCGGTGCCACCCACCGCCGCGCCGGTGCCACGCACCGGCCCCGCGGTGCCACCCACCGCCGCGCCGGTGCCACCCACCGACGCGCCGGTGCCACCCACCGGCCCCGCGGTGCCACCCTCCGCCGCCGCGGTGCCACCCTCCTCGCCCGGCGCCGGTTCACCGGCGATCTGGCTGGCCGACACGCCGGGAGCGCGGCTGTCGCCGCACGCGGCGGCGGCGAGCGCGACCACCAGCCCGGCGCGTGCGCGGAGGGAGGTCATGGGCACAGTGTGCCAGACGCGCCGGCCGGCGGCCCTGTTCCCGAAAAGACGTCCGCCCCGCGCCCGGGAGGGGAGGCGCGAGGCGGCCAGGGAACGAGGTGCCGGCGGCGAGCGGCGCGACCCGGTCGCGCCCGGCGAACCGCGGGTCAGAGCGGGCCGACCTGCCGCTCGCCGCGGAAGGTCGAGGCGCCCAGGGTCACCGGCTGGTTGGCGTACGACATCGAGCCGGTCCAGGTGCCGTTCTGCAGGATGTCGATCTTGCGGTCGCCGTTGGTGTCCATCGGGCGGGCGTTGCCGCTGACGTCGAGGATCAGCGCCGAGCTGTCGAGCGAGCGGATGCGACCCTCGACGTAGTTCGCGGCGTAGCCCAGGCCGAGGCGGCAAGCGCCGGCGTAGAAGGAGGACGAGCCGACCCCGATGTAGCTGGCGATCGTGGCGCCGACCGAGTTGCAGTTGATGAGGTTGTTGAAGAACGATTCGAGGTCGGTGGCCGACGGGTCGACCATCGGGATGATGACCTCCTCGAGGGCGACCATCAGCACCGCGCCGTAGCTGAGCGGGAACTGGTGGCGGGCGACGTCGGTGCGGGCGTCGGTCTGGGTGAAGCCGAGGTTGGGCGCGCGCAGGTCGCTCATGCCCAGGTCGCTGAGCAGGAACTGCGAGCTCTGGCCGTCGATCGTGAAGACCACGTGGGTCAGCGCGTGGCTGGCGGCCAGTCCCTCGCTGGCGTCGATGACCTCGAGCGTCGACAGCGTGCCGAACTTGCGCGCCACCTGACCGAAGTCGTTGCCGATCTCGAGCAGGTCGGTGACGATCGTGGGCGAGGCGCCGCGGATGGCCTCGTTGACGATGGCGTCGAGCGCCGGCCGCGCGCCGTTGATGAGGGCGCGGGTGGTGCTGTCGCTGATGGCGTTGACGGCCTGGTCGAGGAAGTAGGTCGCCGGATCGTACGGGCCGTCGGTCATGTCGATGAAGGTGTTGGTCACCTGGCCGATCGCGCCGGGCAGCCCCGAGACCAGGTCGAAGTTGCTGGCGACCCGGTAGGTGCCGCGCGGATCGAGCGGGCCGGTCGGCTGCGAGGTGCGGACCGCGATCCGCCAGCTCGCCGGATCGGCGTACTCGGCCACCGCCTGCACGCTGAACGCGGCCTCGCCGCTGCCGCCGGCGACGACGCTGACCGTGGCCTCGCCGTGCTGGTTGGTGACCGCGCTGCCCGAGGACAGCGTGGCGCCGCCCGCCGAGCCGCCGATGGCGAAGTCGATCTCGCCGGCCAGCGGGTTGTCGTCGCCGTCGTGGTAGCGGACGGTGATGGCCTGCTGCCAGCCGTTCTCGAGGAAGACGTTGGCCTCGCCGACGACGGTGAGGAAGGCGTCGCCCTCCTGGGGTGGGCGCGGCCCGCCTCCGTCGTCGCTGGCGCAGCCGGCGCCGACGCCGACGAAGAGTCCGAGGAGGAGGGCGGTGGAGAGGGTGGTCTTCATGGCGTGGGCAACCTTGTTCGGGGTTGCCGGGGCCCAGTGCAGCGGCCATGCCACGCGGTGGCCGACCGCGATCTCGGCGACTTGAGCTGGCGGCGAGTCCGATGTGGGGACCTGTGACCCTGCGATCGACGAGATCCGGCAACTCGAGTGGTCGGGCCCGCGGTCCCCGCGAGCGGACCGGCGACTGAATGGCGGTTCGGTCCCGGCGTCGCGGACGTCCGGGCGCGTTCCCGCGCGTCCAGGGGCGTCCGCGCGATCAGCCCGCGCCGTGGATCCAGGCCGCGGCGCGGCCGGCGATCTCGTCGGGGCACTCGGCGGCGAGGAAGTGCCCGGCGCCCGCGATGACCTCGGCCCGGTAGGCGCCGACGAAGTAGCGCGCGGCGCCGCGCGCGGCGGACGGGGCGATGCAGCCGTCGTCGGCGCCGTGCAGGTAGAGGAGGGGCACCGTCAGGCGACGGGCGATGCCGCTCGACGGCGACAGGCGGCGGCGGGCCTCGGCCACCGGCCGGAACATCGCGCGGTAATAGAGGAGCGGCGCCGGCCAGCTCGCGCGCAGGCAGCGCCAGACCTCGGCGCGCAGCGCCGCCGGCAGGGCGTAGCCCGGCGACCACGTCCGCCACAGGCGCTCGAGGCGCGCGAAGTCGCGGGCCGCGGCCACCCGCTCGGCGCCCGGCACCTGGAAGAACGCCATGTACCAGCTCCGCACCGCCTGGGCCGAGGTGGCGGCGGCGCGCAGGAAGGCGAGCGGGTGCGGCACCGCGAGGGCCAGCGAAGGCCCGAACCGCGCCGGCGCCAGGGCGGCCGCGGCGTAGGTGACGGCGGCGCCCCAGTCGTGACCGAGGAGGTGGACGCGGTCGCCGTCGGGCGCGAGGATGTCGCAGAGCGCCACCACGTCGCCGGCCAGGGTCTCGACGTCGTAGGGACCGGCCAGGGGCGACGGCGCGTAGCCGCGCATCCACGGCGCCACCGCGCGCAGCCCGCGGCCGGCCAGCTCGCGCAAGAGGAGCTCGAAGGTCGGAGGAGCGTCGGGGAAGCCGTGCAGCACCAGCGTCAGCGGGCCGTCGGCGGGGCCGGCCGCCAGCGCCTGGAAGCGGCCGGCGGCGGTGTCGAGCTGGAGGGTCTCCACCACGGCGCGACTCTACCTGAAGTGGCACGGCCGGCGCGGGGCCGCTGGCCAGCGGAGGTGACGGGAGGCGAGGCGACGCGAGGCGAGGCGAGGCGAGGCGACGCGAGGCGACGCGGCGCGAGGCGAGGCGACGCGAGGCGACGCGAGGCGAGGCGAGGCGACGCGACGCGTGGCGGCCCGGGCACGATCGCGGATCCACGAGCGGGGTGGCCGGATTCCGGCCGGGTGGCCGGATCCCGGCCGGCCTCGCGTCCGGATCTCGGACGGGCGTCGCGCAGCCGCGCGAGATCACTCGCGGCGAGCCCTGGCATCGGGGTTGCTGTGGGTTCGCGCCATGAGAGCTCGGACCTTGATCATGCTGACGGTGGCGATGACCTTCCTGGGCGCGGCGACCCGCGTGCGCGCGGCGGCCGCCGAGCGCTGCACGCCCTCTCGGCTGGTGATCGTGCTCGATCGCTCGAGCTCGATGAACGGCGCCACCGGCCCGCTCAGCAAGTGGGAGGCGGCGCGGGCCGCGGTCGACGAGGTCGCGGCCGCGTACGAGCACACCCTCGAGCTCGGCCTGGCGCTGTTCCCGTACCCCGACCGCTGCGGGCCGGGCCGGCTCGAGGTCGCGCCCGGCCTGGGCCAGCGCGCGGCGCTGGCGACAGCCCTGGCCGAGCCGCCGCCGGAGCTGGGCGCGTTCACGCCGCTCGGGGAGACCCTCCTGGCCCTGGCCGCGGACCCCGCGGTCACCGCCGGCCAGGCGCCGGCGCACGTCGCCCTCGTCACCGACGGCTTCCAGTGGTGCTCGCCGTTCGAGCCGGCGACCCGCGAGCTGCCGCGCACCGGGGTCAAGGCCCTGCACGACGTCGGAGTCACCACCTACGTGGTCGGCTTCGGCGGCGGCGTCGACGAGGCCGAGCTCGACGCGCTGGCGGTGATCGCCGGCACCGAGCGCCCCGGCTGCGACCCGACCGGCGCCACCCCGGGCGCTCCGCCCTGCCACTACCAGGCCGATGACGCCGGGGCGCTCCTGGCCGCGCTCATGGACATCGCGGCGGTGACGTCGGCCGAGACCTGCGACGGCGAGGACGACGACTGCGACGGCGAGATCGACGAGGGCGCGTGCCCGGAGCCAGGCGACGCCGGACCCGGGCGCGACGCCGGGCTCGACGCCGGGCACGGCAGCGACGGCGCGCCGCCCGGTGGCTGCGGCTGCGGCGCGGGCGCGGGGGCCGCCGAGGTCGCGGGCGGGGCCGCGGTCTTCGCGCTGGCGCTGGTGCTGGCGCTCAGGACGCGCCGGCGAGGGGCCCGGGCTCCGGATCGGCGTCGCGAGCGGACGGCGCGACCACCGACGGCACCTCCGGAGACGCCGGGGGCTCCGGCGGGTCTCGCGGCTCGATCGGTTCGGTCGGCCCGGTCGGGTCGATCGGCTCCTGGTCGGTGATGACCTGATGCTCGACCAGCCGCTTGTAGATGCCGTCCAGGGCCATCAGCTCGCCGTGGCGGCCGCGCTCGGCCACCCGCCCGCCGTCGAGGACGATGATGCGATCGGCGTCGCGCACCGTCGACAGCCGGTGCGCCACCACCAGCGTGGTGCGCCCGCGCATCAGCCGGGCCAGCGCCTCCTGGACCAGGGCCTCGCTGCCGGCGTCGAGGTTGCTCGTGGCCTCGTCGAGGATGAGCACCCGCGGGTCGACCAGGAGGGCGCGGGCGATGGCGATGCGCTGCTTCTGGCCGCCGCTCAGCTTGACCCCGCGCTCGCCGATCACGGTGCCGTAGCCGTCGGGGAACGCGGTGATGAAGTCGTGGGCGTTGGCCAGGCGCGCCACCCGCTCGACGTCGGCATGGCTGGCGCCGTCGCGGCCGTAGGCGATGTTGTCGCCCAGGGTGCCCGCGAACAGCACCGGCTCCTGCGCCACCATCGCGGTGGCGCGGCGCAGCTCGGCCAGGCGCAGGGCGCGCACGTCCACGCCCTCCATCGTCACCCGCCCGCGGTCGACGTCGAAGAAGCGGAGCAGGAGCTGGAGCACCGTGGTCTTGCCGGCGCCGGACGGGCCGACCAGGGCCACCACCTCGCCCGGCGCGACCTCGAGGTCGAAGCCGCGCAGCACCGGGTGGCCGGGGCGCGACGGGTACGCGAACTCGACCTGCTCGAAGCGCAGCGCGCCGCCGCCGGGCGGCAGCGCCACCGGCGCGGCGGGGTCACGGATCTCGGGCACGGTGTCGATGATCGCGAACAGGCGATCGGTGGCGCCGGCGGCGCGCTGCAGCGCCCCCCACAGGCTGGCGAGCTCGGCCAGCGAGCCGGCGACGATGAACGTGTAGATGAAGAACGAGGTCAGCTCGCCGGGCGTGATGTCGCCGGCGATGAGCGCGCGGCCGCCCAGCCAGGCGACCGAGGCGATGGCGATGTAGCCGGCCAGGGTCGCGGCCGAGAAGAACGACGACCGCCAGCGCGCCAGCGACAGCGCCCGCTGGAACGCGGCCTCGACGCCGCCGCGGTACCGCTCGGCCTCCTTGCGCTCGCGGACGAAGGCCTGCACGGTCTGGATCGCCCCCAGCGACTCCTGGACGTGGCCCGAGACCCGGGCCAGCTCGTCCTGGACGCCCTTGCTCATGCGGCGGATGGCGCGGCCGAAGTACATCGTGCCCAGGACCAGCGGCGGCACCACCGCCAGCATCAGCCCGGTGAGGCGGGCGTCGGTGACGAACAGCAGCACCAGGCCGCCGACGAGCTGGATGCCGTTGCGCAGGGCCATCGACAGCTCGGTGCCGACCACGCCCTCGACCACGGTGACGTCGGAGGCCAGGCGCCCCACCAGCTCGCCGGTGCGGCGCTCGTGGAACCAGCCGAGCGGCAGGGTCAGGATGCGGTCGAAGACCAGCACCCGCAGGTCGGCCACCACTCGCTCGCCCAGCCAGCTCATCGAGTAGTGCCGCACCCACACCAGCACGGAGTGGACGCAGAAGACCACGACGATGAAGCCGACCACGCGATCGAGGCGCTCGCTGGAGCCGCCCGCGATGCCGGCGTCGACGGCCTCGCGCGCCGCCCACGGATAGACCAGGGCCAGGAGCGAGGCCGAGAGCAGCGCGCCCAGGGCGAGGGCGAAGCGCGCCTTGTGCGGCGCCAGGAGCGCGGTCAGGCGCCACAGCACGCCCAGCTTGCGCCGGTCGTGCGCGGGGTCCTCGGGGCCGTCGCCGCGGTCGGGACCGCCGGGGCCGTCGCCGCGGTCGGGACCGCCGGGGCCACCGGCGCCGGCGGCGCGCCCGGCGGTTGCGGTGGCGGTCGCGGGGTCGTCGGCCGGGTCGCTCACGCCGGGGCTACCCTACCCCGGTCACCGGCGGCCGGCGAGCGCCTGGGCCGTCGCCCCGGACACGCCCGCGCCGTCGTCCTCACGGGCCCGGTCGGCCTGGTCGTCAGCGCGCCGGGCCGACGGGGCGCACGGCTCGAAGAAGCGCAGGAGCTGCTCCTCCTGGGCGGCGGCGTCGCGACGCCCCAGCGCGATCAGCTCGGACGCCCAGTTGCCGTCGAACAGGAGGTACGAGAGCAGGTCGTTCTCGCGCCGGGACTCGCCCTCGGCCAGGCGGGCGATCAGCTTCCGGGTGAGCCGGCTGGTGACGATGATCTTGCCGGCGGCGACGAACTCGGCGGCGATCTGGCCGATGTCGATCGACGGCCGGATGTGGACGGCCTCGATGGGGCGGATGGGCGCGCCGCGCAGGCGGACGAGCTCGCGGTTCATGACCTCGACGAACTCGGGCCCGAACGCGGCCTGGCCGGCGGCCAGGATGGCGTTGAGCCGGTTCATGCGATCGAGGTCGTACTCGGTGTGGTCGAGCATGAGCGCGTTGAGGGCCTTGCCGACCAGGAACAGGGGCTTGGGATAGGCCCCGAGGCGCTCGGCGGCCAGCGCCGCGTCCTCGGCCGGCGTGGTGATGTGGCGCAGCGACACCAGCAGCAGGCGGTCGGCGCCGAGGCGGATCGCCGGTGACATCGGCGTGTTCTGGCGCAGCCCGCCGTCGGTGTAGAACTCGCCGCCGATCTTCACCGACGGGAACAGGAGCGGGATCGCGGCCGAGGCCAGGACGTGGCGGGGCCCGATGCGCGCGGCGCGGTGACGGACGAACGGATCGCGGCTCCACCCGGGCGGCACCGGATCGCAGGCCGAGATGAAGACCACGGTGTGGCCGCTGCCGACGTGGGTCGCCGACACCGCGATCGACGAGAACGCGCGCTTGCGCAGGGCGCGGTCGATGCCGCGCCACGGGATGTTCTTGATGACGAAGCGCTCGAGCCCGCTGGTGTCGAGGATGCCGCCATAGCGGAAGCTGCCCGGGTCCGGCGGCGGCGGCTCGCGGCCGAGGAGGCTGGTGACCGCCCGCCAGGCGTCCCGCGCCCCCAGGCCGATGAGCTCCTCGATCCGCAGCGCCCGCCACGCCGAGGTCAGGCGCTGGGCCTGGGTCGGCAGATCGTCCATGGTCGCGGCCAGGAACGACGCGTTGATCGCGCCGACGCTGGTGCCGGTCACGATGTCGATGGGCGGCTGGAACCCGAGCCGGCGCGGCAGGTCGTCGCGCAGGTATTGGATGATCCCGGCCTCGTACGCCCCGCGCGAGCCACCGCCGGACAGGACGAAGCCGACCCTGGGCCGCGCCGGAGTCACCACCCGATTGTACGGTGAAACCGGCGCCCGCCGCGCGTGTCGATGAAGCGATGCGAGCGTGGATGCAGTCCAGCGGGTTGGCGGCCTGGGCGGTGGCGGTGGCGATGGCGGGGGCGGCGGCCCCGGCCCACGCCGATCTCCGTGGCGCACCCACACCGGTCGACGAGGCCGGCTGCGAGGTGACGGTGGAGCTCGACGGGCCGCTGGCCCGGGTCCGCGAGATCCATCGCCTGGTCCCCGCCGGGTCGGCGCCGACCGCCGCCGCCTACCGCGCCGAGCTCGCCGCCGCCGCGATCGTCGACGGCTTCGCCGTGCTCGTCGCCGGCCGCGAGCAGGCGGGCGTCGTCGTCGCCCACGACGGGGAGGCCGCGCCCGCCCCGGCCCGCCTCGGGCTGCCGGCCGATCTCGGCGTCCTCACCGTCGACCACGCCGGCGCGCGGCCGGCGATCGACGTCCGGGTCTACCCGGTCCTGCCGGCGGCCGTGACCGGCTTCACGGTGCGGTGGTCGGCGCCGCTCGAGCTCGCCGACGGCCGCATGAGCCTGACCCTGCCGGCGCGCGGCGCCGCTGCCAACCTGTCGCGGTGCGCGGTCCGCGTCGAGGCCCGCGCCGGCGGCGGCGTCCGCGGCTGGGCCGGCGTGCGCGCGGGCGGGGTGTGGCTGGGCGCGGGCGGCCGCGTGGCCGGCGGCGTGACCGGGGCGCCGCCCGATCGCGAGCTGCGGATCGAGGCCGCGCCGCGCTGGAGCGGCGACGCGCCGGTCCTGGCCGCGGCCCACGCCGACCTCGGCGGTCGGGTGGTGTCGACCCTCGGCATCTACGTCCCCCACCAGTCCGAGCGGAGGCGCGGCCCGCCGCCGCGGCTCCTGTTCGTGCTCGACGCCTCGCGCAGCCTCGGCGACGAGGGCCGGCGCGCGGCGGTCGCCCTGGTCGAGAGCCTGGGTCGGGCGCTCCCCGCCGGCACCCCGGTCGAGGCGGTGCTCTTCGACCGCACGCCACGCCGGGCGCTGGGCGCGTGGGCGGCCGCGGACCGGGGCGGCCTCGGCCGCGTGGTCAAGGCGCTGCGCGACGCCCCCGCCGCCGGCGGCACCGATCTGGCCAGCGCGCTGCGCCTGGCCAGCGAGCTCCTCGGCGACGCGCCGGCGCAGGTCGTGATCGTCACCGACGGCGTGCTGCCGCTCGACCACACGCCGGCGACGCTGCTCGGCCACTTCCCGGTCGCCACCGACCGCGTCACCGTCGACGTGGTGGTGCCGCTGGGCCGCGGCGCGGCCCTGCCCGAGCACCGGGCCCTCGACGTCCTGACCACCACCTTCCACGGCCGCGTGGTCGCGGTCGCCGCCGACCAGCCGCCGCCCGCCGCGCTCCTGGCCCGCGACCACGGGATCGGAGGCCTCGCGCTCGAGGAGCTGCGGCTCCACGACGTCGATCGGCGCCTCGACGTCGACGACCTGCCCGCCGTCATCGCCGCCGGCGCCGGGGTGACGCTCACCGCCACGCTCGATCGCCGGCCGCGGCGCCTGACCCTGCGCGCCACCCGCGGCGAGCGGCCGGTCACCGTCGCCGCGATCGCCCTGCCCCGCGGCGCGGAGCGCCTGGCGGTGGCGGCGGCCCGCGGCGTCGACGCCGGCGCCGACACCGAGGCGGACGACGCCGACGCTGCGGCGACGCTGGCCGCCGTCCGTGGCCACGGCGTGATCGTCCCCGGGCTGGCGGCGGTGGTGCTGGATCCCCGCGGCGCGGGCGGCGCCGAGCGCCTGGCCCTGGCCCGCCGCACCGGCCTGTTCATGCCGGTGCCGCCGCCGGCGCCGCCGCCACCGACGCCCGCCCCGGCCGCCGCGCCACCGACCGCCCCGCCCGGTCCCGGCCCCATCGCCGGCGAGCTGCCCCGCCTCAGCGTCCTGCAGGCCCTGCGCGACCAGCTCGTGCCCCGCCTGCGCCAGTGCTATCGCGAGGAGCTGCGGCGCGCGCCCCGCCTGGGCGGCGCGCTGGTGATCGAGCTCGAGATCGCGCGCGGCGAGGTCATGGCCGTCCACCTCGAGGGCGACCACTTCCCCGAGGCCTTCATCGGCTGCGTCGACCGCGCCGGCCACGAGGTGACCACGCCGACCTACGCCCTGGGCGGCGAGCCCGACACGGTCTACGTGATCCGCAAGCCGATCGAGCTCGTGCCGCCGGCGGCGACCGGCGGCGAGCCGGAGGTCTTGCTCGACGACATCCTGTACCCGGCGCCCCGGAAGGCGCCGGCCAAGGCGCCGGCCGTCCCGGGCGCCAGGCCGGCCGCCCCAGGTCCCCGGCCGGCGGCCCCGGGCGCGCGGCCGGTCGAGGTCGAGCCCGACGCCCCGCTCTGACGCGTGGCTCGCCTGGGCGTACCGCCCACCGCCGACCGCGGCGACCCCGACGACCGCGGCGAGCGCAGGAGGCTCGGACCGTGGGCGCGCGCGCCGCATCTGCGCCGCGCCGCAGTTCCTGCACCGACGCGATTCCGCGTGCGCCCGCCGCCGACCGTGCCCACGTTCTGGAACAGAACGCCGGAGGTCCGCCATGACGACGCCGCGCCGCAGCCCGAGCTCCCGAGATCCACAGGGTCGGGTGCTCGGCGGCAAGTACGAGCTGGCCGAGCTCATCGAGTTCGTCGGCGATCGCGATCACACCTCCCTGTGGCGAGGCGTGGTCCACGGCGCCGCCGGGTTCACCCGCGCCGTCGCGATCCGGCGCTTGCCGTCGGCGACCGCCGCCCGCGAGGCCGCGCTACGCGGCGCCGCGCTCGAGCACGCCAACGTCGTGCGGGTGTACGACGTGGTCCGCGACGAGGCCGAGAACCTGTACCTGGTGATGGAGTGGATCGACGGCGTCTCGCTCGGCGAGCTCGCCCGCGGCGCCCACCACCTGGGGCTGCGCGTGCCGTGGCCGGTGATCGGCTGCATCGGGGTCGGCGCGCTCCACGGCCTGGCCGCCGGTCACGCCGGCACCGACGGGGGCGCGCCCATCGTGCACGGTCACCTCTCGGAGCGCAGCATCCTGATCGACCGGCGCGGCGTGGTCCACCTCACGCCGTTCGGCCTCGACGGCGCGATCCCCCACCTGTTCTCGCCGCGCTCGCCGGCCGGCGACCTCCACGACCTCGCCGCCGCCCTGTGGAACGCGCTGGCCGCCGCCCCCCAGCCCGAGGACAGCCTCGCGCCGCCGCCGTCGGCGGTGCGCGACGTGCTCGCGCGCGCGCTCGACCTCGACGTCGACCGCCCGGCCCCCGCCAGCGCCGACGAGCTGGCCCGCGAGCTCGCCGCCGCCCTGACCTCCGTGCCCTGGCGCCGCGGCCCGCAGGCCGACGTCGGCGATGCGGTCCGGGAGGTCGAGGGCGCGCTGGCCTGGAGCCCGGTCGAGCCCTACCCGGTCGAGGTCGCGCCCGGCGCGCCGGCGGTGCTGGTCCACCTCTCGCCCGCGGCGCTGGCGGCGGCCCGGCGGGGCGCGGCCGGGAGCTTCCCCTTCGCCCTCTCCGACACGCCCGGCGACGACGAGCCCTACGCCGCGTACGAGCTGCGGGCCTGAAACGGCCGCGGGCGGCCGAGAGGGCCGCCCGCGGGTCACGTCCGGGTCGCGCGCGACCGGGATCAGTCCATGTCGTGGTCGTGGCCGTGACCGGCCGCGGCCTTCTCGTCCTTCTTGGGCTTCTCGGCGATCAGGGTCTCGGTGGTGAGCATGGGCCCGGCGACCGAGGCCGCGTTCTGCAGCGCGGTGCGCACGACCTTGGTCGGGTCGATGACGCCGGCCGCGACCAGGTCCTCGTACTGCAGCGAGGCGGCGTTGAAGCCGAACGAGCCCTGGCCGTCGCGGACCTTGCTGACCACGATCGAGCCGTCGACGCCGGCGTTGGCCGAGATCTGGCGCATCGGCTCCTCGAGCGCGCGACGGACGATGTTGACGCCGTAGCGGCGGTCGTCGTCGAACGTCAGCTTGTCGAGGGCGGTGATGCAGCGGATGAGCGCCACGCCGCCGCCGGGGACGATGCCCTCCTCGACGGCCGCGCGGGTGGCGTGCATCGCGTCCTCGACGCGCGCCTTCTTCTCCTTCATCTCGACCTCGGTGGCCGCGCCGACGCGGATGACCGCGACGC
>CAADGB010000206.1 GCA_900696455.1 uncultured delta proteobacterium
AGCTGCTGTTCCCCGACATCGGCTTCCTGCCGGTGGCGCACCCGCGGAGCTGGCTGTTGCGCGAGGGCTGGAAGGTGCACGGCAAGCTGTCGCCGTGGGCGCGGCCGGGGCCGCTCACCGAGCGCGAACGGCGCGAGCGGCGCGAGGAGGCGCGGGCGATGGCGTGAGCGACCGGCGCCATCGTCGACGGTGGTGCGCTTCGTCGCGCAGGCTCGGTGATCTCCTCGACCGCGGAGATGGCCGTGGTGTGGTGCTTGCCGCCGAAGGCGCGGCCGAGGTCGGGGTGGCTGGTGCCGGGCCGGCGCTCATCGAGGGCACGGACGCCGCGCCGCAGCGTCCGTTGCTCGCCGTTGCCATGGTGAGCCGCTGGGCTGGGCGGGGCGGGGCGGGGCGAGCTCGCGGCTGCCTCGTCGTGCGGGCGCGGAGCGGCGGTCCGCCCCGCCTGGCTCGATCGGGCGGATGTCGGGGACGGCGCGGTCCGCGCCGGCGCGACGCGCGGGCCGGCGCCGGGCGCGACGCGCGGGCCGGCTCGATCGGGCGGATGTCGGGGACGGCGCGCCCCGCGCCGGGCGCGACGCGCGGGCCGGCTCGATCGGGCGGATGTCGGGGACGGGGCGGCCCGCGCCGGACCTCGTCGCCGCGGCTCGCCAAGTCAGCCGGAGGCGGGCTCGAGGCGGGCGTTCTTGCCGTGGAGCTCGATGGCCTGGGCGTCGCCGACGGCGAGGGCCTGCTCGTAGAGCCAGGTGGTCATGCCGTGGGAGATCGCGTGCTCGTGGCGGTCGTTCCACAACCACACCGACCACGAGGTCAGCTCGGCGTGGGCGTGGGGGAACGCGAGGCGCTCGAGCTCCACGCCACCCTGGCGCGCCGCGTGGTGGTAGGCGGCCCGGACCGCCAGGAACGACCGCCACTCGTCGATGGCGGCCAGGGGCGCGCGGTCGTGGACGCGGCCGCCGATGCGCTCGAACGTCAGCTCCAGGCCCGCCAGGAGCTCGGCCCGGGCGCGCGCCGCGGCCGCGGTCAGGATCGAGCGGGCGGCGTGCTCGTCACCGCCGCCGCCGCCACCAGCGCCACCTGCTCCAGCGCCCCCGCCGTCGCCTTCGGCGACGGCGAGCAACGCCGGCAGGCGAGCGCCGCTGGCGAGGATGGCGTGGGCGACGTCGGTGACGACCTGGGCGCGCAGCTCGTCGACGGCGCGGGCCGAGGCGTCGGGCGGCGCGCCGAGGGTGATCGCGCGCTGGGCGATCGCGGTGCGCCACGAGGCGTCGGTGAAGGCGGCGTCCCAGGCCGCGGCGGCCGCCGCCAGGGTGGCCTCGTCGGGGCGGGCGAGGGCCGCGGTGTGGAGCGCGATGGCGTGGGCCAGGGGAGCGGCGGCGGGCTGGGGCTCGCCCGCCGTCCGCGGGTGAGCGACCGTGGCGGGCGGGGCGCCGGCGGCCACCGCGCGGCGGAACAGCCACCAGGTGGCGCGGCGGCGCGGCGCTTCGAGCCAGCGCAGCGCCAGGGCGAGCTGCGACGGCGCGTCGGCGCGACCGAGCAGGCGCCCGGCGACGCCCTCGAGAAAGAAGGTGAGCGTGGTCGCCGGCCACAGGTACTCGCCGGCGCCGGGGGCGCCGCCGGCGTGGGCGTGGGCGTGGGCGAGCGCGTCGGGGGTGCGATGGGCGCCGCGGGCCGGGCGCGCCCGCGCGCCGGCCCGATCGACGATCGCCTGCCAGCGGCCGGCGTCGGCGTCGTCGAGGGCGAGCCACTCCGCCGCCAGCTCGCGCGCGGCGGGCGCCGGCTCGCGCATCAGCGCCAGGCTCTCGAAGAGGGCGCGGGCGTCGGCGCGATCGCCGCGGGCGTCGGCGAGGACGGCCTGCGCGGCGAGGTCGTGGGCGAACAGGGTGCCGGGCTGGATGCTCTTCCACCAGGCGCCGGCCGACGCCGGCAGGCCGGCGCGCCCCAGCGCGCGCGCCGCCTGCAGCCGCGCCAGCCCCGGCGGATCGCCGCCGAGGTAGCGGTCGAGCTCGGCGAGGAGGTGGGTGGTGCGGAAGAGGCCGACGGGGATCGTGACGCGCTCGATCACCGCTCGCCGCATCATCAGCGCGCCCAGGAGCACCAGCGCCACGGCCGCCGCCAGCCACTGGTCGGCGGCGGCCAGCGCCAGCACCACCGACAGCGACCAGGCCAGCGCGACGACGTCGCCGACGGCGGCCGCCGCGGTCCACAGCAGGAAGGCGCCGCCGCGGTGATCGCGGCGCGCGGTCCAGGCGTGGCGGCGCCCGAACGCCACCAGCCACCAGCCCCAGCGCAGGAGCCGGCCCATCACGGCGCGCCTCCGTCGCCGTCGCCGTCGAGGCGACCGTGGCGCCGCGGGCCCCAGCCGGCGATCGCGAGGGCGCCGACCCAGGCCGACGCCGCACCGCGCGCGGCGTCGCCGCGCGCGTCCGAACCCGAGCCCGAGCCCGAGCCCGAGCCCGACCCCGAACCCGAGCCCGAACCCGAGCCCGAGCCCGAACCCGAGCCCGACCCCGAACCCGAGCCCGAGCCCGAGCCCGAGCCCGAGCCCGAGCCCGAGCCCGAACCCGAACCCGTGCTCGCCACACCAGCCACTGCATGCACCGGCCCCGCCGGCGCCCCCGCGCCCGGCCCCGCCGCCGCCCACAGCTCGGCCACCAGCCGCCGCCGCGGGTCGCGCAGCACCGCCGCCGCCTCGCGCACGCGCTCGGGCGTGCGCGGCCGCGGCCCCAGCGGCGTGGCGTAGGTCATGGCGTCGGCCAGCCCCAGCTCGAGCATGCCGAGCAGCTTCTGGGCCTCGCGCTCGATCTCGCGCGGCGCGGCGTCGGGGCCGAGGCCGAGGACGAAGAACGGGTTCTCGGCCAGGCGCTCGGCGGCGTCGCTCATCGCCCCCCCGAGTCGAACGAGCGGTGGCGAGCCTGGGCGTCGAGTGGCATCAGCTCCCACAGCGCGTTGACGGCGCGGCGCAGGCGCGCGGTGTCGCCGGCGGCGATCGCGGCGTGGCCCTCGGCCACGAGCTGCTGGGCCCGCGGCAGATCGGTGGCGTTGCCCAGCTCGGAGGCGGCGAGCTCGAGCTGGTGCTCCCAGGCGTGGGGATCGCGGAAGTAGGCGGCGTTGGAGAGCCGGCGCAGGAGCCGGAGCTGGCGGCCGAGCTCGGCCGGATCGCGCGCCGCCACCGCGCGATCGAGCGCGGCCATGACCTCGTCGAGCAGCTTGCGCTCGGCGTCGGTGCCGTTGGCGCCGACGTGGGCGACCGCCGCCACCTGGGCCCAGCGTGTCTCCTCGGTCAGCTCGGGCCACTTGCGGGCGAGGTCGGCCTCGGCCAGCGCGGCGTCGATCTCGAGCAGCGCGCGGCGCGCCTGCTGGGCGGCGTCGGCGTCGCCGCCGTGGGCGGCGTCGATCGCGCGCTCGGCCTGCGCGAGCTGGGTCTCGAGCGCGCCCAGGCGCTCGATCACCTGGGTCAGGCCGTGGCGGAAGGCCTCGGTGCGGAGCTGGAGGAGCTGCTTGCGCTGGTCGGCGAGGGCGGCGTCGAGCGCGGCCGGCGCCGCCTCCGGCACCAGCAGGTGCGCGACCTGCTCGAAGACCTGCTCGATCGCCGGCACGTAGGCGCGGGCGGTGAGCGCGCCGGCGCGATCGAGCTCGATCGTCAGCTCGACCCGCGAGCCCAGCGGCACGGTGCGCTCGACCTGATCGCCGCGCAGCTCGAGGGCGCCGACCAGGCGGCACAGGCTGGCGCGCTCGAGCTCGCCCTGGACGATGGGGATGCGCAGCACGCTCTCGGCCGCGCCCGCGGCCACGGTCTCGACCGTGGTGTGGACGAAGGTCCGGCGGGACGGCAGCGCCGCGCCGCGCTCGAAGTAGACCTGGACGTGATCGCTGGCGAGGGCGACGCCGATGGTCCGCGACAGCGGCGGGTCGGCGATGGTCAGGCCCTGCACGATCGTGAACGACGACGGCTCGACCGCGACCGCGCCGCCGTCGGCGTCGACCGCGTCGAGCGTGAACGTCGAGGCGGCCCGGGGCCGCAGGCTGACGGTGGTGACGAAGCCGCCGTCGGGGCCGACCGCGGCCGGGGTGCCGGTCCAGCCGCCGTCGGCGCGCGCGAGCGTGACCCGCGCCGGCGGCGCGGCGCCGACGAAGCGCCCGACCACGTGCGGCGTCAGATCGGCCGACACCGGCGGGTACTGCAGCCACCCCTGCTTGCCGCCGCCGCGGGCGGCGGTCGTCGCCGGCCGGCCGTCGAGGCCGGCGGTGGCGGCGTAGAGCGCCGCGCCCTGGGCGACCAGCGTCATCGGGTCGAGCCCCTCGGCCAGCGGCGCCTCGAGCCGCGCCGCCACCCGGGCCCGCAGGGACGGCATCATCGTCGGCCCGCCGACCAGGACGACCCGGGCCAGGCCGCCGGGGCCGAGGCCGCTGGCGGCGAGCAGCCGCAGGCAGACCTCGAGCGAACGATCGACCAGGGGCCCGGTCAGGGCGTCGACCTCGGCCCGGGTCAACGCGAGATCGACCTCGACCTCGACGTCGCCGACGACCAGGGGCTGGGCCAGGGTGACCTGGGTCTGGGTGGCGCGCGACAGCTCGATCTTGGCGTCCTCGGCGGCGGCGCGCAGCGCGCGCAGCGCGGCGGCGTGGGTCGGATCCCGGCGCTCGAGGCGCGGGCCGCCGCCCTCGGCCAGGCGCGCCGCCAGGTATTCCGTGATCGCCCAGTCGAGGTCGCGTCCGCCCAGGAAGTTGTCGCCGTCGTGGGCGACCACCCGCAGGAGGCCGTCCCGGGTCTCGAGCAGGGAGGCGTCGAAGGTGCCGCCGCCGAGATCGTAGACCAGCCAGGTGCCGGCGGCGGCGTCGTCGGCGCGCCAGCCGGCGGCCAGGGCGCTGGCGATGGGCTCCTGCAGGAGCTCGACGCGCTCGAACCCGGCCAGGCGGGCGGCCTCGCTGGTGGCCGCGCTCTGCGGCAGCTCGAACAGGGCCGGCACCGAGATGACCGCGCGCTCGACCAGCACGCCGGTCTGGTCGGCGACGTCGGCGCGCAGGGCGCGCAGGAGCTCCGCCGACAGCTCCTCGGGCCGGCGGGTCACGCCGGCGGCGGGGAAGGCGAGCTCCTTGCCCGTCCCCATGAGCCGCTTGAACTCGGTGGCGGTGTTGTCGGGGTCCTGGTCGAGCAGGCGGCGGGCGCGCTGGCCGACCGTGACCCGACCCTGACGGTCGATCCGGACGACGCTGGGCGTGACCGTTCCGCCCTGGGCGTTGCGGATCACCTGGGTGCGCTCGCCGTCGAAGATCGCGGCGGCGCTGTTGCTGGTGCCGAGGTCGAACCCGGCGTGGAGGGGGCGATCGGCCATTCGCCCCGAGGCTAGCATCGCGGCCGCCCGCGGGGCGGCGGATGTCGGCCGGCCGGCGCGGACGTCGGCCCGCGCCGTCGCCGTCCGTCAGCGCCGTCGGTCAGCGCCGTCGGTCAGCGCTGGCGGTAGACGATGAAGCCGCGGGTCGGGTCGTAGGGCGAGACCGCGACCGTGACCCGGTCGCCGAGCACCACGCGCATGCGGTGGCGGCGGACCTTGCCGGCGAGCTTGGCCAGCACCTCGTGGCCGTTCTCCAGCTTCACGCGGAAGTTGCCGCCCTTGGCGATGAGGACGACCTCGCCTTCGAGATGGACCAGTTCTTCCTTGCTCACACGTGCTCCGAGGCTAATCCCACGGTTGAGGCCCGCGGGGCGGCCAGAGATAGCACCGTTTGCCCGGGAAAAACAGCGGTCGGGATCGCGGTTTGTCGAACCGGCGGGGGCTGGCGGGGGGCGCCGGCGGTATAGGTGGAGCGTGGACCGCCAGCCGCCGCGGACGACCTCCAACGAGATCGACCTCTACATCCGCACCTACTACAGCCTCCTGCGCTCGAGCGGCGAGGTCCGGGTGCGCGGCTTCGAGGAGGCCCACCTCTACTCGGCCTCGAGCCTCCACACCGGGGCGCTCGCGCCCGAGCCCGATCTCGCCGCCTTCGCCTACAGCGCCGCCCGCCTGCCCGAGTGCTTCCCACGGGTGCGCCGCATCGTCCTCGGCCAGTCGCTGGAGCAGCTCGTCCGCGCCGGCTTCCCGGTCGCGACCTGGCAGACCGTGCGCACCCGGGGCCGGCGGCGACCGCTGCGCTGGGACGGCGACGCCACCCTGGCGGTGTTCGTGGCCTCCGCCTCCGACATCGACGATCTGGTGCCGATCGTCACCGCCTACCAGATCGAGTGGAACAAGCTCCACCAGCGCCTGGTCACCAGCGGGCACGACGGCGCGGTCCTGGCCGGGCTCGACGACGACGCCCTGGCCGAGGCGCTCGGCACCGACGCCGGCGGCGTGGGCTTCCTGCGCGCGGCCCTGGGCGGCGGCTGGCGCGACGGCCTGGTCGCCCTGGCCAGCCACGAGCTCGACCTGACGATGCGGCTCCTCGACGGCTCGTTCCGCGAGTACCAGCGCTCGGGCCAGACCTGGTGGCGCGCCATCGAGGCGGCGCGCCCGGAGGTGACGCGGCGGCCGGTCTACTTCGTCTCGTCGAACACCCACTCCCTGGCCAACCTGCTGGGCGGCTTCGCCTTCGCCCACCAGCACCTCATCGTCGACTTCCTGCGCCGCGACAACCCCGAGGGCCTGGCCTCGCACCTCGACGCCGCCCTCGCCGGCGGCGACGACGGCGTGCTCGCCAACCTCCTCTACTACGGGCTGCGCGCCTACCTGGCGGCGGGCGGCGCCGAGCGGGTGGCCACGGTCCAGGCCCACGACGCCGGGGCCGGCATCACCACGATCGAGAGCCCGGCCCGCATCGACGTCGCGGCCCAGGTCATCGAGCTGGCGCGCCTCGATCCGCGCCACATGGATCCGCGGGTGCGCCTGCCCGGCATCGAGCGGCTGGTCGCGTCCGACGCCGTGATCGTCAACATCGACTACCCGCTGGGCATGGCCGCCTACCACCACCTGGCGGCGGTCACCACCGGCCTCGACGAGATCCGCGGCATGTACGTCATGGGCAAGGCCGCCACCCTCAACGGCCGCGTCGGCGACGTCATGATCTCCAAGGTCGTGCACGACGAGCACTCGGCCAACACCTACCTCCTGCGCAACGCGCTGTCGGCGGCCGAGGTCCAGCCCTTCATGCGCCACGGCACCGTCCTCGACAACCAGAAGGCGCTGACCGTGCGCTCGGCGTTCCTGCAGAACCGCAGCTACATGGACGTGTTCTACCGCGAGGGCTACACGGTCATGGAGATGGAGGCCGGGCCGTACCTGTCGGCGATCCACGAGACCGCGGCCCCCAAGCGCCACCCCAAGAACGAGATCGTCAACCTCGCCGACGGCGTCGCCTTCGATCTCGGCCTCGTCCACTACGCGTCGGACACCCCGTACTCGCGCCGCCAGAGCCTGCTGTCCAAGAGCATGTCGTACTTCGGCATGGAGTCGACCTACGCCTGCACCCTGGCCATCGCCCGCCGCATCCTCGCCCTCGAGATCGCGCGGGCGCCGACCTGAGTCGGAGCACTTCGCCTCGGCGGCGCCTCGGCTCGGAGCGCGTGAAGACATCACGCGCTCTGGTCGATCGGTCGGTCCCGGCGAGGACGCCGGTGCCGACCCGAGTCGGAGCACTTCGCCTCGGCGGCGCCTCGGCTCAGGTCGTCGCCGCCTCCGCCGCCGCCTCCGCCGCGAGCTTGCGGGTCATCACCGCCACCGCGCGGTCGTAGGCGGCGCGCTTCTTCTTCTCCTCGGGCTGGTAGCTGCCCATGTGGCCGAACATGTTCCCGTTGTTGGCCTTGGCGGCGCCGGTGCGGCCGTTGCCGTCGGGCATCTGCCAGAAGGCGGCCGAGAACAGGAAGGTGTGCTCGGGGTTGGCGGCCTGCTCGGGGTCGGCCTTGATCGCGTTGCACGAGCGGCGGATGCGGGCGGCGTCGGCCATCGACTCGGGGTCGCCGGCGGCCTCGAGCTCCTCGGCGCGCTTCTCCATCACCGCGATGGCCTGGACGTAGTAGTAGCGGAACGTCACCTGCACGGCGCCGCGGCCGACGAAGCTGTCGTGCCAGTCGCCGTTGGGGTTGATGGCGCCGCCCTGCTGGTAGCCATTCACGCCGGCGATCTGGCCGGCGGCGGCGCGGTCGAGCCAGCCCTCGTCCATCTTCACCTGGGTGGGGTCGGTCTCGTAGCGCTGGCTGGCGCGCTGGGTCTCGGTCAGGCGGCGGAACTGATCGGACTCGACGTAGGCGTTGCCGAGGAGCGCGGCCTGGGCCTCGATCGTGTCGAGCTTCATGATGCGGAAGGCGGTGTTCATCTCGGTGACGAACTGCTCGACCTTGGGCACCACCGCGGCGTCCTTGCTCATGTCGATCGCGAGGTCGGGGAAGATCTCGCACAGCTCGGCCATGGTGAGCGGCGAGCTGAACACCCGCGGCTTGCCCTTGCCGGGCGTCACCTGCTCGCTGGCGGCCTTGGTCGGGCCGAGCTGCGCCTTGTAGTCGTCGTACGACAGGCCGAAGTGCGACTTCGCCGAGCCGTACATCGAGCCGAACGCGCCGGCCGCGACCTTGTCGGCGGTGGCGCCGCCGCCGCCGTCGACGAGCTGCTCGTCGCTGCCGGCGGGCGCCGGGGTCGAGTCGGGCGGCTTGTGCGAGGCCGGCTGGGCGGCGGGCGGCTCCTTCTCCTTGGCCTCGACGGCCGGCGGGCGCTCGCCGGGGCCGCGGTCGAGCGCGCCCCAGGTCAGCGGGCCGACGACGCCGTCGGGGGCGAGCCCTTGTGCCTGCTGGAAGCGCTTCACCGCCGCCGCGGTCATCGGCCCGAACGCGCCGTCGGCGGAGATCGTCGCGCCGTGCTGGATCAGGCGTTCCTGCAGGCGGACCACCGCCTCGCCCCGCGCCCCCACGCGCAGGACGGGCTGGGGGCCGGCGCTGGCGCGGGACGCGACCTCGCTGGCCAGGGCGTTGCCGCGCTGGGCGTGGATCGCCGCCATGACCTCGTCCTCGCGGCCCGGGCTGTCCTGGAGGAGGCGGGCCAGGGCGTCGGCGTCGGGCAGGGCGAGGAGCGGCGTGGCCGGCGTCGCCTCGGCGCTGGACGGGGCGTGGTCGGCGGCCTGGGTGGCGGGCTCACGGCGCTCGAACATGATGTCCTCCGGACGGGTAGAGGCGGCCGGCGCGCCCTGTGACGCGGGCGCGCGGCGCGACCGGGCGGCCCCGCGGTCAAGCGTGCCATACTGCGGCGCGGCATGGAATCGGTCGATTACCTCGTGGTCGGCGCCGGCATGAGCGGGCTGGGCTTCACGGCCTGGCTGCGCGCCGAGGCCGCGGCCCGCGGCCGGCCCCTGCCCGAGCTGGTGGTGCTCGAGGCCGACGACGAGCCCGGGGGGTACTGCAAGACCGTCGAGCGCGACGGCTTCGTGTGGGACTACTCCGGACACTTCTTCCACTTCAAGCACCCCGAGATCGAGACCTGGCTGCGCGCCCGCATGGACGGCGAGGTCCGGACCGTGGCCAAGCGCTCGGCGATCCGGGTGGCGGGCACCGAGGTCGACTTCCCGTTCCAGAAGAACATCCACCAGCTCCCGCACGACGAGTTCCTGCGCTGCCTGGTCGACCTCTACTTCCGCGACGAGGAGAGCTTCGGCGCGGCGCCGGGCTCGTTCAAGGAGATGCTCTACCGCCGCTTCGGCCGCGGCATCGCCGAGCTGTTCCTGGTGCCGTACAACCAGAAGCTCTACGCCACCGATCTCGACCGGCTCGATCGCGACGCGATGGGGCGGTTCTTCCCCCACGCCGACGTCGCCGACATCGTGCGCAACATGCGCTCGGCCGACAACGCCAGCTACAACGCCACGTTCACCTACCCGGCGCGGGGGGCGATGGAGTACGTGCGCGCGCTCCTGCGCGAGGTGCCGGCCACGCAGCTCGCGCTGGGCGAGCGCCTGGTCGGCGTCGACCTGCGGCGGCAGGTGGCGTGGACGACGCGGCGCGAGCTCGGCTACCGCCGCCTGGTGTCGTCGATGCCGTTGCCGCGGCTGCTGGCGGCGTGCGGGCTCGAGCACGACGCCGGCGCCTTCACCTGGAACAAGGTGCTGGTCTTCAACCTCGGCTTCGATCGCAAGGGCCGCGACGGCCTGCACTGGATGTACTTCCCCGACCCCGCCACCGTCTTCTACCGGGTCGGCTGGTACGACAACATCATGGGCGGCGATCGCATGAGCCTCTACGTCGAGATCGGGGCCGATCGCGACGCCGAGCTCGACGTCGCGGGGCTGCGGAGCCGGGTGCTGGACGACCTGGCCCGGGAGGGCGTCGTCACCGACCAGACGCTGGTCGCCGAGCACGCGGTCGTGCTCGACCCGGCCTACGTCCACGTCACGCAGGCGTCCCTGGCCGAGCACGCGCGGGTCCGGCGCACGCTCGAGGCCGCCGGCGTGTACAGCGTCGGCCGCTACGGCGGCTGGACCTACTGCTCGATCGAGGACAACCTGGTCGAGACCCGCGACCTCGCCCGCACCCTGGGGCCGCTCCTGTGATCGCCAGCGTGCGCGATCGCCTCGGCCGCCCGCCGCCGCCGCTCGCCGCCGACCTCGCCGGCCAGGTGGCGGTGGTCACCGGCGCCACCAGCGGCATCGGCAAGGAGGCGGCGTGGGCGCTGGCGCGCCTGGGCGCGCAGGTGACGCTGGTCGGCCGCACCCTCGACAAGGCGCGCGCGGCGCGCGACGAGCTGGCGGCGCGCGGGGTGCCGGCGGCGCGGCTCGAGGTGGCGGCGGCCGAGCTGGGACGGCTGGCCGCGGTGCGGGCGCTGGCGGACGAGCTGGCGGCCCGCCATCCGCGGCTCGATCTCCTGCTCAACAACGCCGGCTGCTATCCGGCGCGGCGCGTGATCACCGACGAGGGCCTCGAGGAGGCGTGGGTGACCAACACCCTGGCCTACGAGCTCCTGACCACGCGCCTGCGCGACGCGGTGGTGGCGGCGCGGGGCCGCATCGTCTACGTCGGCTCGACCCAGGCCGGCGATCTGGATCCGGACGATCTCGACTGGTCGCGGCGGCGGTGGAACGGCATCCGCGCCTACCGCCAGACCAAGCAGGCCAACCGCATGCTGGCGTGGGCGTGGGCGCGGCGGCTGGCCGGCACCGGCGCGACGATCAACGTCGCGCACCCCGGCGGCGTCGCCACCAACATCCCGGCGCGGCAGACCGGGCTGTGGGGCGCGGTGGTGCGCCTGGCGTTCCGCACCCAGCGCACGCCGGCCCACGGCGCCGACGTGCTGGTGTGGCTGGGCGCGAGCCCCGAGGTCGCCGGCAGGAGCGGCGGCTTCTACAAGGACCGGCGCGAGCTGCCGTGCCGGTGGCGCGACGACGTGGCGGCCAGCGAGCGGCTGTGGGAGCGCTGCCAGGCGCAGCTCGCGCGCGCCGCCGCCGGCGCCGCCGCCGGCGCGCCGACCGCGGGGCCGGCGA
>CAADGB010000207.1 GCA_900696455.1 uncultured delta proteobacterium
CGGCCGCCGTGGCCCGGCGCGTTCGCCGGCGGGCGCGTCGGCACGTCGGGCAGCCGGAGCTGGCCGGTCGTGCGCGGGGCGGGGCGGCGCCGCGCGACGGCCTCCGCCTTCGCCCGCGCCCACGCTCGCTTTCGTTCCACCTTGCCCCGGGTCATGGTCGGCGTTGTACGCGCGGGGTCTGACAGCGGGCGCGCCGGTGATGTCCGGGGGCCGGACGCGGTCCATCCGGAGTGGCCAGGCGAGCGGGCCCGGCGGCGCGCGCGCCGCTTGATTCGGCGGATGTCCGAGTCCGAGGCCGAGGCCGAGCCCGAGTCCGAGCCGGAAGGCGAGTCGGCGGATGTCGAGCGACGGGCCGCCGCCGACGTGGGCAGCGCCCCCCCGGCTTGAATCGGCGGATGTCGCGCCCGGCGGGCACCTCATCCCCGGCGAATGTCGCGGCCGGCAGGCAGCGCCCCCCCGGCTTGAATCGGCGGATGTCGCGCCCGGCGGGCACCTCATCCCCGGCGAATGTCGCGGCCGGCAGGCAGCGCCCCCCGGCTTGAATCGGCGGATGTCGCGCCCGGCGGGCATCTCATCCCCGGCGAATGTCGCGGCCGGCAGGCAGCGCCTCCCCCCGGCTGGAATCGGCGCGCGGCGCGGCGGTCGGCGCGCGGCGGTCGGCACGCGGCGGTCGGCGCTCGGCGCGCGGCGCTCGGCGCGCAGCGCTCGGCACGGCGCTCGGCGCGCGGCGCGGCGGTCGGCGCGCGGCGGTCACCGCATGTCGTGGCCGCGGTGCCAGGTCTCGGCCAGGAGATCGAGGAGCTGGTGCTCGTGCATGACCGCGGCGTAGACCAGCGCGACGGTGGCGACGCCGGCGACGATGGCGTGGGCGAGCGCGAGCGGCCAGCGCGGGCCCGGCCGGCGCCGCAGCAGCGCGAGGCCCGCGCCCGACAGCCACGCGATGACGACCGCACCGGCGAGGATGAGCTGGGCGGCGCGGGCGGCGAGCAGGTTGCCGCTCTCCGCCGCCACCACCAGCACCAGCGCCACCGGCACCAGGTAGAGCACCTCGAGCGGCGGCGGCCACAGCGCGCGGCCGGCACCGCGCCACGAGCCGGCGCGGCGGCGCAGCGCGACCACCGCCAGCAGCGCGCACACCGCCAGGGTGACGCGCGCGACCAGGAGCCAGCCGGCGCGCGCCCGGGCCCGCGCGACGTCGGCGAGCGCGCCGTCGCGGGCCATCCGCGCCAGATCGTCGGGCGGGCGCAGCGCCCGCAGCGCCTCCTCGGCGCGATCGTGGGCGCCACCGGCGGCGAGGAGCTGGGCGCGCGCCAGGCCGGCGCGGAAGCGCTCGAGGTCGCTGCCGGCCGCCGCCTCGGCCCGATCGTACCAGGCGTGGGCGCGAGCCCGCGCCCCGATGCGGGCCCAGGCGTCGCCGAGCCAGAGCGCGGCCACGAACCAGCGTGGATAGCCCTCGCTGCGATCGAGGAGCGCGCCCAGGGCCACGAGGTGCGGCGCCGGATCGCCGGCGGCCGAGGCCGCGCGCACCAGCCGGTCGTGCTCGGCGGCGGTCGCGTCCCAGACGCCGCCGGCGCCGCCGGTCTCGGTGAGCTCGGCGAGCCGCGCCGCCGCCCGCCGCGCCAGCCGGCTGTCGGCGTGCTCCTCGAGCACGCGACGCCACAGCGCGCGCGCGCCCGCCAGATCGCCCTGCTTCTCGGCGATGCCCGCGGCCTCGGCCAGGGCGTCGTCGGCCCAGCGACCGCCCGGCGCGCTGGCTGCCAGCGCCTCGAGCGCAGCCCGCGCGCCCACCAGGTCGCCATCGCCGAGCTGACGCGTGGCGAGCGCGAACGCCTCCGCGTCCGCCGCATCGTCGGCGCCAGCGCCGCCGCCGGCATTCGCCCCGGCGGCCCCGCCCGCCCCGGCGTGCGCCGCGCCGTCCGTCGGGCTCGGATTCGGATTCGGGTTCGGATTCGGATTCGGGCTCGGGCTCGGATTCGGGCTCGGGCTCGGATTCGGGCTCGGATTCGGATTCGGGTTCGGATTCGGATTCGGGCTCGGATTCGGATTCGGGCTCGGATTCGGGCTCGGATTCGGGCTCGGGCTCGGATTCGGGCTCGGACTCGCCCCGTCACCCCTCGCCCCGCCGCCGCCCCGCTCCCCGGCGTCGTCGCCGCCGTCCGGCTGGGCGCTCGCGACCCGGACGCCCCAGCCCGCGAGGCCCCTGCCTCCGAGCCCCCGGTCCCCGCCACCGCCACCGCCACCGCCAGATGCGACCACCCCGACCGCGATCGCGGCCAGGAAGACCAGCGCCGGGACGCGGCCCGTCCTCACCGCGACAGCGTACCATCATCGCGAGATCTCGCAGGGTTGGTGACGCCCGCGACCTTTCTCGCCCGCACACGCAACACGGGACCGGGGCCGACGACAACGAGGTCAATCATGGACGAGCTCTACCCCCGCGGCCCCACCGACGTCCCTCCCGAGCTGACCCGGCCCAGCGCCGCCTACCGCCGACACGCCTACCTGGCCGTCGCCGGCCTGGCGCTGTTCGTCGTCGCCTACTTCGCCCTCGCCGGCTGGTTCGCGTGGACCGCGATCCGGCTCCTCACCACGGCGACCCGCGCCCGCGACGCCTGGTGGCTCCTCGGCCTGGGCGGCGCCGGCGCCGGCTTCCTCGCGGTGTTCATGCTCAAGGCGGTGATCCCGGCCCGCCGCAAGGACGGCGACGAGCGCGCGCACGAGCTCACCGCCGACCAGCACCCGCGCCTGTTCGCCTTCCTGCACCGCCTCGCCGACGAGGCGCGCGCCCCCCGGCCTCACCGCGTCTTCGTCTCGCCCCGGGTCAACGCCGCCGTCTTCTACGATCTGTCCCTCGCCAACCTGATCATCCCGTCGCGCAAGAACCTGGAGATCGGGCTCGGCCTCATCAACGTGCTCACGCTGGGCGAGCTCAAGGCGGTGCTCGCCCACGAGTTCGGTCACTTCGCGCAGCGCTCGATGGCGGTCGGGCGCTGGGTCTACACCGCGCAGCAGATCGCCGGCCACATCGTCGTCAAGCGCGACAAGCTCGACGAGGCGCTCCAGGTGCTGTCGACGATCGATCTGCGCGTGGCGTGGATCGGCTGGATCCTGCGCACGATCGTCTGGTCGATCCGCTCGCTGGTCGACACCGCCTTCGGCTGGGTGGTGCTGGCCCAGCGCGCGCTGTCGCGCGAGATGGAGCTGCAGGCCGACCTGGTGGCGGTCTCGCTCACCGGCTCCGACGCGCTCGTCCACGCCCTGCACCGGCTGGAGGCCGCCGACGACGCCATGGATCGCGCGCTGGCCTTCACCGCCGGCGAGCTGCGCGCCGGCCGCGCGGTCGCCGACGTGTTCGCGATCCAGCGCCGCATGCTCGAGCGCAAGCGCGCGATCCTCGACGATCCGACCTACGGGGAGGTCCCGCCCCTGCCCGCGGATCCGGCCCGCCACCGGGTGGTCGCGGCGCAGCTCGCCCATCCGCCGCGCATGTGGGCGACCCACCCGCCCAGCGAGCTGCGCGAGGCCAACGCCAAGCGGGTCTACGTCGCCGCGCCGCTCGACGATCGCCCGGGCTGGCTCCTGTTCGAGGATCCCGACGCCCTCCGGGCCGAGGTCAGCGCCCGGCTGACCGCGCACGTCGAGCCGCCGCCGGCGCCGGCGCCGATCGCCGACAGCCTGGCCCGGGTCGACCAGGCCTTCGACCGCCGCTTCTTCGATCCGGCCTACCGCGGCGTGTACCTGGGTCGCTCGGCGGTGCGCGACGCCCGCACCGCGGCCGACCTGTACGGACCGCCGCCGGACGGCGACCTGACGGCCGCGCTCGCCGGGCTCTACCCGGCCACGCTCGCGGCCGAGCTGGCCCGGGTGCGCGAGCTCGGCGCCGAGAAGGCCGCGCTCGAGGCGCTGCGCGCCGGCCTGCTCGAGGCGCCCGGCCGGGTCGTGCGCTTCCGCGGCCAGGACCGCAAGCGCAAGGAGCTGCCCGGCCTGGTGGTGGAGGTCGATCGCGAGCTGGCGACGGCGCGAGCGGCGATCGGCGACCACGACCGGCGCGTGCGCGCGGTCCACCTGGCGGCGGCGCGGGCGCGGTCGCCGGCGTGGGAGGCCTACCTGCGCGGCCTGGCCGCAGCCGTCCACTACGCCGACCACGCCGAGGCCGATCTCGCCGACGCCGCCGGCCACCTCGACAACGTCGTCGCCGTGGTCACCGCCGACCGCAAGGTGACCGCGCGCGAGCTGGACCGCGTGGTCGAGGCCGGCACCGTGCTGTGGCACGCCCTCGACGCCGTGTACGGCGACGCCGCCGACGTCGTCCTCGGCGATCGCCTGGCCGCGAGGCTCGAGATCGAGAGCTGGTCGGCCGACCTCGGCGAGCTCCGCCTGGGCGCGCCGGTCGCCAGCAACGTCGGCGACTGGCTCGACGCCGCCCAGACCTGGGTGCGGGCGGCGACGAGCTCGCTGTCGGCGCTGCACGACGCCGCCCTCGAGGAGCTGCTGCGCGCCGAGGACGAGGTCGCCGCCGCCGCGCGCGCCGGCGCGGCGCTGGCCGAGCCGCCGGCGCCACCGCGGGTGCCGGCGAGCTACCGCGTGCTCTTGCCCGGTCAGGAGCGGCCGCGCCAGGAGCGCCTGGGCTGGTGGGACCGCTTCCAGGTCGCGGACGGCTTCCTGCCCGGGGCCGCGCGCTTCGTCGTCGCCGGCGCGATCGTCGGCGCGGTGCTCCTCGCCAGCGGCCTGACCGCCGACGCCACCGTGATCGTCTGCAACGGCCGGGCCCGCCCGGTCACCGTCGAGGTCGGCGGCGAGCGGCTCCACGTCCCGGCCCGCCGCCACCGCGAGCTCGACGTCGCCGCCCGCGCCACGCACGCCGTCGTCGCGTACACCGAGGACGGCCGCGAGATCGAGCGCTTCCGGGCGAGCGTCGACGACGAGCTCGGCCGCTACGTCTACAACGTCGCCGGGGCCGCCCCCCTCGTCGAGGCCACCTACACCGTCGCCGCCGGGGACCGCGGCGCGCCGCGGCACCACGCCCGCCGCTGGTTCGCGACCGAGGTCGACCGCTTCCACGACGAGCCGCCGGCGCAGGTCGAGGGCACGGGCAGCTCGGTCACCGTGCTGGCCAGCCTCGCCGACCTGCACCCGACCCTCGCCGTCCTGGAGCTCGGTGACGACGCGCAGGCGGCGGTCGCCGAGGCCCAGGCGCGGTGGGCCCCGTCGCACAGCCGCGATCTGGCGTCGTGGCTGTACCTCGTCCCCGCCCCGCGGCGCGCCGAGGTGATCGGCGACCGCCTGGCCCGCGATCCCGACGACGTGATCGCCCGGCGCGTCGAGCAGGACGACGGCGGGCCCGCGGTCTGTGACCACCACGTCGCCACCGCCGCCGCCCGCCCCACCGACGCCACCTGGCAGTACCTGGCGGCGCGCTGCCGGCGCGAGCTCGTCGACGGCCCGGCCTTCGCCGAGGCCGCCGCGCGCGATCCGGACAGCCCGTGGCTGGCCTATGCCCGGGCCGGGGCCGAGCTCGAGGCGGGCCGCTGGGCGGAGGCCGCCGGCCGCCTGGAGCGCGTGCGGCCCCGCCTGCCCGAGCTCCGCGAGCCCATCGCGCTCCTCCTGGCGCGCCTGCGTCGGGTCGTCGCCGACGGCGACGCCCGCCTCGACGAGCTCGTCGCCGACGCGCCGACGCTCCAGCTCGTCGCCATCCTCGAGGGCGCGACCCGCCCCGAGCACCCCGGGATGGCCGGGCTGTGGGCGCTCGGCCAGGGCCAGCTCGCCGACGCCGCCGCCGCCATCGCCGGCGACGACGACGCGCTGCTGCTCCACGTCGCCGCCTCCGACGGCGCGCCCGCCGAGCTCGTCGCGCGGGCCCTGGCCACACCCGCCTCGCGCGTATCGCCGCGGCTCGCGCCGGTGGCCGCCGCCCTGGCCGCGCGCGCCGGCGGCGATCCCGCGCCCTACCTGGCGCGCCTGGCCGACGACGGCAAGGACGGCGCGAGGCTCCGCGCCTTCCTCGACGCCCTCGTCACCGCCCGCGCCCCGGGGGCGGCCGACGCCCACCTCGCCGGCGCCAGCCTCGAGGCCCGCGCCCGCGCCTACGCCGCCGCCGCCGTGCTCCTCGGCGAAGCCTGTCCGTCGGCCTGGCGCGAGCTGGCGCGGCGCGCGCTGTTCGTCGGCGAGCGACCGTTCCTCAGGGCTTCGTGATCGTGAGCGCGTCGATGGGCGCGCCGCCGGGATCGAAGGCGCTCAGCTCGAGCATCGAGCTGCGGATGCGCAGGGTCACCGCCGAGTGGGTCTTCTGCGACAGCGCGGTCCAGAAGTCGGTGCCGTTGTCGTAGAGGTCGGCGCCAGCGCCGCCCGAGACCACGTACACCGTGCCGTCGGCGGGCGTGGCCTGGACCTCGGTCCCACGCATGGGGTGGGTGCGCTCGTAGTCGTGGTCGTGGCCGGCCAGGGCGAGGTCGACCCCGTACTGGTCGTAGAGCGGCGCCCACTCCATCATCAGGGTCATGTCGGAGCCGTGGCGGGTGGAGGCCGAGTACACCGGGCGGTGGTGGCTCACCAGCTTCCACCGCTTGCCCTCGTGCGCCGCGAGGTCGGCGCGGAGGAACTCCTTGACCTTGCCCGTCAGGTCGCCGAGCTGCTCCGGCGAGTCGTTGAGCACGGTGATGTGGGCGTGGCCGTAGTCGAACGAGAAGTTCTGCTCGTCGCCGGGCATCGCGAACTGGGAGTAGAAGTTGACCGCGTTGAGATCGTGGTTGCCGTGCACCGACACCACCGGCACCCGCGCGAACAGCGGCTCGCCGGCGGCGAAGAACTCCTCCCACTCGGCCTGGAACTGGCCGATCGTGACGGCGTCGCCCGAGAACACGACCAGGTCGGGCGTGCGGGCGATGAGCTGGTCGACGAGCTGGGCCCAGATCGCGTAGCCGTCGCGGCTGTCACCGACCGAGGCGATCACGACCTCGGCGTCCGGGGTCGCGCCGATGTCGGGCGCGGTCCGGAAGCTGTACTGGGGGGAGACGTGGCCCGGCCCCGACACGATCTGGTACTGGTACTCGGTGTCGGGGCTGAGCCCGCACAGGTGGGCCTCGTGGATCCGGACCTGCTCGCCGATGCCGCCGATCCCGCTCTGGTAGGCGAAGGTGAGGGCGGTGACCTCGCTCGTCAGCCCGCCCACGCCGAAGGCGACCTTGCCGGCGCGGGTGTCGTCGTCGAGCGTGCGCCAGGTGACCACGATCGACGTCCGGGGATCGCCGGTGAGCCCGAGGTGGACGTGCTTGACCGTCGGATCGGGGCCGACGTGATCGTCGGCCACCTCTGGCGCCTCCGCTCCCACCCGGGTCGAGACGCTGTAACCGCAGCCGGGGACCTCGATCGTGCCGCCGTTGAACGGGGCCACGTCGCCCAGGCCCTCGGGGTTGCCCTGGACGCAGGCGCCGACGAGCGCGGCGGCCGCGACGGTGACGGTGGCGGTGCCGGTGCGCGCGCCGGCGCCGGTGAAGTTCACGGGGCTCATCTCGACTCCATGCGGTACTGCGCCTGGAGCAGCACCGTGTCGTTGGCGTACGTGGCGTCACGCAGGTTCTGATCGAGGTCCTCGACCTCGACGATGTGGGAGAGCTGGAGCTGGAGCTTCAGGTCGTGGCGCGCCTGGTACCAGGTGAGCGCGGCGGTGTAGTAGCGCAGGGACTGGTTGGCGTCGCCCTTGCCGACGATGGGGATCGTGTCGTTGCGATCGATCTCCTCGAACCGCGCCCCGACCTCGAGCCGGTCGGCGGCGAACCCCGGCAGCGGCAGGAGATACGCCGCCTGGGCCACGAACCCGTTGCCGCGGTAGGCCGGCAGGACCGAGCCCATCGAGAAGGTGTGGTCGACCTGCAGGTACTCGAGCGAGCCCGACACGCCGCGCCACGCGAAGGCGACGTCGCCGCCGAGGGTGAGCGCGGTCTCGACGCTGACGCCGGTGCCGGTGCGGTTGCGCGCCGCCGACATCGCCACCGCCAGGTAGTCGCCGTCGTGCGCCGACTCGGTGAGCGGCACCCCGCGCCCGAACGGCCGGACCTCGAGCCGGCCGGCGTAGAGGAAGCGCTGGTCGACGTTCTGGACCTGGTTGCGCCCCTCGCCGTTGAAGACGCCGGCCTGGAGCGTGACCTGGGGCAGGTAGGGCACGGTCAGCCCGCCGAGGGCGCCGAGCTGGCGGTCGGGCGCCAGGCCCTGCAGCTCGGCCTTCGCGACGAACGACAGCCGCGAGTCCGAGAGCAGCGTCTGCCGCGACACCGGCGCCTTGAGCTGGCCCATGGCCACGCGCCAGCGGCCGTCGCCGGCCAGGCAGGCGCTGGCCGCCAGGTAGGCGTCGAGGAGCTGGAAGTCGGGGGTCAGCTCCGACTCGACCTCGACCTCGTACTCGACCTGGCCGAAGGCGCGGTGGGCGGCCAGGGTCAGGCGCGCGCGCCGGAAGCGGAAGCCGTCCTCGTCGAACTGGGCGACGGCGTCGTCCTGGCGCAGGCGGGCCTGGGGCTGGACGTAGCCGCCGAGGCGGAACGTGGGCGCGCCCGGCTCCGGCGCGGGCGCCGCCGCGTCGGTGACGGCCACGTCGTCGGCGGTGGCGGCCGACCACGACAGCGCCGGGACCAGCAGCGAGGACAGGATGAGCGTTCGCACCGCCGGCAGGTTCGTACGCCGCGACGCCCCGGCGCAACCACGTTCGGCCGCGACGGTGAGCGCGGCGCCGATGATCACCGGCCCGTCACCGGGCTGCGACGCCGCCGTCAGACGGGCGGTCGCTCGGCGCGACCCGGTCGCGCCGGCCGGGCGGGCGTCCCACGAGCAAGGTCGGGTTCGGATCCGGGCTCGGGCTGAAATGACCCGCTCACCCTGAGCTCTTCACCGACCGCGGTCGGAGCTCGCGGGAAACCGAACGGCACGCAGCCGCGGCTTGTCGGCCTTCGACACGCCCTCGCTGTCGCTCGGGCGGCTCAGGCCGACCGGAAAGATGGGCCCCGCGCGAG
>CAADGB010000208.1 GCA_900696455.1 uncultured delta proteobacterium
ACCCTCGCCAAGGACCTGCTGCTGGAACGCCTCGGCAAGCTCCCGGTCGATCGGATGGAGGCCGTCGGCGCCGCGCTCCGCTTCGCCCTCGCCCTCGACCGCTGAAGGCAACGGCCGCGCCCGCGCCGCCGTCGGTCGCCCTCGACCCGCACCTGCTCGATCGGGTGGCCGTGCTCGGCGCCAGCGTCTCGGCCGGCTTCAGCGCGCCGCGCATCGCCGAGGCCCTCGCCGCCGCGCTCGCGCCGTCGCCGGGCGACCCGGCCGGCGCCCGCGCCGCCGCCGTCGGCGCGCTCCTCGACCGCGCGAACGTGTGGATGTTCCGCGACCCGTGGAGCGACGGCCGCGCCCAGGTCGAGGCCGCCCGCGCCCACGCCCCCACGCTCACCCTCGCCGTCGACTTCCTGTTCTGGTACGCGTACCGCGACGGCGACGCCGAGACCCGCGCCGCCTCGGTCGAGCGCGGCCTCGCCGAGCTGGCGCGCCTGCCCGGCGCGCTGGCCGTCGGCGATCTGCCCGACATGCGGACCGCCAGCCAGGCCATGCTGCCGCCCCACGTCGTGCCGTCGCGCGACGAGCTGACGGCGCTCAACCGCCGCGTCCGCGCCTGGGCCGCCGCCCGCCCGCGCACCGTGGTCCTGCCGCTGGGCGCGTGGAGCGCCCGCCTGGCCGCCGCCGAGCCGGTCGAGCTCCCCGACGGCGCGGTGGTGGCGGCGCCCAGCCTGCTGTTCGTCGACGGGCTCCACCTCAACCCGCTCGGGCTGTGGTGGCTCCTGCACGAGGTCGACCGCCTGCTCGAGGCCGAGCTCGGCGCGGTCGCTGACAGAGCGCGCTTCACCCGGCCGCGCCCCGCCGCCGCCCCCGCCGGCGCCGCGCCGCCACGGTAGGATGGGGGCCATGCCCACGCTGGACGAGCTGCGCGCCGAGCTGGCGACGATCGACCGCGACCTCATGCGCCTGGCCGCCCGCCGCCAGGCCGCCGCCCAGGAGATCGGCCGGATCAAGCGCGCGGCCGGCACCCCGGTGCGCGACTTCCGCCAGGAGCGCGACGTCGTCGAGCGCGCCCGCGCCGCCGCCGCCGCCGAGGGCCTGGCCCCGGCGCTGGGCGAGGAGCTGGTGCTCGCCCTCATCCGCGAGTCGCTCACCGTCCAGGAGCGCGACCGGGTCGCCGCCCAAGGCCAGGGCGGCGGCCGCCGGGTGCTGGTGATCGGCGGCGCCGGCCGCATCGGCCGCTGGTTCGTGCGCTTCCTGTCGGCCCAGGGCTTCACGGTCGAGGTCGCCGACCCGGCCGGCGCCGTCGACGGCGTGCCCTCGGTGTCCGACTGGCGGACGCTCGAGCTCGACCACGAGCTGATCGTCGTCGCCGCGCCGATGTCGATCACCGCCGACATCCTGCACGAGCTGGCGGGCCGCCCGCCGCCGGGCGTGGTCTTCGACGTCGGCTCGCTCAAGAGCCCACTGCGCGCGGGCCTCCGCGCCCTGCGCGCCGCCGGCGGCCGGGTGACCTCGGTCCACCCGATGTTCGGCCCCGACACCGAGCTGCTCAGCGGCCGCCACGTCATCTTCGTCGATGTCGGCGACCCCGAGGCCACCCGCGCCGCCCGCGAGCTGTTCGCCTCGACCATGGCCACGCTGGTCGAGATGGACCTGGAGAGCCACGACCGCCTGATCGCCTACGTGCTCGGCCTGTCCCACGCCCTCAACATCGCGTTCTTCACCGCCCTCGCCGAGAGCGGCGAGGCCGCGCCGCGGCTGGCCACGCTGTCGTCGACCACCTTCGACGCCCAGCTCAAGGCCGCGGCCAGGGTCGCCGACGAGAACCCCGACCTCTACTTCGAGATCCAGCGCCTCAACGACTACGGCACCGAGTCGCTGGCGGCGCTCTTGCTCGCGGTCGAGCGCCTGCGCTCGGTGGTCCGCGCCGGTGACGCCGCCGGCTTCCGCGCCCTGATGGAGCGTGGCCGGGCCTACCTCGAGCGCCGCGGCGCCTGAGCCGAGCGCAGCGAGGCGGCGCTGGTCCGGGGCGGCGCCGGCGTCCTGCGGCATGATCGCGCACCCGCGGCGACGGACCGCGAGCGCGGCGGGCTCAGAGCGTGTGAAGGCACACGCTCTGGTCGATCGGTCGGTCCCGGCGACGACGCCGGTGCCGACCTGAGTCGGAGCAGAGCGCCTCGGCTGCGCCTCGGCTCAGGCGGGCTTGCGCGCGACCACCACCTTGGCGACCAGGTGGGGCTCGACCGCGGGGACGGCGAAGCCGCGCTCGGCGAGCAGCGCCGCCAGGTCGTCCTCGAGGTAGTCGCGGTAGAACGGCTCGTGGAACTCGGCCGAGACCCCGGCCAGCACCACCGCCAGGCCCGGGCTGTCCGACGGCTGCGCCGAGTCCTCGATCACCAGGAGGCCTCCCGGGCGCAGCACCCGCCAGGCCTCGGCCACGACGTTGCGGCGGGCGTTGCGGGGCAGCTCGTGGAACAGGTAGACGCTGGTGACGACGTCGAAGGTGGCGTCGGCCCACGGCAGGCGCTCGGCGTTCTCCACCGACAGCGCGACCTCGGCCACGTCGCGCAGGCGCCTGCGCGCCGCCTGCACGTAGTACGGCGACAGATCGACGCCGTGGTAGCGCACCGCCGGGTGCGCGGCGGCGAGCTGGGACAGCGTGCGGCCGGTGCCGCAGGCGACGTCGAGCAGGCGCACGTGCTGGGGCGCGACCCCGGTCTCGCGCAGCCACCGCGTCACCGGCGGGATGACCTGACGCCGCATGACGTCGGCGGTGCCGCGGAACAGGAGCTCGACGCCCAGATCGTAGACCTCGGCCGAGTGCTCGCTGAAGTAGCCGTCGGTCTGCCAGTGGAAGGTGCGGCGGTAGTAGGCGGGGAAGCGGCCCTTGTCGACCGGCGGGATGTCCTTGTACTCGCCGCGCCTCTTGCGGCGGACGATGCGCGGCGTGTCGAGGAGCAGGCGGGGGAAGGCCCGGACGTACTCGCGGGTCGGGATCTGGAACAGCAGCTCGCGCGGGTAGAGCCCGGCGCGGACGTTGTCGAGGTCGCGCTGGTAGAGCGCCTCGGTGCGGCGGCGCAGGAGCGCGAGGACCTCGCCGGGCAGCGCCGGCCGCGGCGTGCGCGACAGGAGCCGCGCCGTCTCCTGGAGCACCGTGGCGTTGACGAGAAACGAGTACTGCTGCGCCCGGTAGGCGACGCGGTCGAGGCGAGACAAGGCCTGCATCGTGCGCTCCTCGCTGGTCGCCCGGATCGTAGCACGCGGCCGCGCGGACTCGCGCCGGCGCCGGGCCGACCCGCGGCGGCGCGCGGCCGGGCCGCGTCGGGTCAGCGGGCGGCCGTCGCGCGGCGACGGCGCAGGAGCAGGAGCAGCCCGAGCGCGCCCAGGCCGACCTCGGGCCCGGGCGGGCCGCCGGCGTCGCAGCAGCTCCGCGGCGGCTGCGGCATGCCGGGACCATCGACGCCGGCGTCGGTGCAGTCGATCTCGCCGGAGGTGACGCCGAACTGATCCTTGGTACCGCACCACAGGTTGGCCTCGCAGTCGTCGCGCTGGTTGCCCGGGGTGGTGCAGCGGACCGGTCCGCTCATGTCCTGGTAGCGGAGCTTGACCTCCCAGCTCCCCGCCGCGCCGGTGGTCGAGCGCCCGACCGCCATCAGATCCGGCGGCAGGTGGTTGGCGCACATCCACAGCGAGCCGTCGGTGGGGCGCTCGTTCAGGCAGCGCGCCTCGTAGGTCACGCCGCTCACCGGCTCGAAGGTCGCGCCGCCGTCGGTCGAGCGGTGCAGCCCCTCGGACTGGGTCGCCGCCAGGACCGAGCCGTCCTCGCGCACGACCACGCCGTTGATGTACGTGGGCAGGTCGAGGACCACCGACCACGTCGGGCCGCCGCTGGCCAGCGGCGTGCTCCAGGTGGTGGTGCGGTAGATCGCCTCGCCGATCGTCGAGTGCGCGAAGGTCAGGCGCACGTAGACGTGATCGGGATCGGTCGGCGAGACCGCGGCGATCTGGATGTCCGAGATGTCGGTGCCGCCGAACGCCACCACCGGCAGGAGCTCCCAGCTCTGCCCGGCGTCCATGCTGCGGAACAGGATCTTCTGGCGCGGCTGGCCCGACTGCACGCGGTAGCCGGTGCCGTACAGGCGCTCGGGGTGGCTGGGCGACACCACCAGGGTGTCGAACCAGTCGAAGACCCGGCCGAGATCGCCGGTGGCCTGGAACGACAGCCCGTCATCGGTGCTCTTGAAGATGCCGCTGCCCAGGACCGGATCGGCGGCGCCGGCGTAGACCGTGCCGCCGTCCGGCGACACCGCGATGGCGGTGACCAGCCAGCTCCCCAGGGGCGCCGGCACGCCCGACCAGGTGCAGCCGTCGCGGGTGAAGCGCAGGCCCTCGAAGGTCGTCGCCCAGCTCGTGCCGCTGGCGGTGAGCTCGTAGTCGGGATCGAACGTGCCCTGGAAGCCGACCGCGGACTCGCAGATCCAGCGCCAGGTCTGGGCGTCGTCCCGCGACACCATGAGCCCGAAGGTCACGCCGGCCAGGATGTCGGTGGTGTTGCCGGGCCGGAAGACCAGCTTGACCGACGCCGGCGGCCGCCCGTTGGCCTGCGCCGGCGGCGCGGCGGTCACGGCGAGGCCGGCGGCGAGGGTGGCGGTCAGGGCGAGGGCGGGGCGCCGCATTCGACCTACCCTAGCGCGGAAGGGCCCCCGCCTCCTGCGCTGGCGCTCACAGACACCGACGCCGCGACCACGGGTCGCAGCGTCCGCGCCGCACCCGGGCGCCGGCGACGAGGTCGCGGTCCGTCCCCGGGCGCGGTCCCGTGGCCCCGGCCCGCCCCGGGCGGCGGCCCGGCGGGCGGCGCGGCCGGCGCGACGGCTCACTCCTCGAGGAGCGAGCGCAGCATCCAGGCCGTCTGCTCGTGCACGCTGAGGCGCTGGGTGAGCAGGTCGGCGGTGGGCTCGTCCCCGGCCCGGTCGGCGACGGGGAACACGGCGCGCGCGGTGCGGGCCACGGCCTCGTGGCCCTTGACCAGGATCGCGACCATGTCGAGCGCGCGCGGCGGCGTGGTCGGGGCATCGGCGATCGACGCGAGCTGGCCGAACTGGGCGTACGAGCCCGGCGCCGGGTGGCCCAGGGAGCGGATGCGCTCGGCGATGGGATCGACCGCGTTCCACAGCTCCACGTACTGGGTCATGAACATGGCGTGGAGCGTGTTGAACATCGGCCCCGTCACGTTCCAGTGGAAGTTGTGGGTCGTGAGGTAGAGCGTGTAGGTGTCGGCCAGCAGCTTGCCGAGGCCGGCCGCGATCGCGGCGCGATCGTCGTCGCCGATGCCGATGTTGATCGTCGATGCCATGGGATCCTCCGTGGGCGCAGTCTAGCCCCGGCGCGCGTGCGACGCGACCCGGGCGGGGCCGGCGTGCGATAGTCGCGGCCAATGACCGTGAGCAGCATCCCCGTCGTCGACGTCCGCGACTGGCATGCGGGCGGCGACGCCCGCGCCCGCTTCACCGCCACCGTCGGAGCGGCGCTGGCCGACACCGGCTTCTTCGCCCTCGCCCACCACGGCATCCCGGAGGCGCTGACCCGGCGCGCCTACGAGGCCGCCCGCGCGTTCTTCCACCTCCCGGCCGACGTCAAGGCGCGCTACCACCGCGCCGGGGCCCGCGGCCAGCGCGGCTACACCGGGTTCGGCACCGAGCACGCGCGCGACTCGCAGGCTCCCGATCTCAAGGAGTTCTGGCAGGTCGGCCGCACCGGCGTGCCCGACGAGCACCCGGTCCACCGCCCCTTCGGCCCCAACCTGTGGCCCGACGAGGTGGTCGAGGACTTCCGCCCCGCGCTGTCCGAGCTCTACCAGGCGCTCGACGCGCTGGGGACGATCTGCCTCGAGGCCTGCGCCCGGCACCTCGGCGAGCCCGCCGGCACGTTCGCCGACATGACCACCGACAGCGACACGATCGTCCGTGTCATCTACTATCCGCCGACCGTCGACGCCCCGCCGGGCGCGGTGCGGTCGGCGGCCCACGAGGACATCAACCTCATCACGCTGCTGTCGGGCGCCACCGCCGAGGGCCTCGAGCTGCTCCGCCGCGACGGCACCTGGATGCCGGTCCACGTCTCGTTCGACCACATCGTCGTCGACTCGGGCGACATGCTCCAGAACGTGACCAACGGCCTGTTCAAGAGCACCACCCACCGCGTCGTCAACCCCGCCGACGCCTCGAGCGAGCGGTTCTCGATGCCGTGCTTCATCCACCCCCGTCGCGAGGTCGACCTGACGCCGATGGCGAGCGCCGTGGCGCGGACCGGCGGCGCGCCCCGCTTCCCGTCGCTGACCGCCGGCGAGTACCTCGACCAGCGGCTGCGGGAGATCGGCCTGGGCTGACGACCCGGGTCGGCGCAGCTCGCCTCGGCGGCGCCTCGGGCCCCCCGGCTCAGCCGGTCTTGTGCTCGATCTCGGGCGGCGAGGCGAAGAACTTGTTGCGCCGGGGATCGTTGAACGGGCGGTAGTCGATCTCCCAGGGCACGACCCGGGCGCTGCCGGCCTCGACGTGGATCGTGAGCGCCATCGGCGTCACCGAGCGGTAGCTCGAGGTCTCGGGCAGGTCGTTGTTATCGGCGCCGCCCGCCGAGAACAGGTTGAGGAGCGCGGCCTGGGCGAAGGGGTAGATCGACTTGAAGCCGTCGTCGATCTTCTCGTGGCCGCGCACCATCATGTTGCAGCCGAGCTGGGCCATGAACTTCTCGAACTGCAGCCGTCCGAACGGGAAGCGCGCGTTCTGGGCCTGGAGCTCGTCGGGGATGTAGTCGGCCGTCGACGGATCGCTCCACAGCATCTGGAAGCGCAGCTCGGGATCGTTGAGCGACGACAGATCCTGGTACTTCTCGGCCAGGGCGGCGTCGCGGGGGATGCCGGCGTGGACGAACATGAGGCGGTCGAACAGGAGCACGTTGGGCATCTGCTCGAAGAAGTGCATGTAGGCCTCGAACATCTCCCCCGGCATGTAGCCGACCAGGGTGTTGATGGCCTCGGCCGGCTTGACGCCGCCGTAGATGCGGCCCTTGTACTCGATGTAGTACTCGTGGTTGCCGCGCAGGATGTAGACGTGGTCGGGCGCGGCCAGGAACATCTGCATGACCGTGCGCAGGATGCCGTGGTACGAGAACCGCCCGCGGTCGATGTAGTCGCCGAGCAGCACCAGCTTGGGGTTGGGCCGGGTGGGATCGAGGCGATAGGCCTCGACCTTGGCGAAGAAGTCGGCCTGCATGACCGCGCCCTTGAGGCAGGAGTAGCAGCCGTGGAGGTCGCCGAGGACGGTCAGCTCGTAGCGCGCGCCCGGCGCCGCCGGGTGGACGTAGACGTGGCCGTCGAGGAACGGCGCCTCGCCGGCGAACTGGCCGACGTCGTGCTTGCCGTCGAGCTTGCCCTCGCCGGCGATGCGCTGCGCCTTCCACTGCTGGAGCACGTCCTGCATCAGCTTGAAATCGGCCTCGGCCTGCTTGCGCAGCCGTTGCGGATCGGCCGAGTAGTGCTGCTCGAAGGCCATGAAGAACGGGTGGTCCTCCAGCCGCGAGGCGAGCTGGGCCGGCGCCGCGATCTCGACCGGCGGCGCCTCGACCACCTCGATCTGATCGGCCGTGACCCGCGGCTCGGCGTGCAGGAGGTTCTCGAGCTCGGCCCGGAACTTCTCCTCGGCCGGGTGGGCCTCGCCGTCGGCGTGGATCAGCTCGTCGAGCGTGGCCAGCAGCTCGCGCTGGTTGGTCTCGTCGAAGCCGTTGAAGATCTCGTAGCAGCGCAGCTTGAGCTTGGCGTAGACGTACTCCTCGACCTTCTCCTGGTCGGAGACCACCTCCTCGAACAGCTCGCGGATGCCGCCGTCGATCTGCTCGAACACCTCGTGGAAGTGGGTGACGAACTTGTTGACGACCTCGGCCCGCTCGCTGGGCGTGGCGTCGGGCATGGCCTCGCGCGCCCGCGCCGCCACGAGCTGGCGGATGTAGATCTTGACGAAGGTCTTCTCGGTGGTGTCGAAGTCGCCGTCGATGTACCCGAACGCGGTCAGGTAGAAGATGATCGCGTTCATCTGCTGTTCGGCGGCGTCTGGAGCGGTGCTGAAGGTGAGCATCGGGGCCCCTCGATCTTCGACGAGCTTGCCGCGGCCGAGGGGTCGGGCGCAACCCCACCACCCCCTGGCGGTGGGCCGGCCGCCCCCGGGACGGCCCCCCCGGAAATGGCGGTGGGCGCACGACCTGCGATATGCTCGCGCCGCGTGAACAGGGCTTTCTCGATCGGGGTGATCCTGGCGATGGCGGCGGCGCCGGCGGCGGCCGACGACGCCCCGCCGCGCCGGGTCGAGGTCGGCGGCTTCCTCGGCCTCGTCCATTTCGGCGACGACATCGAGCTCGGCAACGCCTGGGCCGCCGAGCAGATCCCGGGGACCGCCCTGCTCCTCGGCGGCCGCGCCGGCTTCCTCGCCCTGCCCGACCTCCTCCCCGGCTCCGACCTCGATCTCCAGCTCGGCGTCGAGGGTGAGGCCCGCCTCGCGTTCTCGTCGACCGGGGAGGTCGCCGAGGGCGGCCGCGCCTCGTACTTCGCGCCCGTCCTCGGCTGGCGGGCGCACGCCATCGCCCGGCTGGCCGACGCCTTCCTGCTCACGCCCCACCTCGTGGTCGGCGTCGGCGGCGAGAGCGTCCTCACCCGCTCGCCGTTCATGGCCGACGACACCGACGCCGCCTTCTACTGGGGTCCGGGGGTGAGCTGGGGCCTGACCGACCGCCTCGACGCCCGCGTCGATCTGCGCCACGGCCTCACCGCCGGCCGCGCCGACTACATCGTCTCGACCTTCGAGCTCCAGTTCGGGATCAGCTACGGCTGGGACCTCTCGCCCCGCCGCCGGCCGGCGCCGCCGCCCCGGGACACCGACGGCGACGGCTTCCTCGACCCCGAGGACCGGTGTCCGCTCGAGAAGGAGACCTACAACGACTTCCAGGACGACGACGGCTGCCCCGACGTCGCCGACCGCGACGGCGACGGCATCCTCGATCCCGACGACGCCTGCGTCGACGATCCGGAGACCGTCAACGGCATCGACGACGAGGACGGCTGCCCCGAGCTCGATCACGACGGCGACGGCCTGCTCGGCAGCCAGGACGCCTGCCCCGAGGCCGCCGAGGACTTCGACGGCTTCCAGGACGCCGATGGCTGTCCCGACCTCGACAACGACGGCGACACCATCCCCGACGTCAGCGACGCCTGCCCCGACGAGCCCGAGACCTGGAACGGCTTCGAGGACGCCGACGGCTGCCCCGACGAGCTGCCCAAGGTCCTGCGCGAGTTCACCGGCGTCATCGAGGGCATCACCTTCGACTACGCCCGGGCCCGGATCCGCCCCGCCTCGCGCAAGACCCTCGACAAGGCGGCCGCGACGCTGCGCGAGTTCGGCTCGATCCGCATCCGCATCGAGGGCCACACCGATGACCGCGGGCTGCGCCCGAAGAACCTCGAGCTGTCGCTCAAGCGCGCCGACGCCGTCCGCTGGTACCTCATCGACAAGGGCGTCGCCGCCGACCGCATCGAGACCGTCGGTCACGGCCCCGACGTGCCGCGGGCCTCGAACAAGACCAACAAGGGCCGCGCCCAGAACCGCCGCATCGAGTTCCACATCCTGTTCCAGGATCCGACGCGGAACGCGCCGGCGCCCGCGCCGGCCACCCAGCCCACGCCGGCGCCGGCCACCCAGCCGTCGATCCCGGCCCCGCCCGCGCCGGCCACGCAGCCGTCGACCCCGGCCGCGCCGCCCTTGCCCTGAGCCCGCCCGCCGGCCAGGCGCGGCGTCAGGTCCGGCGACCGAGGCCCGCCGTCACCAGCAGCCGCGCCCACGCCGCGTACTCGCGGCCGAGCCAGCCCAGGGCCCGCCGCCGGTCGCGATACTGGAGGCTGTCGGCGAGGTGCCAGATGGCCGGGCGCAGCCCGACCTCGCGGAACCACCAGCGCGCGCGGCGGCCGTGAAAGGGCTGGGTCACCACCCACACCGGCGCGCCGGCGGGCAGGAGGCGCGCGACCTCGCGCGCGTTCTCGGCGGTGGTGCGCGACCGCTCCTCGGCGACCAGCGCCGCGCCGGGCACGCCGGCTTGCGCCGCCCACGCCGCCATCGCGCTGGCCTCGCTGCGCCGGGCGCCGCGGGTGGCGCCGCCGGCCAGGATGAGCTGCGGCGCCCTCGCCGCCCGCCACAGCGCCACGCCGGCGGCCACGCGCTCGACGCCGACCGCCGACAGCTCGCCGCCGGCGGCCAGCGGGACGCCGAGGACGACCACGGCCGCGACGCCGCCGGCCTCGCCGGCCTCGCCGGCCTCGCCGGTCACGCCGGCCTCGCCGGTCATGCCGGCCTCGCCCGTCCCGCTGGCCTCGCCGACGACCAGCGGCGCCTCGAGGGCCCGCGCCAGCAGCTCGAGCATCATCGAGCGGGCGCGGGCGGCGCCGGCGCGACGGCTGGCGCCGGCGGCAGGTGCAGCGGCTCCGGCAGCTCGGCCAGCACGTAGGCCATGACCGCGACCGCGGCGACGCCGTCGGCCAGCTCCTGCGGATCGACCTTGTCGAGGGTGTCGGCGTGGGTGTGGTGGATGTCGAAGTAGCTGCGGCTGTCGGTGCGCAGGCCGAGCCCGAGGACGCCCTGACGCACCAGCGGCCCGATGTCGGCGCCGGCGCTGCCCGAGCGGACGAGCTGGATCGGGCCCAGCGGGGCCAGGAGCGTCGCCACGTCGGCGAGCTGCGCCATCACCTCGTCGCCGCGCTCGCCGCCGATCGCGACCTCGAAGCCGCGGGGCGCGAAGCCCCCGCTGTCGCTCTCGAGCGCCGCGACGTGGCGGCCGACCTCGGCGGCGTGGGCGCGGGCGTAGCCGGTCCCGCCGCGCAGGCCGTTCTCCTCGTTGGTGAAGAGGACGACGCGGATCGTGCGCCGCGGCACCAGCTCGAGGCGACGCAGGATCGTGAGCGCTTGCATGACGTGGACGCAGCCGGCGCCGTCGTCGTGCGCGCCCTGGCCGACGTCCCACGAGGCGAGGTGGGCGCCGATCAAGACGATCTGCTCGGGGTGCTCGCGACCGCGCAGCTCGGCGATGACGTTGGCCGACGGCGCGTCGGGCAAGGTGCGCGCGCCCAGCTCGAGCTCGACCGTGACGTCGCCGGCCGCGGCCAGGCGCGCCAGCAGCTCGGCGTCCTCGATCGAGACCGCGGCCGCCGGGATGCGCGCCCCGCCGTCCTCGTAGCCGAGGCTGCCGGTGTGGGGCGTGCGCAGGCTGCGCGCGGTCACGCTGCGCACCAGCACCGCCACCGCGCCCCGGCGGGCGGCCTGGGCGGCGCCGGCCCAGCGGAACTGGACGACCGAGCCGTAGCCCGGGCCGTGCTCCTCGGACCACGGCGGCATCGCGACGTCGTAGAGGACGATGGCGCCGCGCAGGCGCTCGCGCTGGGCCTCGAGCTCCTCCCAGCTCCGCACCACCACGACCCGCCCGCGCACGCCGCCGCGCGGCGTCCCCACCGTGCCGCCGAGGCCGAGGATCGACAGCTCGTGGCGCACCGGCGCGATCACCCGCGCGGCCTCGGCGCCCCGCACCCAGCGCGGCACCATCACCGGCTCGAGCCGGACGTCATGGCCATCCCGGCGCATCGCGTCGGCGGCCCAGGCGATGGCCTGATCGAGGGCGGCCGAGCCCGACAGGCGATGGCCGATGCGATCGGTGAGGTGCGCGAGCTTGGCCCAGCCGTCGCGATCGGCGCGGGCCGCCGCCAGGATCTTCGCCGCGACCTCGCGGTGGGCGTCGGCGATGGGGGTCGGCGCGGGCGCCTCGCCGTCGGCGCCGTCGTCCCCGTCGACGTCGACCTCGACCTCGTCGCGCCCGGGCGCCCCGAGCCCGGGCTGATCGACCGGCACCACGCCGCCCGGCCGCGGCGCGCAGGCCAGCGCCGCCGCGGCGGCCAGGACGGCGGCGGCGAGGAGGCGGCCGCAGCCCCCGCCATCGCCGCGCGCCCGCGCGGCCGTCACGACGGCTCTCCCAGCGCCACCGGCGCGTCGTCGTCCACCAGCCCGGTCGCCGCGATCTCGGCGCACAGCTCGACCAGCATGACCAGGCGCTCGACGCTGTCCGGCGTCGACCGCCGCTCGAACGCGAGCGCCGACAGCGGGATGGGCGCGTCGAGGGGCGCGCCCTGACCGGGGAAGACGCGGTGGCGCAGCGACTGGCCCTCCCAGTACGCCAGCCAGCCGTCGAGGCTGGCCGCCGCCCGCGCCCGCCGACCGTCGTCGAGCAGGCGCAGGAGCGCCTCGCGATCGCCGCGGCAGCGGAAGCGCTCGTCGAACGGGCTGTCACCGGCCCGCACCAGCGGCCCCGCCGCCGGCGGCTCGGGGTGGCTGCCGGCGCCGAGGGCGCCGCGCGCCACCACGCTCCAGGTCGCGCCGCGGCTGGCGTCGACCTCGCGTCCGCACACCAGGTCGACCACGACCACGGCCCGCGCCATGCGCTCGACCCGCAGCCGCACCGGCACGCCGTGGCGCTCGGTGACGACCACGGTCGAGGTGTGCTCACCCTCGCCGCGGACCGAGACCGCGCTCACCGCGCCGTCGCCGACCTTGGCGCGCAGCGCCGCCACCAGGTGGCCGACGAAGCCCTGCCAGGCGTCGTCCTCGATGGGCGGGGTCACCGGCACGAACGCCGCCCGCTCCTCGTCGCGGACCCGGCGCGCGCCGTCGGCGAGGAACGTCAGGCCGACCGCCGCGGTGACGAAGGCGGCCGGCCAGGTGAACGCGTACCCGGCCAGGACCAGGAGGCCGAGGCCGAGGCCCAGGCGGCGGCGCGCCGGCGACGCCGCGGTCACGCACGCCGTCACGGTCCAGGTGATGGTCGCGAACGCCAGCAGGTAGAGCGCGAGCTGATCCTGGGGCGCGTCGACACGCAGGTCGAGACCGAGCACGCGGTTGGCGGCCTTGACCGTCGCCACGTAGTCGATCCGCAGCAGCGTGGCGCCGACGCCGGCGACCACCAGCGCGATCGCGAACGGCAGGACGCGGGTGAGCGCGCGCGAGAACGGCCGCGGCGCCAGGCAGTACGGCGAGGCGATCGCGGCCAGGACCAGCGCGTTGCGCACCGCCTTGCCGATCGCGATGCGGGCCTGGCCGCCCAGCAGCTCGTCCTCGCTCCACAGCCAGGGCTGCAGCAGCGAGGCCCCGCAGTAGACGAGGATGGGCAGGGCGGCCAGGGTGACGCCGATGGCCGCCCCCAGGTCCCGGCGCCCGCCCCACACCCGGCCGATGGTCGCGAGCGCCACCGCGCCGAGCGCGAGGTGGAGGGCGGTCTCGACCGAGCCGGGATCGACCACGGTCGCGAACGCGGCCACCACCGCCATCGCCGCCGCGGTCGCGCCGTCGAGCCCGCGGTCGAGGCGCGCGACGACGACGCCGCCGCCCCCGCCGCCCCAGCGCGCGCGCGCCCGCAGCACCAGCGCCACCACGCCGAGGAGCGCGACGAAGTAGAGGAGGAAGAGGGCGACGTAGTCGAGCGCGACGAACCACGTCGGCGGCACGAGCTTCTGCGCCTCGCCCTTGATGAAGACCGGCTTCTTCTCCAGGCCGCGCACCAGCAGCCGGCCGAACGCGACCTCGGCCACGACCGCCCCGATCAGGATCAGCTCGAGCGGGGAGACGGAGCGCCGGTCACGTTCCATGCGAAGGAAAAAACGTAGCCTCCATGGGTAGTTGGGTCAAGGCACGGCGGTCTCGCCCCCGGCCCTTCACCCCGAAACTGGCGTGGCTCCAACGTCGGACCTTATCCTACATCTCATGCACGCAGCTCGACACGCCGGTCGCCCGCCTGGTCAGCCCCGAGGCCGCGCCGCGCGGCGTGTCCCCGCGGCGCTGGTCGCGCTGACCGCCGTGCTCGCGGTGACGGTCGCGCCGGTCGCCGGCGCGCCGGACCGCGCGGCGCCGTCGTCGCCGTCCACCGCGCCCGGCCCGATCCGGGCCCGCCCGCTGGTGGTGCTCGATCCCGGCCACGGCGGCTCCAACAGCGGGGCGCTGGGCGTAGGCCTGATCGAGAAGGAGCTCACGCTGACCCTGGCGCGGGCGGTGCGCGCCGAGCTCGAGGCCCGCGGCGTCGAGGTCGCGCTGACCCGCGAGCGCGACGTCACGCTCACCCTGCGCCAGCGCGTGGCCGCGGCCAACCAGCGCCGCGCCGCGCTGTTCGTCAGCATCCACGGCAACGCCTCCCCGGGGCGGATCCAGCGCGGCTTCGAGACCTTCGTGCTCACCGCCGGCGGCGTCGACGTCGACGGCCGCGCCCTGCGCAGCGAGAGCGGCGCCGCCCGCCCCGAGCTCGATCCCGCCACCGCGCTGGTGCTCGACGACGTCGAGCGCGGCGCCTGCCAGTGGGAGTCCGCCGAGCTCGCCGCCGCCGTGCAGCGCGAGCTGCGCGCCGTCCGTGGCGACGCCGGCGACCGCGGCGTGCGCCAGGACGCCCACCACGTGCTCCTGGGCGCGACGATGCCCGCGGTCCTGGTCGAGGTCGGCTTCATCGATCACCCGATCGAGGGCCGCGAGCTGGCCCGGCCCGAGGTCCAGGCCGCCATCGCCGGCGCCCTGGCCCGCGCCATCGTCGCCCAGCTCCCGCCGCCCTGACCGATCGCTCGGCAGGAGCGTCGGGCTTCCTCCGCGCGCCCCGACCGTCACCGCGGGCCGCGCCCCGGCCCGGCCGCCGCCTTCGGTGTATGGTCCGGGCCCCATGCGCCCCGACGGCCGCCGCCCCGACCAGCTCCGCTCGCTCGAGATCATCCCCGGCTTCCAGAAGCACGCCGAGGGCTCGGCGCTGGTCAAGCTCGGCGACACCTGGGTCGTGTGCTCGGCCTCGGTCGAGAGCACGGTGCCTCCGTTCCTGGCCGGCAAGGGCCAGGGCTGGATCACCGCCGAGTACGCGATGCTGCCGCGCGCCACCCACACCCGCAGCAAGCGCGACCCCGGCGGACGCGGCAAGGAGATCCAGCGCCTGATCGGCCGCGCCCTCCGCGCCGCCGTCGATCTGAAGGCGCTGGGCGAGCGCACGCTCACCGTCGACTGCGACGTGCTGTGCGCCGACGGCGGCACCCGCGTCACCTCGATCACCGGCGCCTGGATCGCGATCGGCCTCGCGCTGCGCCACCTGGTCGGGACCGGGGCCCTGCCCGACCTGGCCGCGCTGCGGCCGCCGGTGGCCGCGGTCTCGGTCGGCATCGTCGACGGCGAGGTCGTCCTCGATCTGCCCTACGTCGAGGACGCGCGCGCCGACGTCGACATGAACGTGGTCATGGCCGAGGGCGGCGCGCTGATCGAGGTCCAGGGCACCGCCGAGGGCGCGGCGTTCTCGCGCGCGCAGCTCGACGCCATGCTCGACCTGGCCGCGGTCGGCATCGCCCAGCTCACCGCCGCCCAGCGCGCGGTGGTGGCCGGGTGAGGGCGCGGCCATGAGGCCCCTGGTCTTCGCCACCCGAAACCGCGGCAAGCTGGTCGAGCTCCACGATCTCCTCGCCGGCACCGGCATCGACGTGATCGGCCTCGACCAGGCCGCCGCCCTGCTCGGTCGCGAGCTGCCCGACGTCGTCGAGGACGCCGACACCTTCGTCGGCAACGCCGCCAAGAAGGCGCGCGAGGTGGCGGCCCGCAGCGGCCTGCCGGCGCTGGCCGACGACAGCGGGCTCGAGGTCGACGCCCTGGCCGGCGCCCCCGGGGTCTACAGCGCGCGCTGGGCCGGCGCCCACGGCGACGACGCCGCCAACAACGCCAAGCTGCTGCGGGCGCTGGCGGCGGTGCCGGCCGCGCTGCGCACCGCCCGCTTCCGCTGCGCCCTGGTCCTGGCCGACCCCGCCGGGCCGCTGGGCGACGAGCTGGTCACCGCCGACGGGGTGGTCGAGGGCGTGATCCTCGACGCCCCCCGCGGCGCCGGCGGCTTCGGCTACGATCCGCTCTTCTTCTGTCCGGAGATCGGACAGACCTTCGCCGAGGCCGGGGTCGGCCCCAAGGGCCACGTCTCGCACCGGGCGCGGGCCATGGCGGCGCTGGCGCCGCGGCTGCGCGCCTACCTCACCTGAGCGTGCGACTCCTTCACAGCTCCGAGCACGCGCCGCGCGCGGCCGCGCCGGCCGATCGCCACCCCGCGCCGCCCGCCCGCCGTGCCGGCCGGCGCGTCACCCCGGGCTTGCGCCGCCGCGGCGTTCCCGGTATCCCTTGTGGGCTCGCGCAGGCGAGTGGCACGGGGTGTAGCGCAGCCTGGTAGCGCACCTGTTTTGGGAGCAGGGAGTCGGAGGTTCGAATCCTCTCACCCCGACGCGAGATGCGCCCATAGCTCAGCTGGATAGAGCACCGACCTTCTAAGTCGGGGGTTGGAGGTTCGAGCCCTCCTGGGCGCGCGTCCTGGCCCCCGACCCGGCCGCGTCATGGCCCGACGTGGGACGCGCACGCTCGCTCGAAGTAGGCCTTGACCTCGCCCTCGGCGACCCGGCGGGCGGCGGCGCAGCCGGGCCGGATCACGGCGCGCGCGCGATCGGGCTCGCCCTCGTGGTCGTGGATCTGGGCGAGGACGAAGCGGAGCTGGACCTCGAGGCCGTCGACGTTGGTGAGCAGGTGGCGCAGGTCGCGCTCGGCCAGCGCCTGCTCCGCGTGCGCGCGGGCCCGCGGCACGTCGTCGGCGTCGAGCGCGATCAGGGCGGTGAAGTAGTGGAGCCGCGGATCGCGCGGGTAGCGGGCGAGGAGCTCGGGCGTGCGCGCGACGATCGACGCCTCGTCACGCGGCAGCTCGGCGTCGGGCACGAGCTGCTGGGCGAGCTGGGGGTCGCGGGCGAGGATGGCGTGACCGGCGAGCAGGCGCGCGTACTCCGGCCGGTCGATCGCGACCCGGACCACGCCGTAGGCGGCGATCGCGAGGCCGACCGCGGCGATCGCGCCGGCGAGCCGCGCGCCGCGCGGGTGCGGCGCCTCGCGCGGCCAGGTCGCGAGCAGGAGCAGACCGGCCGCCGCGCCGGTGAGGGCGCCGCCGAGGTGGGCGCCGAAGTCGACCTTGTCGCCGCCGCTGGTGGCCAGCGGCAGGAGGCCGGGGATGAGGATCTGCCCCAGCGACACCAGGATCTGCATGCGGGCCGGGCCCGCCGGCAGGCGGAAGCTGGCGATCATGGCCGCGGCCAGGAGCGCCATGATCGCGCCCGAGGCGCCGACCGAGGTCACGAGGTCGTCGTTGACCGCCATCGACATCGCCGAGCCGCCGAGGGCCCCGATCACGAACAGCGCGAGCATCCAGCGCCGCCCGATCAGGTTCTCCAGCACGCCGCCGGCCATGAACATGGCGACGCCGTTGAAGACCAGGTGCATCACGCCGCCGTGGAGGAAGGCGCAGGTCAGCATGCGCCACCACTCGCCCGCCTCCTCGACCCGGACCTGCTGCAGGCCGCCCAGCGCGATGAGCGTGCCGACGCTGGGCGACGCGCCGTCGCCCGGCAGGAGCGGCCACGCCAGCTCGATGACGAACATCACGGCGAAGACCGCGAGCAGCGCGTAGGTCGCGAGCGGCCGGGTGTCGAACCGCGCCACCTGCTCGTGCTGTTGCGCCGCCGCCCGCAGCTCGGCGTCGCTGCGCCGCGGCCCGCCGAAGATCCGCTGGATCCACGCCTGGCGCGCCGCGCCGTCGGCGGCGGTCGCGAACAGCGCGCCGCACCCGCCGGCCGCGACCGGATCGACCGCGTAGCCGCGGATGGCGACGCCCTTGCGGGTGACGCGCCGAAACGCGTAGCCCTCGAGCCGGGCCCGGTCGTCCGGGTCGGGGACGCCCTGCCCCACCTCCCAGATCTCGATCGTGACCGCGTCCTTGACCCCGTACACCGAGCCGACGTGCTTGCGGCAGGCGGCGGCGATCTCGTCCACGCGCCCCGCCGGCAGCGTGAACCGGCGCAGCCGATCGGCGTCGCGGTCGATGATGCACGCGATGGTCAGGCCGACGCCGTCACCGCCGGTGAGGATGAGGTCACACGCCTCCGCCAGCGGCGCCGCCTCGGCCAGGGTGCCGGGCACGAACCGATGATCGGCGATCAGACACTTCGCCAGGTACTCGGCGGCGGTCTCGGGCCGCGCGACCGCGGGGACGGCCCCACCCGGACCTGGCGGCAGATCACCCTCGGGAGAGGCCATCACCGCTCGTTACCACGGCGCGCCCGGGCATGCAGCGGTCGCGCGCGGCCGGCGGGCCTCCGCCGCGGCGACCGCCGTCCCGATCCGGCGACCGCCGTCCCGATCCGGCAACCGACGTCCGGCGCCGTCACGCCACCGTCACCTTGCGCACGCCGCGGGCGGTGAGCCAGGGCTCGAGCCGGCGGCGCAGGTCGCCCTGCAGCACGATCGTCGCGCCGGCGACGGCGCCGCCGCACCCCATGGCCGCCTTGGCCTCCTTGCACCAGCGCTCGAGCTCGGCCGCGGGCAGCTCCAGCTTCTCGACGATCGTCGCCTCCTTGCCGCCGCGCCCCTTGCGCTCGAGGCGGACCACCGCCCGCGCCGGTCCCCGCGGCGGCGCCTCCGGACCCGCCGGCGGGGCCGTCCCCGCCGGCAGCCCGTCGCGCAGGCGGGCGAGGGCCGCGAACGGGCTGGCCGCCGCCGGCGCCCCCGGCGGCTTCTTGCCGTCGCCACCGGCGGTCACGGCACCCCGGTCGCGCCGGCGTCGAGCCGGCGCAGCGCGCCCGACGAGGTGACATAGAGGTCGGTGCAGGCCAGCGCGCCGCGGCCGAACGCCATGTTGGCGGCGGCGCTCACGCCCATCAGCAGCTCCTCGCGCGCGCCGAACACGCCGGCCTGCGCGGCGCCGAAGCGCAGGACGCGCCCGCCGCTGTTGTTGGTGACGTAGAGCCGGCCCTGGGCGTCGCGGGCCAGGCCGTCGATGTTGCCGGCCATGGCGACGGCGCCGGCGAGCGCGGTCGTGCGCGCGGTCTCGGCGCCCGCGTCGAGGGTCAGCCGCAGCACGCCGCCGCCGGTGGCGTAGCTGGCCACGAGCAACGTGCCGTCGGCGTCGAACAGGACGCCGTTGGGCTGGGTGATCGGCGTCGTCGTCACCTGGGTGCGGGCGCCCGCCGAGGCCACCCGGTAGACGTGGCCGGTGGCGTTGAAGTGCGAGTAGTAGACGGCGCCGTCGGGGCCGACCGTCACGCCGTTGGCGCTGCCGGCGTCCATCAGGTGGGTGGTGGCGGTCGGGGTCGCGGCGGTGGTGTCGATGCGCCACAGCCGGCCGCCGCCGCCGGGCGTGCCGACGTAGAGGGCGCCGGACGGGTCGAGGGCCAGGCCCCACACCGTCGTCGTGCCGGGCAGGGTCACCCACTGGTCGACGGCGGCGCCGCCGGGCACCCAGCGGCCGACCGCGCCCTGCTGCGAGTAGTAGATCGTGCCGTCGGCGGCGATGGCCAGACCCTCGGTGCCGCCGAGGTCGGCCAGCGGCGGGACGACCGCGCCGCAGCCGGTCGCCGCGTCCGGCCCCGGGCCGTCGCCGCCGGCGGCGTCGTCGAGCGTCGCGGCGTCCTCGCCCCCGTCACCGCTCGCCGGGGCGTCGGGCGTGCCCTCACCCGACCCGCCGCAGGCGGCGGCGAGCGCGGCCCCGGCGAGGAGCGCGACGATCGGGCGAGGACGGTCTGGACGTCTCACTGGTTTTCGGCTAGATACCGGCAACGCGGTGGATGTAGCTCAATCGGTAGAGCACCAGGTTGTGGTCCTGGGTGTCGTGGGTTCGACTCCCATCATCCACCCCCGCTAGCGACGACGCCCTCGAGCCATCGAGGGCGTCGCCCTTTTCGGCCGGTCAGGGGCGACCCGCCGCGGGCCGCCGGCCAGGGGTGGCCCGCGGCCGCCGCGCCGGCGCGATCTACTCCGTCGCCTCGGCCGACTCGCCGGCGAAGTAGCTGCGCAGCACCTGGGTCTCGAAGTTCAGCTCGCGCAGCGAGTCCTTGCCCGAACCGGCCTTGATCGCCGCGTCGAGCTTGGCGCCGCACTCGACGCAGTCCTTGCCGGCGACCTTGGGCAGCGCGAGCAGGATGCTCTGCCGCACCAGGCGGTCGTCGGTCATGACGTTGTAGAGCAGGACCGGCAGGGCGACGCTGGCCGCCTTGGGGCCCATCTTGCCGACCTCGAGCAGGGCGCGCTCGATCTGCGCGATGCAGGCCTCGAGCTTCTCCTCGTCGGTGTACTTGTCGACCTCGATGTCCGACGACGCGGCCTTGAGCCGGGCCGACAGCCCCGCCCAGTCGGCCTTGCACTTGGCGTTGACGTCGGGGCCCTTGAGCGGCCTGGGGTTGCCGTCCTCGTCGGTCTCGGCGGCCGGGATCGCGGGCAAGAGGCCGACGTAGCAGGCCACGTCGTCCTTGCAGTGCATCGCGATCTCGATGCGCGCGGCGTGGGTCTCGAACAGGCGCTGGAAGCCGCGGTAGGCCTTGGCCTTGTCGTCGAGGCCCTTCCAGTTGGCGCGGGCCACCGTGTAGGGGTCCTTGACCTTGTCGAACTCGACCTTGGCCTTGGTCATGGCCTCGATCAGCTCGATCGGCGCCTTGCGCTCGCCGCCCTTGCGGTTGACCTCGGCCTTGGCGGCGTCGAGCTTCTCCTTGGCCGCCTCGTAGACGCCCTTGGCCGCCTCGTACTGGAGCTTGGGCGAGCCGTCGGCCTCCTTCTTGGCCTTGTCGCTGGCCTCCTTGTACTTCTTGGCCTGGGTCAGGAGCAGCGGGATGCGATCCTTGCTGCGGGCGAGACGACCGTAGGCCACCGACGCCTCGAGGCGGAGCCCCTGGTCGGCGCTGTTGTCGGCGGCGATCGCGCCCAGGGCGTCGAGCGCGGTGCCCTTGCCGGTCTTCTCCGAGCCGTCGCGCGACACGAACGAGAAGACGTTGGCCGCGATCGGCTTGATCTCCTCGACCTTGCCGGTCGTCCACACGTCGAGCACCGCCTGGGTCGCCTGCGGCGAGCCGATCTTGCGCAGGGCGTCGAGGATGGCGTTGTGCTGGACCGGGCCCGGGGCCGAGTCGACGTAGTAGGCGGGGACGGGCTCGCGGGCCAGCGCCTTGAGCAGCGAGGGCACCAGCGCCGGGTCGTAGAGATCGCCGGCGATGATCGCGGCGTAGTAGTCCATGGCCGAGACCTTCTGCCACTCCGACTGCGGCAGCGGGTCCTTGCCGACGTCCCCCTTGTAGGTGTCGAGCGCGTTCTCCTGGAACAGGGTCCGGGTCTCGCTGTCGGTGCCCTCCAGGATCGCCTTCATGCGCTGGGACACCGTCGCCCCACCCGAGGCCACCAGCGAGCGGCGCACCTGCTTGAAGAAGAACGGCAGCCGGTACATCGACTCGATCAGCACCGGGATGGCCTGCTCGCTCTTGAGCTTGCCCAGGGCGATGATCGCCGCGCCGTGCATCTCGGGCCGCGCCGGGTTGAACTCCTCGCGGATGATGGTGTTGAGCACCGACGCCGCGCCGGGGTTGCCGAGCTCGCCCAGCGACATGATGGCCTGGCCGCGGAGCTGCTTGATCTCGGGCTTGTCGGGCGACTTGTTGGCGGCGGCCACCAGCACCTCGAGGGCCGCGTCGATCTTGGCCCGACCCAGCGCCTCGGCGGCGAGGCGCGCGCTCTCGATCGAGCGCGGGTTGGCCGGGTCGACCTCCTCGATGGCCTTGGTCAGGATGGGCAGCGCCTTGTCCCAGGCCGCCGGGCGCGCCTTGTAGTTGTTCTTGAAGGTGGCCTTGGCCTCTTCCTCGGTCAGCGGCTTGGCCAGGTCGATGATGACCTGGAGGATCGCCACCGGCCGCCCCTGCCGCTCCCACGCCTTGCCCAGCGCCGGGATGGCGCGGTTGTCGCCGAGCCGCTCGAGCTCGGTCACCGCGCGCTCGACCTCGCGCGAGTCACCCAGCTTCTTGGTGTGCGTCGTGTAGTCGAACTGATCTTCCGGGCACCCGGTGAGGGCGACGACCGCCACGATCCCGACGAGGAGCGTGGACGGCAGGCCGGAGAGGTTCCGCCAGCGGAGGAGCATGGATCGATCCTTTCGAGAGCCGGCGCAGGCCGGCCGAGACGTCGGAAGCCGGTAGATGATGCAACGCCGGGTGAGCCTTGCGGCCCGACCCGGCGTCTTTTTTTCCCAGAGCGCGGACGCCGCTCGCGTTACTTGGCCTTCACCGCGAACAGGATGTTGTCGAACTCGGCGTACTTGGCCGTGGTGACGATCATCGTGATGACGCGAGCGTCGGTCTCCTTGTCGGCCTGCAGGATCGCCAGCCCCTCGGGACAGAGGTTGGACGGATCCACGATCCCGGCCTTGAGATCGTCACAGGCCTTCTTGGCCCGCTTGTCGCGGCCGAGGCTGATCTCCTCGCGCCGCTTCTTGCCCACCGCCTGCAGGCGCTCGAACAGGGCCTCGATCTTGAGCGTCGGCCGCTCGTCGCGCAGCAGGCTGTCGATCGTCGCCACCTGGGTGCCCTGGAACGAGACCTCGGTGTTGGTGACGATGATGATGGGCGCCACCTGCAGCGCGTCCTTCTGCATCGCCATCGGCAGCTCGAGGCCCTTCTGGGCCTTGAGCAGCTCACCGGTGCTCGAGAACACCATCAGCAGGAAGCAGACGAGGATGGTCATGGTGTCGACGAACGGCACCAGGTTGAGCGAGATGTTCGACGACCGGGCGCCGCCGGTCGCCGAGCCCTTGCCCAGGTGCTTGAACGGCACCGAGCGGTAGAGGCGGGGGCCTGCCTTGGTTACTGGCATCGGGGTCTCCTTACAGCGTCGGGCGCCAGGACAGGCTGGTGGGCTCGGACAGGCCGACCCCGGTGAAGCCGACCTTGACCGCGAGATCCATGGCCTGGATCACGTGGTCGTACTTCACCGGCGCGGCCGAGGTGCTCTCGGCCGCGATCTCGATGTCGTTGCGCTCGGCGAACGCCTCCTCCTTCTTGAGGGCGATGAGGGCGTTCTCGAACGTCGGCCAGTCGTAGTTGCCGTCGGGGTTCTTGCGCACCTGCACCGGATCCACCGCGAGCCGCGACACGCCGACGTACATCATGTCCGCCTGGATGAGGACGGAGATGACCGGTGGCGGGTCCGTGATCTCGGTGATCGGCTGGTTGCGGTTCTTGCCCTTGGGCTGGATCGTGATCTGCGCGATGTTGACCCAGACCGCCACGACCAGGAGGAAGGCCGTGAGGCAGCTCATCAGGTCGATGTAGGGGACGATGTTGAGCTCGACGTTGACGCTCTTCTTGTCCCCGCCGGTATCAATCGCAGCACCCATGGGTACCTCCGAGTCCCGGCGTCAGGGAGCCCGACGCCGGGGGTTGAGCTGTGGTCCGGTGGACTCAGCCCTGGGGCTGCATCTGCGAGCGATGGTTGACGACCAGGTTGACCACCTGGACGGTGACCTCGTTGATGTCGTCGGTGATGCGGGTGGTCTTGCCCTGGAGCAGCGAGTAGCCGAGCAGACCGATGAGCGAGGTGCCGATGCCGAAGGCGGTGCAGTTGAGCGCCTCGGAGATGCCCTTGGCGAGCTCGGTCGACTTGTCGCCGCTCTCCTCGGAGCCGACGGCGCCGAACGACTTGATCATGCCGGTGATGGTGCCGAGGAGGCCGGCCATGACGGCGAAGTTCGAGAGCATCGCCAGGTAGGGCGTGCGGGCGTTGATCTTGGGCAGCTCGCGCAGCGCGGCCTCGTCCATCGCGGCCTGGACCTCGTCGTCGCTCTTGTTGAACTTCATGAGGCCGGCCTGGACGATGCGGGTCATCGGGGTCGGGTTGCCGGAGCAGACCTTGATGGCGCCCTGGACGTTGCCGGCCATGACCTGGCTCTTGAGGAGCGCGAGGAGCTTGTCCTTGTCGACCGAGGCCTTGAACAGGTACACCGCGCGCTCGACGATGACGGCGATGGTGATGATCGAGGTGATGAGGATGGGCCACATGCCCCACCCACCTTCGTGGAACGCGGACGAGATCGACTGCAGCATGGTCGGAGTACCTCCAGTGGGCGCCGGCGCGGCCGGGCGGGCGGGTCAACGGGTCTGGTGCCGCAGGTGCTGCAAGAGGAGATCCACGAGCCGAAGCGTTCTGGATCGTTCGGGTTTGCAGGTGTCGCGCGCGCGCGCGCGGGCGCGTGGGCCGGGGCAACTCGGGACGGGCCGGGGCGAAATGCCACGTCCTGCCGGGGCGGCCAGGCGAGTCTGTGGGAACCTCGCGCCCTCCCTGGTGTCGGAGGTGCTCGACCGTGCAGATCCATCGCTTCCTGTCGCTGACCGATCTGGTCGTCCTCGTGGTGGTTGGCGTGGTCGTCTTCCTGCCGCCGCGCGCGGTGAGCGCCAGCCTGCCGGCGCGCATGGATCGCGAGAGTCGGCTGGCGCTGGCGTTCGCCGAGGCGCGCGCCCTGGTCAGACCGGACGACGGGCGGGCGCTGGCGGAGGTGTCGCGACGGCTCGGGGAGGCCGGCCAGCTCGACTGGGCGGTCCAGGCGCCGGTGGTCGGCGCGGCGCGGCTCGGTGACTCGCCGACGCGCTGGCGGGCGCTGCTCGCCGCGTCGATCGCGCACGCCGACCGGCTCGAGGTGAAGGAGGCGCTGGATCTCGCCAACCAGACGCTCGCGGCATGCGCCGCGGGCGGCGCCGGCGCGTGCCCGAGCTGGGAGGAGGTGCGCGTCGAGCTCTACCAGCGCCACCTCGACGCCGGCGTGCGCTCGGGGATCGATCCGCGGAAGAACCCGCGCGGCTTCCGCGAGGCCGGCGAGTCGGCGCTGCGCCACGTGCGCGGGCTCGGCGGTCGAACCCCGCCGACGCCACCGGCACCACCGGCGCCGGCACCGACGCCGTCACCGGCACCGCCGCCGGCTCCGTGACCGCCACTCCGGAGTGACCGCCGCGAGCGCGCGTCCCGCGGCGCGCGTCGTGAGACCGAACTCGCGTTGACGATCCCCCTCGGGAGTGCTCTGATGGTTTCATGGGCGTCGACGTCGGGAAGCGACAGGGGTCCTCGATCACCCCGCAGGGGTCAAGGCGCGGCGGCGCCACTGGCGCGATGAGGGGAGGCACCGCCGAGGCGATCTGCGCCGACTCGGGGCGGCCGGGACCGACCGATCGACCCGCGCGGATGATCCCTTCACCCGCGCGGAGCGCGCGCACGACCGCGCGCCTCGCCGCGCTCCACCGCGCCGTCGCCCCGCCCGACCACGACCTCACCGCCGAGGTCGAGCGGGATCTGCCGCGCGACGCGCAGCGCCTGATGATCGCCGCGGCCGCGCTCTGGCTCCTGGGCTCGCTGGTGATCGACGCGCTGCTGATCGACGGCGCGGGGTCGTCGTGGCGCGTGGTCGCGCTGCGCGGCCTCGGGCTCGCCGCGATCGGGGGCGGCCTCCTGGCGCTGCGCCACCCCGCGACGTCGCTCCGCGGCGCCTGGGCGACCGTGGTCGCGGTCGGCGCGACCCTGTGCGCCCTCGCCGCCGCCATCGCCAGCGACGTCGCTCCGGCCGCCGCCGGGAGCCCGTACGACCTCACGCCGGTCGTGCTCCTCATCCTCACTGGCTGGGTGCTGACCCCCGACTGGCGCGGCGCCGGCGTCGCCGCCGTCACCTGGGCCGCGGCCTACGTCGTCACCCGCGCGCTGGTGCCCGGCCTCGTCGAGGTCGACGCCAGCGCCGCCGATCTGGGCGCGGCCGCGGTCGCGCACGCCACGCTCCTGGTGGTCGCGATCGCCGTCACCCAGCGCGCCCACCGGCTGCGCCACGAGCTGTCGGCGTCGCGGCAGCTCGGCAACTACCGCCTGCTGTCGCCGCTGGGCGGCGGCATGAGCGAGGTGTGGCTGGCGTGGGACGAGGTCCGCCGCCGCGAGGTCGCGCTCAAGCTCCTGCCCATCGCCGGCGCCACGCCGGCGACCCGGGCGCGCTTCGCCCGCGAGGTCGAGCTGGTGCGCTCGCTGTCCTCGCCCCACCTCACCCGCATCCTCGACGTCGGCGTCGCCGACGACGGCATCGCCTTCATCGCCTTCGAGTACCTGCGCGGCCTGGATCTCGACGCGCTGGTCGCCGCCGCCGGCCCGCTGCCGCCCGGGCGCGCCGTCCACCTCGTGGCCCAGGCCTGCCGCGGGCTCGCCGCGGCCCACGCCGCCGGCGTGATCCACCGCGACATCAAGCCGGCCAACCTGCACTGCTCCGACGCCCGGGACGACGAGGATCACGTGCGCGTCCTCGACTTCGGCGTGGCCCGCGCCCTCGACGAGGCCGGCGTCACCCAGGACGGCACCGCGGTCGGCACGCCCGCGTACATGTCGCCCGAGGCCTTCGAGGGCCAGCGTGTTTCGGCCGCCAGCGACGTCTACGCCCTGGGCGCCACGCTCTACTTCGCGCTGACCGGGACCCCGCCCTTCGACGGCGACTCCGCGGACGAGCTGCGCCGCACCCACCAGCTCGCCCCGGTGGTGCCGCCGTCGCTGCGCGCCCAGGTCGAGGTCGCGCGCGCGCTCGAGAAGATCGTCCTGCGCTGCCTCGCCAAGTCGCCGGTCCGCCGCTACCCCGACGCCGCGGCGCTGGGCGCGGCGCTCGAGGACTGCGCCCGCGTCCTGCCGCCGTGGCGACAGGAGGACGCCGCCGACTGGTGGCGGCGGGCGCGGCTCGGAGGCGGACGATCGCCGACCGCCGCGCGCGAGCGCACGACCGAGGTCGAGGCGATCGCCCCGCGGTCGGCGGACTGACGGCCGCGGCGCAGGCCGCGAACCACTGTCGGCGGCCGCGACGGCCCCGTACAGTACGGTCATGGCCACGCCCACCCCGCCGCCGCTCACCCCGCCGCCGGCGAGCGGCCCGGGCGCGGCGAACGTCCGCCCCACGGCCCGCGCCGACCTCGACGAGGCGGTGGCCCGGCTGCGCGACCGCGCCCGCGCCTTCGCCGGCCTGCCGGCCCGCGACAAGGCCGCCCTCCTGCGCGCCTGCATGCCCCGGATCGCCGACGCCGCCGAGGCCTGGGTCGCCACCGGCTGCAAGGCCAAGGGCATCGGCGGCGCGCTGGCCGCCGAGGAGTGGCTCGCCGGACCGCTGCCCACCCTGCGGCTGGCCCGCCTGCTCGCCGAGAGCCTGGAGGCGATCGCCGCCCGCGGCCGACCGCCGCTGGGCACCGGCGCCCGCGTGCGCCGCGACGGCCGGCTCGAGCTCGAGGTCTTCCCGGGCGGCGCCCTCGACCGCGTCGCGTTCGCCGGGTTCCGCGGGTCGTGCCTGATGGCCGCCGGCGTCGATCGCGGCGAGGCCGCGCGCCGCCAGGCCGGCTTTTATCGGGCCCGTGCCCCCGAGGGCGGGGTGTCGCTCGTCCTCGGCGCCGGCAACGTCTCGAGCATCCCGCCCATGGACGTCTTCTCCAAGCTGTTCGTGGAGGGCTTCGTCTGCCTGCTCAAGATGAACCCGGTCAACGCGTGGCTCGGCCCCATCCTCGAGCGGGCGCTGGGGCCGCTGGTCGACCACGGCTTCCTGCGGGTGGTCCACGGCGGCGGCGAGGTCGGGCAGTACCTGGTCGATCACGACGGCGTCGACGACGTCCACCTGACCGGCTCCGATCACACCCACGATCTCATCGTGTGGGGCCCGCCCGGCCCCGAGCGCGAGCGGCGCAAGGCGGCGGGCGAGCCGCGGCTGACCCGACCGATCTCGTCGGAGCTGGGCAACATCAGCCCGGTGATGGTGGTGCCGTACACCTACGCCGACGACGAGCTGGCGTTCATGGCCGCCAACGTCGCGACCATGGTCACCAACAACGCGTCGTTCAACTGCAACGCCGCCAAGCTGCTGATCACGGCCCGGGCCTGGCCCCAGCGCGACGCCTTCCTCGGCCTCGTCGCGCGCGAGCTGGCGCAGACGCCGGCGCGCGCCGCCTACTACCCGGGCGCCTTCGACCGCTACGCCCGGCTGACCGCCGGGCGCGACCTGCTCGTGCCCGGCGGCGCCGCCGACGGCGAGCTGCCGTGGACGATCGTGCGCGAGCTCGACCCCGGCCGCGCCGACGACCCGGCGTTCCGGGTCGAGCCGTTCTGCGCCATCCTCGGCGACGTCCCGCTCGGCGACCCCGGCGCCGCCGGCGATCCCGTCGAGTTCCTCGATCGCGCCACCCGGTTCTGCAACGACACCCTGTGGGGCACGCTCAACGCGGCGCTCCTCGTCCCCGGCGCGCTCGAACGCGACCCGGTGGTCGGGGCCGGCGTCGAGCGCGCCATCGCCGAGCTGCGCTACGGCACCGTCGCCATCAACCACTGGCCCGCGGTGGGCTACGCCCTGGGCTCGCTGCCCTGGGGCGGCCACCCCTCGGCCACGCTGCGCGACATCCAGAGCGGGCTGGGCTGGGTCCACAACGCGTTCATGCTCGAGGGCGTGGACAAGTCGATCGTCCGCGGGCCGCTGGTGGTCCGCCCGCGCCCGGTGTGGTTCACCGGCAACCCGCGCGCGGTCGCGGTGGCGCGGCGGATGCTCCAGCTCGAGCTCGCGCCGTCGTGGTCGGGCCTGGCGCGGGTGATCGGCGCCGCCCTCTGGTAGCTGCTATGCTCCCGACGTGCGCTCCCTCCTCGTCGCCGCCGTGGTCGCCAGCGCCCTCGCGGCGGGGTGCGGCGGACCGGCCCAGCACGCGCCGGTCCGCTTGACCCCCAAGCAGATCGTCGAGCAGTCGCGGGCGGCCATCGTCCGCATCGAGGTCGGCGCCGATCGGGTCGGCACCGGCTTCGTCGTCGACGACGACGGCACGGTCGCCACCAACCTCCACGTCGTCGAGGGCGCCGCCGACATCAAGGTCCGCACGCTGGACGGCACGGTCCTGACCGTGCCCCGGATCGTCGCCATCGACGTCGCCCACGACCTCGCGCTGCTCGGCGTCGATCCGCGCACGCCGCTGCCGGCGCTGCGGCTGGGCGACAGCGACACCGTCGCCGCCGGCGATCCGGTGATCGCGATCGGCAATCCGCTCGGCGTCCTCGACTACACCGTCAGCGACGGCCTGATCTCGAGCGTGCGCCCGGTGACCGCGGAGCTCACGCTGCTCCAGATCTCGGCGCCGATCTCGCAGGGCTCGAGCGGCGGCCCCCTGTTCAACGCCTACGGCGAGGTCATCGGGGTCGCCACCGCCATCTTCACCGAGGGCCAGAACCTCAACTTCGGCATCCCGTCCAACTACGTCCGCCGCCTGCGCGAGCGCAAGCAGCCCATGACCGTGGCCGAGTTCGCCGCGCTGACCCGGCCGCGCCCCGCCGAGGTCTCGGCCGGGGGCAAGACGATCGTGCGCAAGGTGCCCCGCCACGACCTGACGATCTTCGAGGGCTGCACCGACGGCCAGATCATCGAGGCCGTCGACTCGATCCGCCAGGCCATCGAGCTGGGCGCCCCGCTCTACAACGCGGGCAACCACGAGGCCTGCTACCGCATCTACGAGGGCACGTCGATGCGCTTCGAGCGCGAGAGCGGCTGCAAGGGCGTGCGCGACGCCTTCGGCGCCGGGCTCCTGCGCTCGAGCACCCTCGACAGCTTCACCGAGAAGGCGTGGGCCCTGCGCGACACCTTCGACGGTCTGCTCGAGATCGCGGTCCGCCACGCCACCCTCCGCCAGCCGTGATCCACTACCTGTTCGACATCGACGGCACGCTCCTGCGCGCGGGCGGCGCCGGGGCGCGGGCCCTGACCCGGGTGATGGAGGCGCGCCACGGCGTCGCCGACGCCTGCCGCGGCCTGACCGCGGCCGGGCGCACCGATCCCGACATCGTCCGCGAGCTGTTCGAGCGCGCGCTGGGGCGGGCGCCGACGCCGGCGGAGATCGAGGACGTGATCGCCGCCTACCTCGAGGAGCTCGAGCGGACCCTGGCCGGGCCGGCCTCGACCCTGCGGGTCCTGCCCGGCGCCCGCGCCGCGCTCGACTGGCTGGCCGGCCGCGACCGGGTCTCGCTCGCGATCGCCACCGGCAACGTCCGCGGCGGCGCCCGCATCAAGCTCGACCACGCCGGCCTCGCCGACCGCTTCGATCTCGCCCGCACCGGCGGCTACGGCTGCGACTCGCCGATCCGCGCCGAGCTGGTGGCGCGGGCGGTCGAGCGCGCCGGGGCCGGCGCCGCCGACACCGTCGTCGTGGTCGGCGACACCGTCCACGACGTCAGCGCCGCGCGCGCGGTCGGCGCGCTGTGCGTCGCGGTCACCACCGGCGGCGATCGGGCCGAGGTCCTGGCCGGGGCCGGGGCCGACGTCGTGATCGATCACCTGGACGCGCTGGCGAGCTGGCACGACCAGCGCTTCGCCGGCTGACGCGCACGGCCGACGCGCGCGGCCGACGCGCGCGGCCGACGCGCCCGACCGATGGCCGCGCTCAGCGGCGGACACAGTCGCGCAGGATCCACTGCCGGGTGCCGGGCTCGACGCCCTGGCTCACCTCGCCCCCGGGGCCGACCTCGGCCACCGGCGGCGCCCACCGCTCGAGCCGACCCTCGAGCTCGGCCACGCCGTCGCCCTCGGGCAGGCGCAGATCGGGGCACAGGATATCGACGCCGTCGACCACGACCGCGTCGCCCAGCTTCTGGCGCTCCACCGGACCGCGCACCCGGACGCGCTGGCCGGCGCGCGCCGCGAGCTCGACGGCCCGGGTGAGCTCCGGCACGGGCTCGGCAGCAGCCGCCGGCGGATCCTGCTTGCGCTCGCTCATGCATCCTCCCGGCGCGATCGCGGCCAGCGCGACGGTCATGACGACGGTGAGTCGGGCCCACATCGCCGGCCGATTGTGCCACCGACCTCGGGCGCTGGCACCGGCGGCGGCGAGGCTCGCGACCTCCGGCGAGGCCCGACCGTCGCAGCGCGTCACACGATGCCAGTCGCGCCGACCGGTCATGCGTGGTGACATCCGCACCTCGACATGCCCCGCACGCCCGTCCCCGCCCTCGCCGCCGCCGCCGCCCTCGCCGCCGCCGTCCTCGCCCCCGCCACGCCGGCCGCCGCCCGCCCGTTCGGCGAGAAGGGGCAGTACATCGTCACCACCGACGCGTCGTTCGACTACCAGCGCGACACGATCCGGATCGACGGCGCCGAGAACGAGACCCGCACCCGGTACTCGTTCCACCTCGCCGGCGACTACACCTCGTTCCGCCGCGTCACCTTCGGCATCGACGTCGGCCTCGACGGCGAGCTCCAGGGCTTCGACACCATGCAGGGCTTCCGCTTCGGCGGCCGCGCCGGCTACGTCGTCCCGCTGGGCAGCGTGGCCTCGCTGTGGCTGCGAGCCGGCGCCTCGTTCGGCAACACGACCTACCAGACCAGGACCAGCCAGCTCACGGTGCGCGGGACCCGGATCTCGGCCTCGGCCCCCGTGATGTTCAACCCCTACCCGCAGGTCCTGGTCGGCCTGGGTCCCACCTTCGATCACGACCTCACCGCCAGCGTCGCCACCAACGTCGCCGCGCCCAGGGTGACCGGGTTCGGGGTCCACCTCACGCTGGGCTTCTGGTTCGAATAGGCCGAGGCGCGGCCGAGGCGAGCGCGCGCTCGACCGGAGTTTGGCGGCGCCCCGGGGCCGCGGGCGCGCTATCATGAGAACCAGGATGAGCGCGGCCCGGCGCCTCGGGAAGTACGAGCTCGTCGCCAAGATCGGCGAGGGCGGGATGGCCGAGGTGCACCTGGCGCGTCAGCGCGGCCCGCGCCAGTTCGAGAAGCTGGTGGTGGTCAAGCTCGTCCACCCCCGCCTGGCGTCGCGGCCGGCCCTGGCCGAGGCGCTGCTCGACGAGGCCCGCCTCGCGGCCCTGGTCAAGCACCCCAACGTGGTCGACATCTACGACCTCGGGGAGGAGGGCGGCATCTACTTCATCGCGATGGAGTACCTCGACGGCGAGTCGCTGGCGACGATCCTCAAGACCTCGCGCGCCGGCCCCCGCCTCGATCCGTTCTCGACCGCGCGCATCATCGCCGACAGCGCCGCCGGCCTCCACGCCGCCCACGAGCTCAAGAACCTCAAGGGCGAGCGCCTGGAGCTGGTCCATCAGGACGTCACCCCCGGCAACGTGATCGTGCTCTACAGCGGCCAGGTCAAGCTGGTCGATTTCGGGGTCGCCAAGATCCGCACCAGCCACGACGCCAGCCTGGTCAAGGGCAAGGCCGGCTACCTGGCCCCCGAGCTGTTCGAGGGCGCCTCGGCCGACCGCCGCTCCGACGTGTGGGCGCTGGGCGTGGTGCTGTGGGAGTCGCTCGTGCTGCGCCGGCTGTTCGCGGCCCGGACCGAGGAGGAGACCTTCGCCCGCATCCGCGCCGGCGACATCCAGCCGCCGTCGAAGCTGAGCCTGGGCATCACCAGCGATCTCGATGACGTCTGCCTCAAGGCCCTGGCGCGCGACCCCGCGGCCCGCTACCAGACGGCGAAGGCGATGCACGACGACCTGGTGGCGGTCCTGCGCGCCGCCAACTGGACCGCCGACAGCGAGCCCATCGCCCGCTTCATGCGCTCGGTGTTCGCGCCCCAGATCTCGGCCCGCCAGGAGCTCCTGCGCGAGCTGGCGGCGCGCGAGGAGCCCCGGCCCGAGGTGCTGGAGCAGCTCCACGGCCAGGGCGGCGGCGACGACGGGCTGGTCCTCGACGAGGTCGTGGCGGTCGCGCCGCCGGCCGGCGCCGCGCGGCCGCCGACCCACGGCGACACGCCCGCCGGCGATGGCGAGGTCGACCTGCTCGATCACAGCGCGGTCCAGCTCGTCGAGTCCCCGCAGCCCCGCCGGCGGCTGGCCATGGTGGCGGCGGCCGCCGCCGCGCTCCTGGTGATCGTCGTGGTCGCGGCGACGCAGCGCGGTGACTCGTCCTCGTCCGGGCCCGCGGCCGCCGCGAGGACCGGGCGCGCGCCCGCCGTCGCCGCGCCCACCGTCGACGCCGGGGTCGCCGGCGCGTCCCCGGGCGAGCTGGCCGCCGCGTCGGCCGCCGACGCCGGCGCGGGTGACGACCGTGGCGACGGCGCGCGCGGCGAGGCCCCGCCGGGCGAGGGCAGCGAGGCGGCCGCGACGACCGAGGACGTGGCCCGTCCCGGGACCGGCGCCACCGCGCGCCGCGACCGCGAGCCACGCGACCGCCGCCGCGATCCCGGCCCGGCCTCGGCCGCCCCCGTCGTGGACGAGCGGATGCCGACCACCGCACACGGCCTCTACAAGGACGGCCTCGGTCGGTACGTCGCCGGCGACACCGGCGGCGCCATCGCCCGGTTCCGCGCCGCGCTCGATCGCGATCCGCGGTACGCTCCGGCCCACCGTGGTCTGGGCATGGCCTACGAACGCAAGGGCGATCGCGGCAGCGCCGCGCGCTCCTACCAGCGCTACCTGCAGCTCGCACCCGGCGCGTCCGACGCCGCGCAGATCCGCGGCCGGCTGGAGAACCTGAGGTGAGGACCTGGCTCGGGGTGGCTGCCGTCGCGGTGGTCGCGGCGGCGGCGCCGGCGCACGCCTCGCTCAAGCCGCGGGTGATGGTGCTGCCCGCCGGCGACGCCGGCGGCGGGGGCGCGATCCCCGAGGATCTGGCGCGGGCGCTCACCCAGGGCGCGCGCCGGGTCACGCCCGACGTGGCGCGCTCGAGCGCCTCGCTGGCCGACACCGCCGTGATCGTCGGGTGCGATCCGGCCGCGCGCCCCTGCCTCGACGCGGTCGCGGCCGCGCTCAACGTCGACCAGCTCCTCGTCGTGCGCGTGGTCGCCGGCGCCGCCGCGGACGCCGGGGGCGAGGTCACCGTCGAGCTCACCGCGGTCGGGCGCGAGACCGCGCCGGTGACGCAGCGGTTCCCCCTCCGCCCGGCGACTCGCACGCGCGACCTGGCCGCGATCGAGGCGGCGGTGCCGGCGATGCTCGAGGCCCACGTGGCGCCAGGCCCGGGCGCGGATGACCCCGGCGGCGCGGGCGGCGCGGGCGGCGCGGACGCGGGCGCGGGCGGCGCGGGTGCCGGCGACGTGGGGCCGGGCGACGCGGGTGCAGGTGGCGCGGGTGCAGGTAGCGCCGGCGCGGGCGCCGGCCCCGAGGTGAGCACCCGCTCGCGTCGGACCCCGGCCGCGATCGCGCTCACCGGCGGCGCCGTGGTCGCGATCGGCGTCGGCGCCTGGGTGCTGGCCGCGATCGGGCAAGGGGAGATCGACGACGCCCCGACCGCGACCGCCGCCGACCTCGATCGGCTGGCCCGGCTCGAGCGGACCGCCGAGCGCTACGCCAGCGCCGGCAACGCGCTGGTGATCGCGGGCGGGGTCGCCGCCGCCGCCGGCGCGGTGTGGTGGTGGACGGCCGGTCGGGGTCGGGACCGCGCCCCGGACGACCGCGGCCTGGTCGTGACGCCGCGGCTCGCGCCGACCGGCGCCGGTGTGGTCGTGGAGGGCCGGTGGTGAGCGCCGTCGCCACCGTGGTCCGGGCGCTGGTCGTGACCGCGGCCGCGCTCGCCCTGCACGCCTGCCAGATCGATTCGCGCTCCGGCGACTTCCGCTGCGAACGCGAGACCGACTGCCCGGGCGGCCGGGACTGCGTCGACGGCTGGTGCGTGGTCGATCCCGGCGAGTCCGACGCCGGCGGTGACGGCGCCACCAGCCCCTGCACGCGCTTCGACGGCGAGACCTGCCTCATCGACTGCCTCACGCCGGGCGCATGCAGCGCCGCCCCGGTCCAGTGCCCGGGGACCGTGCCGTGCGCGGTGACCTGCTCCGGCAGCAACGCCTGCGCCCTGGGCGTGAGCTGCGGCGACGCCGCCGCGTGCACGGTCACCTGCGACGGCCCCGGGAGCTGCGCCGGCCAGGTCGCCTGCGGCGGCGGCGCCTGCACCGTGACCTGCGGCGGCGCCGGGAGCTGCGCCGCCGGCATCGCCTGCGGCCAGGCCTGTGCCTGCGACACGAGCTGCGCGGGCGACGGCGCCTGCGCCGGCGCCATCGCCTGCCCCGGCCCGCCCCCTTGCCGGAGCGGCGGACAGTGCACCTCCGCCCCCAGCCAGTGCGACCGATGCTGACCGAGCCGCACGACGACCCCCGCGCCGACGAGCGCCGGCGCATGGTCGAGTCGCAGCTCGCCGCGCGCGGCGTCCGCGATCCGGCGGTGCTGGCGGCGATGACCGCGGTGCCGCGGCACCGCTTCGTGCCCGACGACGTCCTGCCGTACGCCTACGACGACACGCCGCTGTCGATCGCCAGCGGCCAGACCATCTCGCAGCCCTACATCGTGGCGGCGATGACCGAGCTGGCGCGGGTCCGCCCCGGCTCGCGCGTGCTCGAGGTCGGCACCGGCTCCGGCTACCAGTGCGCGGTGCTGGCGGCGATGGGCGCCGAGGTGTGGTCGATCGAGATCCACCCCGAGCTGACCGCCGGCGCCGTGCGGGTGCTGCGCGAGCTCGGCGTGGGCGAGGACCGGGTCCACCTCCGGGTCGGCGACGGCTGGGCAGGGTGGCCCGAGGCCGCGCCCTTCGACGCCATCGTGGTGACCGCGGCGCCGCCGCTGGTGCCGCCCGCGCTGCTCGCCCAGCTCGCGGTCGGCGGCCGCCTGGTGATCCCGGTGGGCGTCGACTACCAGGAGCTCCTGCTCGTCACCCGCGACGGCCCCGCGCGCTACCGCGAGGAGACCGTGTTCCCGGTCCGCTTCGTGCCCATGACCGGCGCCGCGCAGCGCGCGACCTGATCGCCGCCCACGCGCCGCCGCGGTCAGCCCACCTGCAGGCCGTCGAACGCGACCACGCTGTCGTTGCCGAGCCCGGCCGCGTTGGCCTCGTCGGTGTCGACGTGGAGGTCGAGCGCGTACTCGGGGTGGACGCGGACGATCACGTCGCCCATGGTCATCTCGCGATCGCCCTCGATCCGGACCTTGATCACGTCGCGATCGCCGACCCCGAAGCTGCGGGCGTCGTCGGGGTGCATGTGGACGTGGCGGTGGGCCAGGATCACGCCGTGCTCGATCGCGACCTGGCCGTGGGGGCCGCGCAGGGTCAGGCCGGGGGTGCCGGCGAGCTTGCCGCTCTCGCGCAGCGGCGGATCGACGCCGAGGCGGAGCGCGTCCGTGCGCGCGAGCTCGACCTGGGTCTCCTTGCGCAGCGGGTTGATGATCGCGACGCCGGTGATCTCGCCGCGTGGGCCGATCAGGTCGACGGTCTCGCGGGTCACGTACTGCCCGGGCTGGGTGACGTCGCGGCGGCGGGCCAGCTCGTAGCCGGGGCCGAACAGCGCGTCGCAGGCGGCCCGCGACAGGTGGACGTGACGGACCGAGACCCCGACCGGGATCGGGCGCGAGCGCACGCTGCGCACCGCCGCGGTCGGCCCCACCAGGCAGCGCACGACCTCGCGCGCGATCATGCGCTCCTCGTCGGTGCGCACCACCAGCACCCGGGTCCGGGCGTGGCGCTCGGCGACGTCGACCACGCCACCCTCGTCGGCGGCGCGCGCCGTGGCGTTGCGCTCGCGGTCGAGCGCCACCCCCATGAACCCGAGCGGCGCGCACACCCGCTCGCGCACCAGCGCCGAGTTCTCGCCGATGCCGCCGGTGAAGACCAGGGCGTCGACGCCGCCGAGGTGGGCGGCGTAGGCGCCGACGTACTTGCGGACGCGGTGGACGAACAGGTCGACGGCGAGGCGCGCCCGCACGTCGCCGCGCTCGGCGGCGGCCTGGACGTCGCGGAAGTCGGGGCCGATGCCGGACACCCCCGCCAGCCCCGAGCGCCGGTTGAGCAGCTCGTCGAGCTGCGCGGCGGTCTGGCCTTCGCGGGCGAGGAGCAGCGGGATCGCCGGATCGAGGTCGCCGGCGCGCGTCGCCATCAGGAGGCCCTCCAGCGGCGTCATGCCCATCGAGGGCTCGACCGAGATCCCGCCGTCGATCGCGGTGACGCTGGCGCCGCCGCCGAGGTGGCAGGTGACCAGGCGCATGCGGGCGGCGGCGACGCCGAGGTGCTCGGCCGCGCACGCCGCCATGTACTGGTGGCTGGGGCCGTGGAAGCCGTAGCGGCGGATGCCGTGCTTCGCGTACAGCTCGTAGGGCAGGCCGTAGAGGAAGGCGTGCTCCGGCATCTGGGCATGGAAGGCGGTGTCGAAGACCGCCACCTGCGGCACGTCGAACAGCGCGCGGGCCGCGCGGATGCCGGCGAGGTGGGACGGGTTGTGCAGCGGCGCGAACACCGCGTGCTCCTCGATGACCGCCTCGACCGCGGCGTCGACGCGGACCGGCTGCACCAGCCGCTCGCCGCCGTGGACGACGCGGTGGCCGACGGCGCCGAGGCTGGCGTGGGCCAGCGGACCGCCGGCGCGCGACAGGTGGGCGAGGACCGCGGTGAGCGCGCCGCCGATGTCGGGCGCGCTGACCGGGACGCTGCCGGCGCCGTTGACGTGGATCGCGCCGTCGCCGATGCGCTCGACCCGGCCGCGGGCGAGGCTCGCCTCGGTGTCCATCTCGTAGAGGTCGTACTTGAGCGAGGTCGAGCCGGCGTTGAGGACGAGCACCTTCATCGTCCGGCATCGTACCGAACCGTCGAGAGCTCCTGCGGCGACGGGGCGCGGACCGCGCCGCTCCCGCCTTTCACGCGCCGATGGTCGCGCTTGATCGGTTCATGGACGGATCTGTTCAAGTTCTAATCTTTGAACGTGAGTTCATCTTTGTAAGAAGCGACATACACGAACGATTTCAGTTGGATGTCAGATCATGGTGCTGGCCTACCCGTTGCAGAACCTGTGGGCCTCCCTACAGCGCAAACGCGCTGACCCTGGAGGTCCGACGATGTCCCGCACCCTCGAGTTCCTGCTCGCTGCCGCCGTCGCGCTCGCGCTCGCCCCGATGGCCCCGGCCCACGCCGGCCCCTCCGGCACCAGCGACGTCGCCTGCGGCAGCACCGCCGCCGGCTGGAACGCCCCGCGGGGCGCGCTGATCGCGAGCCGCGGCAAGGGCCCGGTGGGCGCGGTGATCGACGCCATCGGCGAGTGGCGGACCCACATCATGATGTCGCACGGGGTCGGTGGCTACGTCACGCACTCGACGATGTACAGCCCGGGCACCACCGGCTGGCCGACCTACTGCTCGACGCCGCTCAACCCCGGCGAGCTGGAGCACGGTTACCCCGGCGGCTCGCAGGTCAACCAGGGCGCCATCTACAAGTTCCTCTACGGCAGCGCCGCGCCCACCCACCTCGCGTACACCCTGGCCGCCAGCGGCACCAAGCGCACCCAGGCCGAGAGCGTCGCCGACCACGCCTGGTACGACGCCCCTTACCAGTGGGCGGCCTCGAAGCAGGATGCGACGCGGGGCCTGTGGGTCCTCGGCACCCAGCCGTCGTGCGACTACCAGTGGGCCGGCACGTCGACCGCCAACAACTGCCCTACCTCGTGGAACGGCACGGGCGACGGCTGCGACTGCGGCTGCCAGTTCACCGACGGCGACTGCGCGTTCAAGCGCTTCGAGTACTCGACCTACCAGTACAAGAACATCGAGAACCGGACCGTCGCCGGCTTCGCCCGCAACAACGGCACCCAGTGCTCGAGCATCACCGCCCACTACTTCTACGAGGACTCGGGCGGCCAGGAGATGACCACCCACACCTACGGCTACAACCAGGTGGTCGCCGCCGGCAACGGCCTGTACAACGCCGTCGAGCGCGAGTGCAGCGACGGCCTCGGCTTCTGGGGTGGGATCGGCTCCGCGATCACCTGCTTCGAGAGCATCTGCGACGACGCCGCCCGCCAGGTCCGCAACTGCTTCATCGACTCGACCAAGTGCGACACCGACTCCTCGAGCCCGTGGAGCGCGGTCGTGAACAACAGCGGCTCGAACGCGCGCTCGATCAGCCCCGACCGCAACGTCGGCGCCGGCCCGCACTCGCCGGCGGCGCCGACCGGCGGCTACAGCGGCGCCACCGGGCCGTGGGCGGGCGCCGGGGCCGAGCTCCAGATCCAGTGGAACTCGGGCGGCAACGTCTACGGCTGCTGGTTCTGACTCGTGCTCGCCCTTCGGCCGACCCGAGTCAGTCGAGCCAGGGCAGGGCGTGCCGCCCGCCCTCGTCGGGCGAGGCCTGCCGAGCCTCCCTCCCGGCTGCGGCCGGACTCCCGGCCGGGCGCGACCGGGTCGCGCCGGTCGACGCCGTGAGGCCGTGCCGACGACCGAGCCGACCCGGATGAAGCGGGTCGTCGCCGCCGCGCTGGCGCTCGCGCTCCTGCTCCTCCTGGCGTGGTGGTGGCGTCGAGACCGCCCGACCCCGCCGGCGCGCGAGGTCGCCCGACCGGCGCCGGCGTTGCCGGCGGCGCGGGGCGAGGTCTCGGCGCCGCCCGCCGACGACGAGCTGCCGCCGCCGCGACGGCTCGAGCTGCCGCCCGCCCAGCCCCCGATCATCGACGCGATCACCGTCGAGAAGCGCGAGGTGTGCGAGGGCGAGGACAGCCTGGTCACGGTGCGCGCCCACACCCCGGGCAACACCGACGACGCCCACCTGCACTACGTGATCGCCGGCGAGACCGGCCCCCGGGTGCCGGTGGTGGGGCGGCGGCGCGAGGCCGACGACGGGCACGAGCCGCCGCCGCTCACGATCACCGTGTTCGGCCGCGACAACGTCGCGACCACCGTGCCGTTGCCCGAGATCCGGGTGAAGCCCTGCAAGGTGCCGCGCCGGGTCCACGTCCACACCCGGCTCCTGCCCAACGCCCCCGACGAGCTCGAGCTCTACGCCCAGGTCATGGACGTCGGCGCCATGGAGCGCATGAAGCCGGTCGCGGCGCGGTGGTGGTTCGGCGACGGCACCAGCGCGGAGACCACCACCCCGCTCACCTCCCACAGCTACGCCAGCCGCCCCCAGACCTCGCTGTTCTCGACCTTCCTGGTCGAGGTCGAGATCACCGGCGCCGACGGCGAGCGCGTGCGCGGCCGGACCTCGGTCCAGCTCATGAACCTGTCGTTCGAGCACCGCCACTACCGCGGCCTCGTGCTCCTGCGCACCGAGCTGTTCCCGCGCTTCCCCGAGCTCGGCCCCGACGGCAAGGTCGTGCAGCGCGTCCACGTCTGGCACGATCACGATCAGCCGGTGCACCTGACCCGCAGCCTGCGCCGCCAGCACCTGAGCGGGGGCGCGGTCGCCGAGGCCGAGCGGCTGGCGCCGGGCGTGATCCTGCCCGGCGCCGCGCTCGGGGTGGGGGCGCGGCTCGACGCCGCGGTCGAGCTCGACGCCGCCGGCCAGCCCGACCTGGCGATGATCGAGTACGTGATCGAGGGCCGGAGCGCCGACGGCCTGCCGGCCCAGGGCGGCTTCGCGGTGATGCGCCCGCCGCCGCGACCGACCCGCGACAACTCCGATCCGGTGCTCGACCCGGCGCTGGTCGCCCGCATCAAGCGGGCCCGCGAGCTGCTGCGCCAGGAGTACGTGACCGACGAGGACCTGTGGCGCCTGGAGAAGGAGGGCGCGTTCGCGGATCTGCCGCCCACCGCCCCGCCCACCGGCGAGGGCGCGCCCGGCGATCGGCCGATGCCCCCGCCGCCGCCGCCGGTGCCGCCGCCGCCGCGGCCGGGGACGCCGCCGCCGCCGCCCAAGCCCCTGCCGACCTCGCCCTGAACCTCCCCCACCGTCGCGGTTGCGGTACGGTCGCCCCGCCGTGACCACGCCCGCCCCGCTGCCGCCGACGTCGTTCCCCAAGAGCGAGATCAAGATCCTCCTGCTCGAGAACGTCCACCGCAGCGCCGACGAGCTGTTCGGCGCCGAGGGCTTCCAGATCGAGCGGGCGAGCGGCGCGCTGCGCGAGGACGAGCTGGTCGAGCGGGTGCGCGACGTCCACGTCCTCGGCATCCGCTCCAAGACCCGGATCACGCCGCGGGTGCTCGACGCCGGGCGCCGGCTCCTGGCGGTGGGCGCGTTCTGCATCGGCACCACCCAGATCGACCTCGCCCACGCCAACGCCCGCGGCGTCCCGGTGTTCAACGCCCCGTTCTCCAACACCCGCTCGGTGGCGGAGATGGTCCTGGCCGAGACCATCATCCTGTCGCGCCAGCTCTTCGATCGCTCGCGCGAGGTCCACGACGGCACCTGGCGCAAGCTGGCGACCAACTGCCACGAGATCCGGGGCAAGCCCCTGGGCATCGTCGGCTACGGCCACATCGGCCGCCAGGTCGGCGTGCTGGCCGAGATGGTCGGCATGCACGTCGTGTTCTTCGACATCGCCGCCCGCCTGCCCATGGGCAACAACCGCGCGGTGCCGGGGCTGGCCGAGCTGCTGGCGTCGTCGGACTTCGTCACCCTGCACGTGCCCGAGACCCCGCAGACGCGGCTGATGATCGGCGCCACCGAGCTGGCGCAGATGAAGCCGGGCAGCTTCCTGCTCAACGCCAGCCGCGGCACCGTGGTCGATCTCGACGCCCTCGCCGACGCGGTGCGCCGCGGCCACCTCGCCGGCGCCGCCGTCGACGTCTACCCCGAGGAGCCGGAGACCAACTCCGACGGCTTCGCCTCGGTGCTGCGCGGCCTGCCCAACGTCGTCCTCACCCCCCACATCGGCGGCTCGACCGAGGAGGCACAGGAGGCGATCGGCCGCGAGGTGTCGGGGGCGCTGACCAAGTTCATCAACAACGGCGCCACCACCGGCGCGGTGAACTTCCCGCAGCTCGAGATGCCGCAGGCGCGCGACACCCATCGCATCCTCAACATCCACCGCAACGTGCCGGGGGTCGTCCGCGACATCACCGCGATCATCTCGGAGCGGGGCGCCAACATCCACGCCCAGATGCTCGCCACCGATCCGGTCATCGGCTACCTGATCATGGACCTCGACCAGGCGGTGTCGCACGAGGTCAAGAAGGCGGTGGCCGCGCTCGACACCAGCCTGCGGACCCGCATCCTCTACTGATGGGTCAGCTCCTCACCGCCGGCGACGGGCCGGTCGCGCGCTGTCGTCTGTGCGGACGGCCGGCGGCGGGCCCGTGTGCGCGCTGCCAGGCGCCGGTGTGCGGTGACTGCTGCGTGCTCACCGACGGCGGCGCGACGACCTTCGCGGTGTGCCACGCCTGCGAGGGCCGCGGCGGCGCGACCCTGGCGCCGGGGGGGCGGGGCACCCTGGCCTGGCTGGCGCTGCTGGTGGTGGGGCTGGCGGCGCTGGCGGCGGCGCTCGCGCTACTCCGCTGACGGGTTCGGATTCGGCCTCGGGTTCGGATTCGGCCTCGGGTTCGGATTCGGCCTCGGGTTCGGATTCGGCCTCGGGTTCGGATTCGGCCTCGGGTTCGGATTCGGCCTCGGGTTCGGATTCGGCCTCGGGTTCGGGTTCGGCCTCGGGTTCGGGTTCGGCCTCGGGTTCGGATTCGGCCTCGAAGGAGACCCGCTCACCCTGAGCCCTTCACCGACCGCGGTCGGAGCTCGCGGGAAACGAACGGCGAGCCCATCGCTCCGGTCGGCCTGAGCCGCCCGAGCGCCAGCGAGGGCGTGTCGAAGGCCGACAAGCCGCGGCCGTCGCGTGAGGGCTGTCCGGGGGGCTTGCCGGCGC
>CAADGB010000209.1 GCA_900696455.1 uncultured delta proteobacterium
GGCGGCGCCCGGATGGCCCGCGCCGCCGCCGTGAGCCTGTCGGCGCTGGGCGAGGCCCGCATCGCCCGGGGCCGCACCCGCGCCGAGCGCGCCCGCGCGCTGGCCGCGGCGGCGCGCGAGCTGTGCGCGATCCACGCGATCACGGTCGAGGTCGTCGGCATCGTGCCCGAGCGGCCGTGCGTCCTGGTCGCCAACCACCTGTCGTACCTCGACCCGCTGGTGATCCTGTCGCAGGTGCCGGCGGCGCCGATCGCCAAGGCCGAGGTCGCGGGCTGGCCGGTCGTCGGGCCGGCGGCGGCGGCCCTCGGCGTCAGCTTCGTCGACCGCGCGTCGATCCCCGCCCGCGCCCGGGTCCTGCGCCGGGCCCTCGCCGTCCTGCGCGACGGCGTCAGCGTGCTCAACTTCGCCGAGGGCACGACCACCGACGGCACGCGCCTGCTGCCGTTCCACCGCGGGAGCTTCGGGCTGGCCGCGCTCGCCGGCGTGCCCGTGGTCCCGCTGGCGCTGTCGTACGACGAGCCCGCGCTGGCCTGGACCGGCAACGCCACGTTCCTCCCGCACTACTGGATGATGTCGACCCGCCGCGCCGCCCGCGCCCGCCTCGTCGTGCGCGCGCCGATGTGGCCGCGGCCGGCCGAGGCGCCCGAGGACTTCGCCGCCCGCGTGCGCACCGCGATCGCGCTCGCCTGCGACGCCCGGACCGCCCACGCCGCGCGCCCGGAGCTGCCATGACCCAGCAGGCCGCCTTCGAGTACCTCCGCCACGGCCAGGCGCCGTTCTTCCGCCTGCCGCTGGTCGACGTCGCCGCCCCCGCCGCCGCGCGCTACCGCGGCGCCGACGTCGTGCTGCTCGGCGTGCCCACCGACGCCGGGACCACCTATCAGCCCGGCGCCCGCCTGGCGCCGTGGGCGCTGCGCCGGGTCAGCGCGCTGGTGCAGAGCTACCACGCGACCAGCGGCGTCGACGTGTTCGCCACCCTGACCTGCCGCGACGGCGGCAACGTCGCCTTCCCGCCCTTCGACCGCGCCGCCATGCGCGAGGCGGTGGCCGGCGAGGTCGGCGCCATCCTCGGCGCCGGCGCCGCGCCGCTGGTGGTCGGCGGCGATCACGCGGTCGCCCTGCCGGTCCTGCGCGCCCTGCGCGCGGTCCACGGCCCGCTGGCGGTGGTCCACGTCGACGCCCACCTCGACACCAGCGGGCCCGACACCTGGGGCGACGCCTGGCACCACGGCACGCCGATGCGCCACGCCATCACCGAGGGCCTGGTCGCGCCCGGCCAGCTCTACCACGTCGGCATCCGCGGCTCGTGGGCCAGCCCCGACGACGCCACCCTCACCCTCGACGCCGGCAACCACATCTACTTCATCGACGAGGTGGTCGGCCGCGGCGTCCCCCGACTCGGCGCCGAGCTGCGCGAGCGCATCGCCGGCCGCCCCACCTACCTGTCCTTCGACGTCGACGCCATCGATCCCGCCCACGCCCCGGGCACCGGCACGCCGGTCGCCGGCGGCCTCAGCGCGCGCGAGGCCCTGGCCCTGGTCCGCGCGCTCGGCGGGCTGCGCCTGGTCGGCGCCGACCTGTGCGAGGTCGCGCCCGCCCTCGACCACGCCGACATCACCGCCCACCTCGGCGCGGCGATCCTGTTCGAGACCCTGGCCGCGATGGCCCTGGGCCGGATCCACGCCTGAGCCGCACGCCCGGCGCGCCGGCGCGCCGCGGCGCGCGTCCGCCCGCCGCCCCGGCGGTCAGCCCACGGCCTCGGCGTAGGTCATGACCAGGTACATCACCGCCTCGCCGCGGCCGGCGTTGCGGTAGGCGTGGGGCGAGTCGGCCTCGAACAAGATCGAGTCGCCGGCGTCCAGGCGGTGGGTCTCGCCGGCGACGTCGATCTCGACGGTGCCGGCGGTCACCACCAGGTTCTCGCTGGTGCCAGGGGCGTGGGCGTCGGCGGTCTCGACCCCGCCCGGGGTCAGGCGCAGCTCGTAGAACTCGACCCGGCGCGGCTCGTCGAACGGGAACAGCGCGCGCGAGCTGAACGAGCGGTCCTTGCTGGTCAGGACCTTGGCCTCGGAGGAGCGCAGGATGAGCGCGCCCGACTGCGAGCGCGTCGAGATGAGCGCCGAGAACGTGACCTCGAGCGCGCGCGCGATCTTCCACAGCACGTTGATCGTGGGCGCGCTCTGCCCCAGCTCGATCTGGCCGAGCATGGCCCGGCTCACGCCCGAGAGCTGCGACAGCCGCTCGAGCGACAGGCCGCGCCGGGTGCGCAGGCGCCGCAGGTTCGCGCCCACCACCGGGGCCAGGTCCGCGGTGTCGTCGCCGCCCGGGGCCGGCGGCGAGGCCGGCGGGGCGGCGGCGGAGGCGGGCGCGACGGCCTCGGGAGACTTCTTGCGAGGGGGGGGCTTGCGGGCGACCAAGATGACGCATGTTCGTCCGCTCGAACGGATGCCGTCAATCGGTCGCCCCGCCTGGTGGCGACGAGGTGGCGGCGTGGAGGCGGCTGGACGCGGCGACGCATTCGGTAGTTTTACTGATGCGTCTCGTCACATCATCTTGCTTTTCTTGCGCGCGCCCCCGCGCCATCGTCCGCCCATGGCCACGCTCCACCTCGACAAGCTCTTCCACGTCCTGGTCGTCCTCGGCGCCGCCGCGTGCGCCGACGACGACACCTCCCGCCGCGATCCGCCGGTCGACGCCGCGCCGGGGAGCGCGGACGCCACCTCGTCCGCCGACGCCGGCGCCGAGGGCGCGGCGTGCTTCTGCGACGTCGAGGCGTGCTGCGATCGCGGGGTGAGCCCGCCGGTGGTGCAGGACGGCTTCACCTGCTGCTGGTCCACGACGTGCGACTGAACGGGGCGCCGCCCGGCCCCGGCCCCGGGGACGGACCGATCCGCGCCGACGACCTGCCGCCATCGGCGCGCGACGCGGTCGCCGGGCTGTGGCGGTACCGCGAGCGCGTCGAGCGCGAGGCGGCGGCGCTGTTCACCGGGCTCGCCGCCGACCTCGCCGCCGCCGGCCTGCCCGCCCTCGCCGCCCGCGCCCGGGTCGCCGCCGACGACGAGGCGCGCCACGCCGTGCGCTGCCGCGCGATCGTGGACGCCTGCCGGCCGGGCCTGCCGCCGCTGTCGCCGCGAGCGGTGGTGGTGGCGCCCCGCGACCCCGGCGACGGGCCGCCGGCCGACGCCGGGCGTCGGGCGCTCTACACCTCGGTCGCGATGGGCTGCGTCACCGAGACCCTGTCGTGCGCGCTCCTCCTCGCGATGCGCGACGCCGCCCGCTTCGGCCCCAGCCGCGCCGCGATCGCCGGGATCGTGAAGGACGAGCTCGAGCACAGCCGCCTCGGCTGGGCCCACCTCGCCGCCGTCGCGGCGACGGGCGACGTCACCTGGCTCACGCCGCACGTCGCCGCCATGCGCGCCGACGCGCTCCGCCACGACGTCGCCGAGCTCCCCACCACCGAGGCCGCCGGCCCCGGCGCCGACGACGCCGCCGCCGACCTCTCGTCTTTCGGCATCCTGCCCCGGGCCCGGGTGACGATCGTCGTCGAGGCCACCTGGCGCGACGTGATCGTCCCCGGGCTCGCCCGCCACGGGATCGTCGCCGCGCCCGCCGGCGAGGGGTGACGTCCTCGACCGGCCGGGCCAGACCGCGCGCGCGCCGCTAGCCCGCCGACTCGGCGGTCTCGAACGCCACCGCGCCGGCGGGGGCGCGGGCGTGCTCGAGCTCCTCGAGCCCGCCGTGGCCGCCGCCCTCCTCGAGGTGGTAGCTGGCCTCGCCGTGGTCGGCCTCGTCGAGCCCGGCCTCCTCGGCCTCGGCGCTCGGGCGCAGGCCGAGCACCGCCTTGAGGGCGTAGGCGATGATCGCGGTGGCGCCGATCGACAGCACCAGGGTCAGGCCCACGGCCTTGAGCTGCTCGAGCCACAGGCCGTTGCCGACCAGGCCCTTGAGGTTGGTGTCGAGGTTGGGGTTGATCGTGGGCGACGCGAACACGCCGGCCAGGACCGCGCCCACCGTGCCGCCGACGCCGTGGATGCCGAAGGTGTCGAGGGCGTCGTCGTACTTGAGCAGCGCCTTCAGCTTGGTGCAGGCGAAGTACGGCACGACGCCGGCGATGACGCCGATGAGCACCGCCGAGCCCGGGCTGACGAAGCCCGCCGCCGGCGTGATCACGACCAAGCCGCCGATGGCGCCCGAGCAGAAGCCGAGCACGGTCGGCTTGCCGCGCGTGATCCACTCCAACGCCGGCCACACCGCGGCCGCGACCGCGGCGGCGAGGGTGGTGGTGGTGAAGGCGTTGGCGGCGATGCCGTCGGCGCCCACCGCGCTGCCGGCGTTGAAGCCGTACCAGCCCACCCACAGCATGCCGGTGCCGACGGTGGTGAGGACCAGGCTGTGGGGCAGGAAGGCGCGCTTGCCGAAGCCGGTGCGCTTGCCGAGGATGAGGCACAGCACCAGGGCCGACCAGCCCGACGACATGTGGACGACGGTGCCGCCGGCGAAGTCGATCGACTTGATCGCGGCGTCGGCGTTCCACACCCCGTTCATCAGGCCGTCGGCGCCCCACACCATGTGGGCGAGCGGGAAGTAGACCGCGAACATCCACAGCGTGATGAAGGCCATGATCGCCGAGTACTTCATGCGCTCGGCGATCGCGCCGACGATCAGGGCCGGCGTGATGATGGCGAACATCATCTGGAACATCGCGAACACGTTCTGCGACACCCAGGCGCCGTAGTTGCCGTTGGGCGCCGAGCTGACGCCGCTCAGGAAGGCGAAGTCGAGGCCGCCGATGAAGGCGTTGCCGGGCGCGAAGGCCAGGCTGTAGCCGACCGCCCACCACAGGAGCGTCACCAGGCCGGCGCAGCCGAAGCACTGCGCCAGCACCGACAGCACGTTCTTGCGCCGCACCAGGCCGCCGTAGAACAGGGCCAGGCCGGGCAGGGTCATGAACAGCACCAGGGCGGCGCACACCATCATCCAGGCGTTGTGGGCGGCGCCGGGCGTGGCGCCGAGCGCGCCGCCCTCGGCGTCGGGGACGCCGTTGGTGACGTAGGCCTCGAGGTTGGCGAGCCGTTGCTCGATGGTGGGCGCGGCGGCGGCGACCGCCTCCTCGGCGTGGGCGGTCCGCGGCAGCACGGCGAGCAGGACCAGGAGCGCGAGGCCGACGATACCGGCCCAGGGAGCGCGAGCGAGGTGTCTCATTGGCGTGTTCCTCCACCGCGCGTGGGGCTGACAGGCGGACAGGTGCGCGGTCACGCGACGAACGCTACCGGCGCCAGGTTTCCGGCTCGTATCCCGCTCGCATAATGGATGTACATCCTGGCGAGCTCCCTTCAGGTTTCGGGCGGACGCGCGGCGCCCGCGGGTGTCAGGCGCGCGGCGGTGGAGGCTGTCGGCTTTCTGCCGGCGCCGGCGGCGGCGCGCCGCCAACCGCGCGGGATGACAGGCGGCCAGCGGCTGGCACCGTTCCTGTACTCCGTCCGGCCATGCTCCGCCCGCTCCTCCTCACGGCCGCCGTCCTCGCCCTCGCCGGCTCCGCCACCAGCGCCTACACCTTCGACCAGGAGGGCACCGTCGCCGCGCCGCGCGCCGCCAGCCACGACGGCCAGCCGCTGGACGACGACTTCCGCATCGAGGGCCACGCCGCGACCACCACCTCGTCGACGATCGACCGCGCCGGGGTGAGCGCGCGCCCCGGCGAGCGCGCCACCAGCGGCGCCGCGGTCGCCCGCAACCAGGCCGGCCTCGCGCTCCGCCGCAAGGCCGGCGAGCACGTCGACGTCGGCCTCGAGGTCGACGGCGCCTGGGGGCCGACGCGCACCACCCGCGACGGCGCGCCGGTCGACGCCCCCGACGAGCCGGTCCTCGACGTCGCGCTCGCGGTGCGCGCCTCGACGCCGCTCGGCGACGACGGCTCGTTCCGCATCGGCTGGGCGGTCAACGCCGGCGCCCATCAGGCGCCGATCCGCCGCGACGCGGGCAGCACCCGCCGCGACGCCGCCTTCCTCTTCCGCGCCGCGATGGTGCCCAGCCTGCGTCGCGGCGTGGTCACCCTGTTCGGCTCGTTCGGGGTCGCGACCGAGACCGACGTCCCGGCCAGCGTCTTCGTCAGCGATCGCCAGGACGATCCGGGCGTCGTCCACGACACCGTCGGCGTCGCGCTCACCGTCGCCGCCGGCGCCTCGGTCGAGCTCGGCAGCGGCGCCCGGGTGACGGCCCGCGTCGGCGACGCCCTCAGCCGCCGGGTCGACGCCGGCCACTACGGCCCGCAGGTCGACGTCGGGCTGGCCTTCGACCTCGGCAAGTGAGGACGGCGACCACGCCGGTGCTCGCTCGCCTCAGCGCGTGTGGAGGAATCACACGCGCTGGTCGATCGGTCGGTCCCGGCGAGGACGCCGGTGCCGACCTGAGTCGGAGCAGATCGCCTCGGCTGCGCCTCGGCTCACGTCAGGGGAGACCGGGCGCCGGCTCCGGCGTCGGTGCCGGGGCCGGCGTCCCGGTGGGCGGCGGCGGCGGCGGCGGCGCGGGTGACTCGCCGGCGCCGGGGTCGGCGGCGGCCGGCTCGCCGGCGGGCAACAGCACGCCGCTCACGTACTTGCGGCTGGACGCGAAGCGCCCGGCCGCCTTGCGGATGCGGTCGCTGGTCACCCGCGCCAGCACCGCGTCGAGGTCGACGATGCGCCGGGGGTCGTCGCCGAAGTCGTAGGCCTCGTCGAGCTGGCGCTGCCACCAGTAGTTGCGGCGGGCGTCGACCTCGAAGGCGCGCCGCCGCTGCTCCTTGACCTTGGCGACGTAGCTGGAGTCGACGCCGCCCCTCTGCATGCGGCGGACCTCGTCGAAGACCGCCTGCCGCAGCGCCGCCACGTTCTCGGGCGCGCAGCCGAAGTTGATCGTGAGGGTGTGGACCTGGCGCGGCGCCCGCGTGAAGGCGCCCCACACCCCGACCCCGTAGACCCCGCCCATGTCCTCGCGCAGGATCTCGCGCAGGCGCATGCGCAGGACCTCGGCCAGGACGTCGAGGTCGATCGCGGCGTCGCGGCTCCAGCGCGCGTCGTCGTGGAACGTGATCGACACCTGGGCCTTGGGCGCGGTCCCGGCCCGGACCTCGCGCGCGATCACGCCGCGCGGGTTGCGGATGCCCTGGTCCTTGCGCGTCTCCTTGCGGCCGCCGCCGGGCAGGCTCGCCAGGTAGGTCTCGACCAGCGGCCGCACCGCCGCCGGGTCGAAGCTGCCGACGAGGTGGAAGGTGAGAGCGCTGACGTCGGCGAAGCGGGCGCGGAAGATGGCGTGGGCGCGATCGAGGTCGACCCGCTCGAGATCGGCGAGCGCCGGCGGCCGGCGCCGCAGGTGGTCGCGGGTGAGCACCCGCTGCAGCTCGTCGCGGAAGACGGTCTCGGGCAGGAGCGTGTGGTTCTTGAGGAAGGCGACCTGGGCCTCCTTCCACGCCGTGAACGCGGCCTCGTCGCGGCGGGGCGCGGTGAGGCGGAGGTGGACGAGCTGGAACAGGACCTCGAGCTCGTCGCTGGCGGCCTGCCCCCACGCCCCCTCCTCGTAGTCGTCGGTCCAGGCCCCGGCCTGGGCGGTGCGGCCGGCGAGGAGCTTGTCGAGGTCGTCGGCCGAGTGCGGGCCGGCGCCGCCGGCGCTGACGATCGCGGTCGCGTTGCGCCCGCTGAGGTAGTCGGCGTCGGGGTGCTGCGACAGCCCGCCCGGGCCCGACGCCGACAGGTAGACGCGCTGGTTCTCGAAGTCGGTGGGCTTGAGCACGACGCGCACGCCGTTGGACAGCGTCCACTCGGTGACCCCCAGCGGCGCGATCACCTTCTCGCCGGTGATGGCGCCGGCCGCCGGCGCCTGGGCCAGGAGCGGCGCGGTCGGGGTCGCGTCCTGCCACGGCTCGAGGGCGCGAGCCTCGATCTCCCGCGTCAGCTCGAGCACCCGCTCGCGGGTGGGCAGGGCCGCCCCGGTCGGGCCCGAGATGAGGATGACGCGCGAGTCGGCGCCACCCCAGGTGCGGGCGGCGCGGTTGACCTCGGCGAGGTCGATGCCGGGCAGGAGCTCCGCCCACAGCGCGGCCTCGGCCGGGCGGCCGATCATGAGCTCGCCCTCGAAGAAGTTGCGGGTGATCTCGTCGGCGTACGAGGAGGCCTCCTCCTTGTCGCCCTCGGCGGCGCTCTGCTGGGCCCGGCGCAGGAGCTGCTTGCGCGCCCGCTCGAGCTCGCCGGGGAGGAAGCCGTGGCGCTCGACCCGCACCACCTCGGCCATGAGCGCCTCGAACGTGGCCTCGGCCTGGCCGTCCTTGGCGAAGGCCGAGCGCGAGAAGCTCTCGAACTGGCGGGTGAGGTCGCCGGTCGACGACGACGCGAACGCGAACGGCGCGCCGGGGCGGCGGCGGAGCTGGCCGAGGCGCTCGTTGAGCATCTCGTGGTAGAGGGCGTCGATCATCTTCTCGCGGAACGAGCCGCGGGTGGCCTCGGGCCGGTGCGGGAACAGGTTGTGGATCGCGACCGAGGGCCGCGGCAGCTCGCGATCGGTCTCGATCGAGACCTGGGTGCCGCGGGCGGCGAGCGGCTCGGCGGTGATCCGCGGCCGCGGCCGGGTGGGGCCGCGCAGGTCGCCGAAGCGCGCCGCGATGTCGGCGACCGCCTGCCGGGGATCGACGTCGCCGACGACGATCACCGCCATCAGCTCGGGCCGGTACCAGTCCTCGTAGTAGCGGACCAGCGCGTCGCGAGGCGCGGTCTTGAGGACGTCGGGCTTGCCGATGGGCAGGCGGCGGGCGTAGCGGGTGCCGCCGAACAGGATCGCCGACTGCTTGTCGAAGACGCGGCGGAACGGGCCCTGGCCCAGGCGCCACTCCTCGAGCACGACCCCGCGCTCCTTGTCGACCTCGACCGGATCGAAGGCGATACCGCCGGCCCACTCGCGCAGGACGTCGAGGCCGGTGGTGACGAAGCTCGGATCGTCGGTGGGGACCTGGAGCTGGTAGACCGTCTCGTCGAACGAGGTGTAGGCGTTGACGTCGGGACCGAACTCCATCCCGATCTTCTCCAGGTAGTCGATGATCGCCTGCTTCGGGTAGCGCGCCGTGCCGTTGAAGGCCATGTGCTCGACGAAGTGGGCCAGGCCCTGCTGGTCGTCGTCCTCCTGCAGCGAGCCGGCGTCGACCGCGAGCCAGAGGCTGGCCCGGTTGCGCGGCTCCTGGTGGGGCATGACGTAGTAGGTGATGCCGTTGGGCAGGACGCCGCGGGTGACCTGTGACCACAGCGGCAGCGGCGGCTCGGCCGGCGCGGTGGGCGGCGGCGGCGCGACGTCGGGGCCGGCGGTGACCGGGGCTGGCGTGACCGGGGCCGGCGCGGGCGAGCCACCGCAGGCGAGCGCGAGCGCGAGCGCGAGCGCGAGGGTGAGCAGGCCGGGTAGGCGGATGTGGGCGCGCATGGCCGATCCCTACCACGCGAGGGCGGGGGGCTCACCCACGACCGGGCGGTCTCACCCGCATCGGGGGCGAACATGCGCGCTGGATCACGCGCGCTGGCAACGCGCGCGCCGCGGGCGGCTCGCGGGACGGTCCGCAGCCCGGCGTCAGCGGTCCCGCGTCAGAAGGGCAGGCCGCCGTCGAAGCCGGGCAGGCCGCCGTCGAAGCCGGGCAGGCCGCCGTCGAAGCCGAAGCCGCCGTCGAAGCCGGGCAGGCCGCCGTCGAACTCGAAGCTGAAGTCGAAGCCGAACAGGCCGTCGAGGTCGGGGAACAGGCTGTCGGTGCCGGGGCTCGCGTCGGTGGTCGCGGGCGGGGCGTCGGAGACCGCGGCGTCGACGTTGCCGGTGGAGGCGTCGACGTTGCTGGTGGCGGCGTCCACCGGGTCACCGCCGCCGCCTCCTCCGCAGGCGGCGGTCGCGGTGATGGCAAGCACGGCCACGGTCACGGTCAGCAGGCGCAGGCGACGCATCGGCTCCTCCACCCCCTCATATCACCCGGGTCGCCGGCCCCGGCCGACATCGGCGCGACATCAAGTGACGCCACGGGCGGGCGGACCTCGTCGCCGAGCGCCCTCGGGACAGAGCGCAGAAAGACGGGGCCGGGGGGCCGCCGGCGGATCGAGTAGCCGGCGACCGCGAGCGGCGCGGCGCTCCCTGGCGACTGGATCAGCCGCGAGAGGCCCAGCGTCGACAGGCACTTGCGTCGACCGAGGGCCGCTCGGTGGGTGGCACCGCCCTTGCTGTGGGTGGGCGCGTCCCCTCCAGGAGCCCCCCCGATGAAGCGCCTCCCCGCCCTCCTCCTCGCCGCCGCCTGCGCGGCGCCCCTCACCGCTTGCACCGCCGAGGACGACCTCCTCGAGGGTGAGATCGTCAAGGACGAGGACGGCAAGACCGACACCAGCGCCGCCGCGATCTTCATCGACCTCGAGTTCGCCGGCGAGCTGGTGACCGACTCGACCTGGAACACGCAGCAGCTCGTCAAGGACCAGCTCCTCTACACGATCGGCCTCCTCACCGGGAAGAACTCGGTCGGCCGCCTCGACAAGGTCGTGCTGTCCGACGTGCAGGCGACGCCCAGCGACGGCCGGACCAAGGTCACCTACCGCGCGAAGATGCCGGTGGCGTGGGGCGACAAGCGCAACCCGCCGTCGAGCGTGAAGCTGGTGCTGCCGCGCGACATGAGCTACCAGGGCCTCACCAGGTTCGCCGCCGACTACGGCACCACCTGCGTCGACTGGGGCGCCCACGACGTCGACTCGGGGAGCATGTGGTACTACTACCGCCCGGAGCGGTCGGGGTGCCGGCTCGCCGACGATCGCGTGGTGCGGGTGACCGCCGACGCGTCGCTGTCGGCGATCAACACCACCGGGATGTTCCCCGAGTACCACAAGATCTGGGAGGACCAGAGCTTCAACGTGGTCGCCATCTTCGGCAAGTACGAGGACGGCGCGACCTCGGGCGACGCCGGCATCGACGCCTACAACCGCTTCGTGGCGACGATGAAGACCGAGCTCGGTCGCTACACCGTGACCTCGACGCCGGCCTCGGTGCCGTCGAGCCCGGGGGTCGGCACCACCGACATCGAGTGGGTGGCGACCCTGCCCGGCGGCCGGACGATCCGCGTCAACGCGCTGCTCACCGACAACGTCCGCACCGCGCTCAACGGCACCGCCTTCCGCACCCGCTACGAGGCGCTGTCGACCCGCGCCGACCTCATCGTCTACAACGGCCACGCTGGCCTCGGCGCCAACGTCCGCGCCCTCGCCCGCGCCGGCAAGTGGGTGCGCGGCCAGTACATGATCATGTTCGAGAACGGCTGCGACACCTATGCCTACGTCGACGGCGCGCTGGCCCAGGCCCACGCCGAGATCAACCCCGACGACCCCAGCGGGACCAAGTACGTCGACATCGTCACCAACGCCATGCCCGCGTACTTCTCGTCGATGCCGAACGCGACGATGGCGCTGTTCCGCGGCCTGGCCGCCTACGACGCGCCCAGGACCTACGAGCAGATCTTCGCCGGCGTCGACCGCTCGCAGGTCGTGCTGGTCACCGGCGAGCAGGACAACACCTTCACGCCCGGCGGCGGCGGCCAGCCCCAGCCGTGGGCCGGCCTGACCGACGCCGGCACGGTCACCAAGAACCAGGTGGTCAAGCACGTCACGCCGACGCTGGCCGCCGGCACCTACGTCTTCGAGCTGACCGGCACCGCCGACGCCGACCTCTACGTCCGCGTCGGCAGCGAGCCGACCACCTCGACCTACGATTGCCGCCCGTACAAGGCCAGCTCCAACGAGACCTGCGAGGTCAAGCTCGCCGCCCCCGCCGCCATCCACGTCCACGTCCGCGGCTACGCCGCCAGCTCGACCTTCGAGCTGGCCGGCCGCCCGCGCTGAGCCGCCCGCCCCCCGTTCGCCCGCGCCGAGCCGGCCGGGCCCGCCCCCTCCCGTTCGCCCTGAGCTTCACCGACCGCGGTCGGAGATCGCGGGAAGCGAACGGCGAGCTGCATCTCTCCGGTCGGCCTGAGCCGCCCGAGCGTCAGCGAGGGCGTGTCGAAGGCCGACACGCCGCGGCCGTCGCGCGAGTGCTTGCCGGCGCCGTTCGTTAGGAGCTCTTCACCGACCGCGGTCGGAGATCGCGGGAAACGAACGGCGAGCTGCATCTCTCCGGTCGGCCTGAGCCGCCCGAGCGTGAGCGAGGGCGTGTCGAAGGCCGACA
>CAADGB010000210.1 GCA_900696455.1 uncultured delta proteobacterium
CGAAGTGCTCGTCGTATTTCTTGCCGCTCGTCGTGGTGAAGCCGCGCACCGGCAGCCCGTCTTGGCCGGCCCACTGCGCGATGAACGCCTGCGCCTGGTTGTCCTCGACGAAGACCTGGCTGTTGAACCGGCGCACCACCGAGTGGATGCGCTGCACGATCTCGGGCGCCGGCCACCGACCCGACTGGACCTCGCACACCACCTTCCGCTTGCGCTCGTCGAGCGCGATCGTGAAGAGGACGGTGAGGTCGTGGCCCTCGCCTTGGCCGATGCCGAGGTCGACTCCGGTGAAGCACGGCCACGGGTGACCGTTGGCGCCGTGCGGCTGGCGGTCGAACAGGCGGAACGTCGCGCCAAGCGCCTTGGCGTTGTCGATCCACGCCTGCTGGAAGCGCGACGCGGAGTCCATGCGCACTTCGCACAGGTACTTGCGCGCGAAGTTGATGGGCGTGGTGCCGTCGTAGATGCGCTTGAGGCGCTCGACCGAGAACTGCTGCGGCCACAGCGGCACCCACTGCTCCATCGGAGCCGTGGGGTTGAGGACGCCGCTGTAGCGCTTCGACACCCACGCCGCGCGCTTGGCGATCTCGTGCATCGGGTCGGCCGGGTGCCACGGCGTGCCGATCCAATTGATGAAGCCGTGCTCGGTGACGCGGGTGAGCACCTCCGAGTCGAGCCACCCGATGAGCTTCTGGATCTGCTCGGGGGTGCGCGTGTTCTCGTAGTTGAGGATGTCGTCGAGCGTGATGCCGTCGAGGCGCGAGCCGTTGATCGGGCCGTACGAGCCGAGCGCTTGGATGCTCGGGTCCTTGGCGATGGTGGTGCGCTGGACGGTGAGCGCCGACTGCCCCCACGGGTCGCTCGGCTTGAGGTTCGGGAAGACCTTGTGGACGCGCGGGTTGGATTCGATGTGCGTGCGGATCGACCGCAAGATCTTCGTCGCGTGCGGGTCGAACGTGTTGCTGATGATGGCCAGGCGCTTGTTCGGGTCGCGGCCGAGCGTGTGGAGCGCGCGCCCGACGGCGATGTGCTGCGTCTTGGCGTGCTCGACGGGCGCGAACAGGATGGAGCGCGGGTTGTCGTCGAAGAACTCGTGCCACTCCATGTGGTGGCGCGCGTTCTCGATGATGGCGTTGGTCTCCTCGTGCCGGAACGCGTACTGGACGAACGCGGCCGGTGAGCGCCGCGCCTCGTAGACGTGGATCGTCTCCAGCGCCTTCGACATCGCGCGCACACCGGCGTCGGTGAGCTTGCCGAGGTCCTTGCCGCGGCCGACGAACGGCAGCGACCCATGCACCTCCAAGATCTCAGCGAGCGTCTCGAGCGCGGCCGGCGACAGGCCGGTGATGTCGATGTCGGGCGGCAGCGTGTACTGGTGGTTCTTGCGCACCACGTTGCCCGCGGCGTCGAGCGGCACGCCCGAGTACGCCATCGGGTCACCCGACGCCGCCATCGCTTCGACGGCGCGGATGACCGCCTGTCCCATCTCCTTCCCGATCACGGGTCAGCCCAGGCCCTTGAGCGCGGCCTCCAGCGCCTTGCGGTCGTCGTCGTTGAGCTTGTGCTCGGTCGTGTTCTTGTTCTCGTTCGTGTTCTCGTTGATGGTGCGCTTCGGCTCGTCGAGCCCGTCGAGGTCGCGGAGCTGCTTGAGCGCGTCAAGCCCGTTCTTGAGGTCGGGCGCGGCGGTGCGCATCGGCTTCTTCGTCGCCGGGTCGATGATCGGCTTGCCGGTCGGGTCGCGCACGATGACCGACTTGTTGACGGCCATGCTGTGCGCGGTCTCGAGGCGCAGCCGCATGAGGTTGCGGCGGTTCTCGCGGAGCTCCTCGGCGTCGACCTTGCCGGCCTTGCGCATCCGGGCCAGCACCTCGCGCATCCACTTCGACACCGTCGACGGGTCGACCTGGTACTTGGTGACGAGCTGGCCCTTCACGCGGCCCTCGGGCAAGCGCACCATGTGGTCCTCCACGTCGGCGTAGATGACCTCCATCTCCAGCCGCGTGCGCCGGCCCGGCTTCATCACCCACCTCGCAGCAGCGCCATCGCCTCGGCGCGCGCCTCGGGCTCCTTGGCGAAGGCGCCGCGCACGCAGGACGTCACCATGTCGCCGGGGCACTCGATGCCGCGGAGGTTCATGCACGTGTGGGCGCCGGTGACGATGACCATGACGCCGATCGGGTCGAGGCCGTCGACCATGGCATCGGCGACCATCTGCCCGATGCGCTCCTGCACCTGGAGCCGGCGGGTCACGGCGCGCACGAGGCGCGGGATCTTCGACAGGCCGACGATGCGGTCCTTGGGGATGTAGGCGACCGACACGGTGCCCGTGAACGGCAGCACGTGGTGCTCGCACAGCGACGCGAACGGGATGCCGCGCACGACGACGACGCCCGGATCGCTCGGCGCCTCGAACGTCTTGAGCAGCGACTTGAGGTCGCTGGTCGCGTAGCCCGCGGTCATCTCGCGCAGCGCCTTGAGCATCCGGCCGGGCGTCTCCGGGTCGACGTCGGCGCCCAGCTCGCGCAGCAGGTTGCCGACGAGGTCGATGGTGCTCGCCGGGATGAGGAGGGTGTCGTCGGTGGTGGTCATTCGATCCCCAAGATCTTGTGGGTCTGGAGGGACAGGCGCCAGTCCGGGTGCTCGGCGAGGTACGCCACGAGCGCCTTCTCGTTGTCGGTGTCGCGCTGGTCCTGGGCGGCCTGCGGTTGGAGGAACCGGGCGCGCGCGGGGTACGTCTCCCACTCCTTGGGGTCGTAGGCCGGCCACACGAGCTTGAGCTCGTCGGCGTTGGTGAGCAGCGTCTGCGCGCGGGGTCGCTTGGGCGAGAGCGTGATGTACAGGCGCGGCCGGAACCCGAACGCGGGCTCGACGGTGCCGTTGGTCTCGACCTGAACGCGCGACCGCTGGAAGCGGTTGAGGAGGTGGTCGAGCAGCTCGTCGTCGAGCTGGAGCAGCGGCTCGCCGCCCGTGATGACGATGAGCGGTCGGTCGCCGATCGCCTCGACGCGGTCGCCGATGTCGCTGGCGTAGAGGCGCTCGCGCGGCCGGAAGTCGGTGGCGCACCACTTCGGGCACTCGGCGCCGTTGCGCTCGGCGTCGGCCTCGCGGCGCGATTCGATGCCGCTCCACATGTTGCAGCCGCCGAGGCGCACGAAGACGGCCGGGGTGCCGGCGAGCCCGCCTTCGCCCTGGATCGTGCCGAACACGCTGACGATCGAGTACAGGTTGCGCTTCACGGGTGGTCTCCATGGGTCACCACCGCCGTCGGGCTGATGCCGCCGCGGTGATGGAAGCGGCCGGTGACGGTCACGACGTGCGGCTTGACCTGGTCGTAGAACGCCTTGGCGATGGTGGCGACGAGCACCTCGTTGAACTCGGCGGTGTCGCGGAACCGCTGGAGGTACAGCTTGAGCGACTTGGTCTCGACGATGTGCTTGTTGGGCACGTACTCGATGACCAGCATCGCGTAGTCCGGCTGCTTGGTGACCGGGCACAGCGACGTGAACTCCGTGCACTCGAAGGACACGGTGATCGAGCCGTGCTTCCACGGGATGAGGTCGAATTCGTCGACGGCGCGCTCGGACTGCTTGCCGAGGTGCTTCACCTGGTACTTGGGCGGGCTCATGGTGCGGCGCTTTCCTTCGTGGTCGGTCGCAGGGATGCGGTGTCGGCCTGCATGACGAGCATCGGCCGGCCGGTGCGGGCGTTTTCGCGCTCGACGACGACGAAGCCGAGGCGCTGGTAGAACAGCACCGCGGGGTTGTCGGCCTCGACCTTGAGATGGATGTGGGGGTGTGGCGAGGCCGCGGCGAGGCGCCCGATAAGCGCGCGCGCGACGCCGTGCTTGCGGTACATCGGCAGGACGGCGATCGCCTGGATCGTCGAGCGCGGCTTCTGCTTGCCGTGGCGGTAGTAGCAGAACGCCACCGGCCGGCCGTTGTACCGGGCGACGTCGACCATGTCGGGGATGAGCTGGACGAGGAACGCGGGCCGGCCGAGGAAGGCCGTCATGGTCTGCCACACGCGCTGGACCTCGCGCTCCTCGCCCTTGCGGATCGGTCCGTAGGTCAGCTCGACGGGCATGGTGCCTCCAGCTTCGCGAGGGTCGGCGCCCAATGCGCCATGAGGCGCTGCTCGAGGCCCCACATGTTGTGCATGTGTCCGAGCACGCCGTTGGTGAGCATCCGCGGCCCCTCGACGGACAGGTGGTTCTGCACGGTCTTCCCGCGCCGCTTGATGGCGAAATTGCGGTAGGCGGTCGCCGCGGTCGCCCACGTCGCCGCGTCGGCGCTGTGGAACGGGAACCGGATGAGCGCGACGGGGTCGACCCAGCCGAACGAATGGAAGCGGTGCGGCCAGGCGCGCGCGAAGCATTGCTCGTAGAACCGGAGCGACGTCTTCACGTCCTCGCCGAACCGACACGACAGGCCGACCTTGGGGAACCGCTCGCAGTACCACTTGAGCAGGTCCCACGGATCGCCGATGTGGAACACCGGCATCCCCTTGGTGACGCCCTTGGCGACGGCGTACTCGGCGTTGCGCTTCGAGCCCTCCCACGAGCCGATCACGTCGAGCCCGACGGCTTCATCCCACTCGGGCTTCATCGTCTCGGCGAGCAGCGCGTCGTGGTTGATGGTGCGGCCGGTGGTGTAGGCG
>CAADGB010000211.1 GCA_900696455.1 uncultured delta proteobacterium
CGGCTCCGGCTGCGCCTGCCGCGCCCGAGGCCGAGCCTGCGCCGCCGCGGCCTGCCGCGCACGCGGCGTCCGCGGCGGGCCCGGTCACGTCCCCTGACCAGCTCGCGCACGCGGGCCCCGACCACGTGCCGACCGCGCCCGCGCCTCGCGGCGAGCTGCCGCGCCACTTCGATCCGGTCTTCGAGCGCCACCGCGGCGAGCTGCCGGTCGAGTACCTGCGCGCACTCGCGGTCCGCGAGTCGAACATGAACCCGGGCGAGCGCACCGGCCCGGCCTGGGGCCTGCTCCAGGTGATCGAGGTGGTGCGCCTCGACTTCAACAAGGCCCACGGCGCGCGCGTCACCCGCGCCCAGCTCCTCGATCCGGAGACCAACGTCCGGGTGGCCTGCTGGCTGCTCAACGCGATCTGCGCCAGCTACCGCCACAACCACCCGGAGGTCCTGAACCTCCGGCCCGACTGGCGCAACCCGCGCTTCGTCGAGCTGCTCACCTTCGGCTGGAACGCCGGGTGGTCCGAGGCCGGCGGCGTGGGTCGCGTCGCGCGCTACCTGACCGAGCGCGGCGCCCGCGATCTCGATCTGGACCTCGTCCATGCCCACGCCCGCGCCGCCGGCGCCAGCCGGCACCTGTCCAACAGCGCCAAGGTGCGCTGGTCGCGCGGCGTCGCCGCGCTCTACCTCCGCGAGCGCGCCCGGGCCCCCGGGACGACCGCCGACCCGACCGCCGACCCGACCGCCGACCCGACCGCCGACCCGACCGCCGACCCGACCGCCCGGCCGGTCGCGTGAAGGAGCCGCCCATGTCCACCGGAACCGCCCTCGCGATCGCGCTCGGCCTCGGCGCCGGCGCGCTCACCTGGCACCTCGCCGAGACGCGCCGACCGGCCGCGGCCCCGCCTCCGCCCGGCCCGCCCGCGGGCCCGTGCGAGCTCGCGCTCGACGCCGCCGGCCTCGCGCTCGACGGCGAGCGCGTCGACCTCGCCACCGCCGTCGCGCGGTGCCGGGCCCGCGGCGCCGCTCGGATCACGCTGGCGACCGACGCGCCGGCCGCGATCCACGTCCGGCTCGTCGCCGCGCTCGCCGCCGCCGGTGTGCCCTGGTCGCTCGCCACGGCGCCGGCGGCGCCGCCGCCGCGGCGCAACCGCGGCGCCGCGCTCGTCTACCGCCCCGTCGGCTCCCGCGGCGAGCCGTATCCCGCCTGGGTGCAGGCGCTCCGCGGCCGGTCGGGCGTCTACGTCATCCGCGACCGCGCCGCCGGCGCGCCGGTCGTCGCCTACGTCGGCGAGAGCCACACCGATCGTCTCTACGAGACCCTGACCCGCCACTTCCAGACCTGGCGCCGCTGGAAGGGCTTCTGGAAGGGCCAGTACGGCGAGGGCCACGACCCCGGCCTCACGTACCCCCGCGACCAGGTCGACGTCGCCGTCCGGGTGACCTCGCCTGCCGCCGCGCTCGACGAGGAGGAGCGGCTCATCCGCCGCCTGCGCCCGCGCGACAACCTGATCGGTCAGCCCGCCGCGGACGCGGACGCCGACGCCATCCCGTTCTGAGGAGCGCCCCATGGCCCGCGACCGCACGTCATCGACCCGCACCGCCGCCGTCGTCGGAGGCGGGGCGCTCCTCGCCTGGATCCTTTTGCGCGGCGCGCGTGGCGCGGGCGGCGCGACCTCGGCCGCGACCGCCGCGGCTCCGCCTGCTCCGTGCCAGGTCCGCATCCGCGCTCGCAGCATCGAGCTGGACGGCGCCCCCGCCGACCTGCCCACCACCGTCGCCGCCTGCCGCGCCGCCGGCGCGGCCAGCGTGAGCGCGACCGGCGACGCCATCGTCGGCGTGATCGCCGAGACCACGCGCGCCCTCCGCGCGGCCGGCGTGCGCGTCGACGCCGCGCCCGAGATCCGCCCGTACGTCGACGCCGCGATCCTCGCCAACCCCTGAGCCCCACGCCCCAAAGGAGCACCGCCATGTCCACGCCCTCGCCCACGCCGACGCCCACGCCGACGCCCACGCCCTCGCCCACGCCCTCGGCCTCCATCGACGACCAGCTCGAGGCCATCCGCGCCGCCGTCGCGAGCGACGCCACCGCCGACCAGAAGGCCCACGGCGCGCTCGCCTGCCGCGCCATCCTCGCGGCCCTCGACGCCGAGCCCGGCAGGCCCCTCGCCGTGCCCGGCGCGCCTGCGCCGCACCCCCTCGCCGGCCTCGACGCCGGCACCGCCCTCGACCTGCTCATCGCCCGCCTGACCGCCGCGCTGCCGGCGAGCCCGACGCCGGAGCCGACGCCGACGGGTGGGGCGCCGCCGTCTCGCCCGCTGAAGATCACGTTTGTCTCGCCGCCCGCCGGCCGATCGCGCGGTCCGACGCGGAAGCCGTGAGCCGAATCGGCGCACTCGCGACGGCGACCCGATCTCCCCGGCCTGCCCGCTAGCGCGACGACCACCGTGTGGCACGATGGCCAGCGGACGGGGTCGCACCACGAAGGAGGTCACCATGCGACCCAATGACGAATCGACGATTCGCGCCGGCGCACGAGCGCATGATGCCGGCGCCGACACGAGCAACGGAACGAAACAGATCGAGATCCAGGTCGAGATTCCGCTTCGCGAGGGCGACAAGATCAGTGGTCCGTATCCCCATGGCAATCAGTGGCGACTGCAGATCCGAGGTGCCGATGGCAAGGTCCGTCGCATCGCGTTCCCAACACGCGATGCGGCTGATCGAGCCCAGGCACTCGCCGGACGCGAGCTGTCATCGACGACGGTGGACAGCGCCGTGACGACGTATCTCAGGCAGCTCCACGAGGGCGGCGTCATCAAGGACGGGACCAAGGTCACCCACTGGTATCGGTTGCGCGCCTTCTTCCGCCTCGGCGCAAAGGACGGCGTGTTGATCGAGAACAGCGGCGGCCTGGTGCGCCAGCTGTCGCCGGAGAAGTGCCAGGCGCTCTACGACCAGCTCCGCTTGGAGTCGGCCGTCGACACGCACCGCGGTTGCCTGACGCTCGCCAAGGCGTTCGGCGGCTGGTGCGTGAAGCAGGGCCTGCTCAAGACGAACCCGCTGGCGGAGATCGAGCCGCAGGGTGAGCGCAAGCGCGGCAAGGAACAGCTTCGCGTCGATGAGGCGCGGAAGTTCATCGCCACGTGTTGCGCGCAGGCCGACCAGGGCGACGTGCCGGCGGTGGCGGTGATGACCGCGCTGCTGCTGGGGACGCGCCCCGGCGAGATCGTGTGCCGCGAGGTCCGCGATCTCGACGACGATGGTCGCCTGCTGTGGATCACCAAGGCGAAGACCAAGGCAGGGGAGCGCACGCTGGAGATCCCGGCGTTCCTCCGGCCGTACCTGCTACGGGTCGCCAAGGGGAAGCAGCCGACCGATCGTCTCTTCACCGAGAAGGATCGGCACTGGATGCTCTACCACACGCGTCGGCTGTGCGGTCTCGCCGGGGTTACCTCGGTATGCGCGCACAGCCTCCGCGGCCTGCACTCGTCGCTCGCCACGGAGCGCGGGGCCACCGGACACGTCGTCGCCAGGGCGCTGGGGCACACCAGCTTCAGCACGACCCGGAAGCACTACGTGAAGCCGGGCACGGTGGAGCGCGTGGCCCAGGGGAAGGTGACCGGCATGCTCGACCCGACCGCCGCGAAAAACCGCAAGCGCGGCAAGACTAGCGGGAAGGCCCTTGGGATCAGCCAGGTGATCCCAGATCCCAAAAACGCCCCTGCCCCGATCGCCTAAGTACTTGTGCGCGGAGGGGGACTCGAACCCCCACGGTGTTACCCACTAGCCCCTCAAACTAGCGCGTCTACCAATTCCGCCATCCGCGCAAGATGGTTTGGGAAACGAGGGGAGCAAACGGATACCCGGCCGCGGGCCGGGTGTCAAGGTGCGCGCTGCGGATCGTCACGGCGGACCGGGGTGGGCGGCGTGTGTGGGGAGCGGGGGTGGGCAAGGCGCGGGCGCGACGAGGGGGGAGGGGCGGATGTGCGGCGGATGTGCGAGGCCGGGGCGCGGGCGCGGACGGGGAGCCCGACGGGGGCGCGACCGGACGGGGGGGCGCGGCGCGTTCGATCCAGGATTCCGCGACGATCCCGTCGAGGAGGGGCGCGGCGTTCGACCTAGGACTCCGCGACGATCCCGTCGAGGAGCCAGCCGAGGCCGCGGCGGAAGGTGGCGTCGTCGGGGTGCCGGCCGCCGGCGTGGGGGGCGCGGAGCCGGCGCGGCGCCTCGTGGGCGGCGAAGCCGAGGGTGTAGATGAGGAGGATCTGGAGCGCGTCCTGGGCGGCCCGGCCGGTGACGCCGGCCCGGGCGAGGAGCGCGAGCATCGCGGCCCCGAGGCGCTGGGCGTTGGGGCCGGCGCCGGGGCGGGACAGGAACTGGGTGATGAGCTCGGGGTGCGCGACCACGACCCGGCGGGACGCCTCGAGCAGCGCGAGCAGCCTGGCGCGCCAGTCGCCGCGCGTCGCGTCGGGCGACGGGATCTCGCCGAGCAGGGCGTCGAGCAGGGCGTCGAGCACGGCCTGCTTGTCGGCGAAGTGGCTGTAGAGCGCGTTGGGCGCGACGCCGAGCGCCGCGGCCAGGCTGCGCATGCTGACGGCGGCGACGCCGCCGGCGGCGGCGAGCGCGCGCGCGGCGGCGAGGACGTCGTCGGGGGCGAGCCCGGCGCGCTGACCAGGGCGGCGTGAGCGGGTCATCCTGGACAGTGTACAGATCGCACTGGACAGTGTCCAGGTCATGCTGTACGGTGTACAGTATGACCCCGACCAAGCCTGCTGCGAGCCACGAGCTCGTCCTGTTCCACTCCGCGCTCGGGCGGCGGCCCGCGGTCCACGCGTTCGCCGACCGGCTGCGCGCGGCCGGCCACACCGTCCACACTCCGGACCTGTTCGACGGCGAGGTGTTCGACGACCTCGACGCGGGGGTGCGCAAGCGCGACGCGATCGGGATACCGGGGCTGATCGGCCGCGCCCAGGCGGCGGTGGCGGCGCTGCCGGCGAACCTGGTGTACGCCGGGTTCTCGATGGGCGCGGGGGCGGCGGCGTTCCTGGCGGGGACGCGGCCGGGCGCGCGCGGCGCGGTGCTGATGCACGGCGCGATCCCGCCGGCGGCGTGGGGCGGCGAGGGGTGGCCGCCGGGCGTGCCGGTGCAGGTGCACTACGCGGGCGAGGATCCGTGGGTGGAGGCGACGATGGTCGCCAGCCTGGAGGCCGCGGTCCGCGCCGCGGGCGCGCGGTGGGAGGCGCACGTCTACCCGGGCGCGGGACACCTGTTCGCGGACGACGGCGCGCCGGAGTACGACGCGGCCGCGGCCGCGTCGATGCTCCACCGGGTGCTCGGCTTCGTCGCCGGGGCGTGAGCTGGACGCCGGGCGCGCGGCGAGGCGTGACGCTCGTCGCGGGCGGCCGGCGTCCCGGCGTGGGGCTCGCCGCGGGCGGCGACGCGCCCGAGGGTCGGAGGTGCGGCCCGGCCACGTCGTGGGGCGCGGCGCGCGCGGCCCTGCGTCCGAGCGACCCGAGCGGCTCGACCACCCGGTGGGGCGCCGACTCGTCCTCCCCGCCGGGCGCCCGCCTCGACCGCACGGCTGGGGTGCGGTCTTCGCGCGCGCCGGCTGGCGGTCACGCGTATCATGGCGCCGCCGATGTCGCCCGAGCCGCCGCTGAACACGCTGCCGGTCCCGCCGACGACCACGCTCGGCGCCGGCGTGCGGACCGGCGGGCGGTTGGTGCTGGTCGTCGCCCACGGCGGCGGCGTCACCTCCGCGCCCCTCGAGGACGGCGCGGTGGTGGTGGTCGGCCGCGCGCCCACCGCGCAGGTGACGATCGCCGACGCGTCGCTGTCCCGGGAGCACGCGCGGTTCGAGCGGCGCGGGGACGAGGTGACCGTCGTCGATCTCGGCTCGAGCAACGGCACGCTGATCGGCGGCCAGCGGATCACCCGCCGCGCGCTCGCCCCGGGCGATCAGGTCGTGCTCGGCGCGGTCGTCGTGTCCCTGCAGGCGTTCGACCTGACGCTGGCGCGGCTCGGCTTCACCAGCCACGACCGGTTCCGCGCCGTGCTCGCCGACGAGCTGGTGCGAGCGCGCGGCCTCGGCCGCCGCGCGGTGGTCGCGATGATCGCCCGGACCCGCACCCCGGGACAGGGCGTGGACGCGTGGGCGGCGGCGATCCGCGCGCCGCTGCGCCCGTTCGATCGCGCCGCCCTGTACGCGCCGGACGTGGCCGAGGTGCTGTTCCCGGAGCGCGCCGCCGGCGAGGTGGTGCCGGTGATCCAGGAGATCGCCGCGCGGCTGGGCGCCCCGGTCCGCGCCGGGCTGGTCGAGCTCCCTGGCGGCGGGCGCTCGCTCGATCACCTGCTCGCCGCGGCGCACGACGCGCTGCGGGCGGCGACGCCGGCGAGGCCGATCTCGATCGCGCCCGGCGAGGGGATGGGCCGACCGCCGCCCACCGACGCGCCGGTGGTGGCGTCGCCGCGGATGCTCGCGCTCTACGCCCACGTCGGGCGCGCCGCGGCCGCGAGCCTGCCCGTCCTGGTGCACGGCGAGACTGGCTCCGGCAAGGAGCTGATCGCCCGTTCGATCCACGATCACGGGGCCCGCGCCCCGGGGCCGTTCGTCGCGATCAACTGCGGCGCGATCCCGGACGCCCTGATCCACGCCGCGCTGTTCGGTCACGAGCGCGGCGCGTTCACCGGTGCCGACCGCCAGGCCCCGGGCGTGTTCGAGCAGGCCCACCGCGGGACCCTGTTCCTCGACGAGGTCGGCGAGCTGAGCGCCCAGGCCCAGGCGTCGCTGCTGCGGGTGCTGGAGACCGGCACGCTGGTCCGCCTCGGCGGCAGCCAGGCCGTGGCCGTGGACGTGCGCGTGGTGGCCGCCACCCACCGCGATCTCGCGGAGCGGTGCCGGGCCGGCGCGTTCCGCGAGGATCTGTGGTACCGGCTCAACGCGCTCACCCTCACGGTGCCGCCGCTCCGAGATCGCCCCGAGGAGCTGCGGCCGCTGGTCGACCGGTTCCTGGCCGCCGCCGCCGCGGCCACGGGCCGCGCCGGGCTGACGATCGACGACGACGCGCTCGCCTGCCTGGCCGCGTACGCGTGGCCCGGCAACGTGCGGGAGCTGCGCAACGAGCTCGAGCGCGCGGCGGTGCTGGCGAGCGGCGACGTGATCGGCCGCGCCGAGCTGTCGGAGCGGATCCTGCGGGCCGCCGGTGTCACGCCCGCCGACGGCGAGGCCGCCGACGATGGCGACGGCGAGGACGCGGTCGCGCTCCCGCGCGGCGCCGGCGGGGATCTGAAGACGCGGGTCGAGCGCTTCGAGGCGGAGCTGCTCCGCCAGGCGCTCGCGGCGGCCGATGGCCACCAGCCCACCGCGGCCACCGCGCTCGGCCTCCCGCTGCGCACCCTCGTCTACAAGCTGCGCAAGCACGGCCTCCAGCGCGGTCGCTGAGGCAGCTCGTTGCTCGGCCGGGCCGGGCATCGAGCAAGTCGTTGCGTCGCGCGATCGCGGCAACCCTCCGGGAGTTCGGGGGGTTGCGCGCTCCCGCGGGTGGTCTCCGCCCTGCAATGCGCCTCCTCACCCAAGGAGAACCTCATGCGCCTGCCCACCACACTCACGCTCACGCTCGGCCTCACCACCGGCGTCGCCGCCCTGCTCGGCGCCGCCTCCACTCCCGCCCTCGCCACGCCGGCCGCCGGCGAGGCGTTCATCGTCGGCACCGGCGGCAAGTGCCTGGACCCTGTCGGCGCCGACGCCGCCGCCGGCGCCGCGGTCGTCATGGGCGCCTGCGCCGATCGCGCCGACCAGCGGTTCACCCTGGACGCCAGCGGCCGGCTCGTGTCGACGCGGTCGGGGACCTGCCTGGACGCGTCGCGACGGGTCACGTTCGCCGGCGCCTCCGCGTACGCCCTCGAGCTGGCCGCGTGCACCGACGCCAGCAGCCAGCGCTGGGACCTCACGGCCACGGGCAGCGAGCACACGCTGCGCAGCCGCGCGACCGGCTACTGCCTGCAGGTGGCCGCGCCGGGCGCGATCGGCGACGGCGCGATCGCCGGCACCGCGCCGTGCGCGCTGAACCTCCACGCCCGGTGGCGACTCGACGTCGTCACCGGCGAGCCGACGCCGGAGCCGCCGCCGCCACCGCCGCCGCCACCGCCGCCACCGCCGCCGCCGCCGCCCCACACGCTCGAGGTGGTGGGTGACGGCCGGATCTGCTCGGCGGATCGACGGCTGTGCCTGCGCGGAACGCTGAGCGCGGACGGCACGCGCCTCACCGGCTCGGTCAAGGTGGAGACCCCGCTCGGTGACTGGGCGCTCGAGCGCGCCGAGCTCGTGATCGACCGGGCGCGCCCCTCGCTGCGCGGCTCCGCCGAGACCGCGCTGCCCCTGCTCGGGGTGCTCGCGCCGCTCGAGGCGGTGCGCGGCCGCGCCGTCGTGTACATCGGGTTCGGTGACGACGGCCAGCTTCGGCTCGGCGACGTGTCGTTCCCCCTCGCCCGAGATCGCTTCTACGTCGCGGTGACGTTCGAGGCGAGCGCGCGCCTCCGACTGGCCGGGCAGTCGCTGTTCGAGATGAACGAAGGCTCGTCGTTCCTGCTCGACCCGACCACGCCCGTCCTCTACGCCCGCGGCGTCGTCGCGACCTACCTGGCGAACCTGGTCAAGCTCGGCGGGATCCGCGAGTTCGGCCTGTCGCTCGACGACCGCACGTGCTTCGCGTTCGAGGGCGCCAACGCCCTGCGCGACCGCGCCACCGGCGGGACCGCGCCCGCCCGCGCCTGCGGCAACCTGCTGGTCGACGCCGCCGGCTCGATCAAGCTGGTCGGCGTCGAGGGCCGGATGGTCCTCGACCTCGACGCCGACGGCGACGGCCGGACGATCTTCCAGGGGCAGCCCCGAGACTTCGTCATCGCCGGCGACGTCACCGTGTCGCTGGCGCTGCCGAAGGTGAACCGGTCGATCCCGGTGGGCACGGCGTCGCTCCTGTACGAGGGCGCGGTGGGCGTCGCCGGGCGCCTGCGGGTGGCCAACGTGACCGGCCGCGACGTCATCGCCGGGATGTTCGGCGACTCGCCGCTGGCGCGGTTCCTGCCGGGCGCGGCGACGCGGATCTGGATCGACGCCGGGGACACCGTCACCTGGGCCCGGTTCGAGGCCACCAGCACCGTGGTCGCGGGCTGGCAGCTCGGCGACGCGTCGGCCGAGCTGACGCTCGACGGCCTGGAGCTGTCGGCCGTCGCCCGGGGACTGCTGCAGCTCCCGGGCAACACCCTCGAGGTGACCGGCACGATCGACACCTCCGGTGCATTCGCGCTGACCGCGACCCACGACCTGAAGCTCGCTGGTGCCACCCTGCAGCGGGCGTCGATCACGGTGAGCCGCGACGGCGTGGCGATCGCCAGCGCGACGACGCTGACCGGGCCGGGGCTCGACGTGCGGGCGACCGTGACCACCCGGCGCGATCCCAGCACCACCGGCGCCGCCGAGCCCGTGGGCCCGGACGCCTTCGGGCTGGCCGGCCAGGCGACGATCCGCCTGGCGGGCCACGCCCTCGCCGATGGCCGGGTGGTCCTGACCGCCGGCGGCGCCCGGATCAAGGGCTCGCTCGGCTTCGCCGGCGCGCGGTTCCAGCTCGACGGCGCGGTCTCGCCCCAGGGGTTCTCGCTGTCGTCCACGGTCTCCGCCGGCGGCTCGGAGCGGGTGAACTTCGGGCTGTTCAAGGTCACCGTGGGCGCCACCGGTCGGGCCAGGCTCACCGTGACCAACGGCGGTGTGGCCGCGCGCTTCGAGGGCTCGTTCTCGCCGGGCGGTGGGGTGTCGACGTCGATCAGCTCGTCCGGGAAGGCGTGCGCGAAGGTCGGCTACAAGGGCGTCTCGAAGAACGTGTGCATCAAGGTGATCTGACGAGGTGGACGCTCGGCTGGGCGCGGCGTCACCTCCTCAGCCGGGCGCACGCGCCCAGATCGCGCGCATGGGGAAGGCGGGGATGCCGGGCGTGAAGATCTGGAAGGGCTCGACGCGATCGAGGGTGAAGCCGGCGGCGCGGAGGCGCGGGAGCGGATCGCGGTGCAGGTTGCAGCCCTGGCCGTTGAGGGCGAGCCACAGCGGGTTGACCGCGCGCATGAGCGCGCCGGCGACGAGGCGGGGGCTGCGGACGTGCTCGATCATGCGCAGCGGCGCGCCGGGGCGGAGGACGCGGGCCAGCTCGCCCAGCGCGAGGTCGGGGTCGGGGACGGAGCACAGGACGAGGCCGACGACCGCGGCGTCCCGGCTGCGCGGCGGACCGGGCAGGGCCTCGGCGGTGCCGGCGGCGAGCTCGATGGTGGCGGCGGCGGCGGCGACCCGCGGCGCGGCGAGGGCGGCGAAGGCGGCGTCGGGCTCGAGCGCGGTGACGCGGGCGCCGGCGCCGTAGTGCGGGAACATGAGGCCGGTGCCGGCGCCGACCTCGAGGACGTCGCCGGCGAGGTCGGCGACGAGCTCGGCGCGCCACATGGCCATCCCCGCGTCCTCGCCCGCGCCGCACAGCCGATCGTAGAGCTCGGCCTGGGGGAGCTGGCGCTTGAGGCGAAGCGCGGCCGGGGCGTGACGGACGAAGTGGGCGACCTCGCGGAGCATGGGCGCGACTATAGCGCCGGGGCGGTGCGGGCTCGCGCACGCACCGAGGCTCGCGGGGCCCGGGGCCCTCAGGATTGATCACATCTCCTTGCGGGCAGCGCGCCAGACGATGGCAGCCTGAAGGACGGCCACGAACCCGCGGCCCAGGACGATCCATCCGGGCTCACCGTTGTTCCGGATGTGGCCGCCGACC
>CAADGB010000212.1 GCA_900696455.1 uncultured delta proteobacterium
CGGCATCGGCATCGGCATCGGCTGGGGCTGCGGCTTCTTGCGGGCGAGGATGGCGACGAGGCCGATGAGCAGGATCACGCCACCGGGGATGACGATCCACAGCCACCACAGCGAGCCGCCCTTGGACTGGCCCCACACCGGGACCAGGACCACGTCCTGGTTCTTCTCGGTGAACGGCTCGTCGTCCTTGAGCAGGACCAGCTCGTGCTCCTTGCCGTCCCAGTCGAAGCCGGCCTTGAGCTTGGTCTTGGCGTCGACGACCTGGCCGGGGAAGATCAGGTAGAAGCGGCTGTTGATGGTGGCGACGGCGGCCGCGATCTTGTTGGCGAGATCGGCGGCGTCCTTGATCTTGTAGTAGCTGCCGTCCCCGCCCTGGCCGAGCGCCCGCATGATCGAGGCGTTCTTCTGCGAGTCGTCCTTGCCCATCAGCTCGCTCTCGCCCTCGAGGTGGAAGGCGAAGATGTCGATCTTCTCGCTGTCGTACTGCTTGCGGATGTTCTTGATGTCGTCGATCGACCCGGCGTCGAAGCCGTCGGAGATGACGAACAGCACCTTGCGGGTCGCCGATGCCTTCTTGAGCTGGGTCAGCGACTCGCGCAGGCCCTCGGCGAGCTGGCGCTCGACCTTGCCCTTCTGCAGCTCCTGGGGACCGAGCTTGTCGCAGGTCACGTCCTTGAGCGGGCCCATCGGGTAGCGGACGTCGGCGCCGACGCTGTAGACGATGAGCGCGCCCTTGGAGCCGCTGGGGTTGCCGGCGGTCGAGATCGTCGTCGGGGTCTCGCCCTCCTTGCCGCCCGGGGCGTCGAGGGCGTTGCAGATGACGTCGTAGACGCCCTTGGAGTACTTGGGGCCGATGATGCGCACCGCCGGCGGCGGCGCCGAGCCGTCGTCGACCACCGGCGCCGGCGGCTGCACGTACTTGTCGGTGCCGAAGTAGTACTGGTGGCCCTCGACCAGCACGACGATGGCCAGCGAGTCGGTCGACTTGTGGAACGGGATCACCGCGGTCGGCGTGACCCCCTTCATCTTCTTCTTCTGATCGGTGTCCTCGAGCCGGAACTTGCTCCGCTCCTCGTCCTTGGGCGCGGTCTCGCCGATGACCCGCACCTTGATGTTGGGCGGCGGGTTCTTGACCTTCGCGTCGGGCTCGCCGGGCGTGGTCTCGACGACCTTCCACTCGGCGGTCTGGGCGTGGACGGTCGACGACAGGGCGAGGGCGGTGAGGCCGAGGCCGGCCACCGCCAGCCGGGCGCGCGCGACGAAGGGGAGCGGACGTCGAGTCATAGGCTCTTGAACTTGCAGAGGGCCTGGCCGAACTTGACCAGATCGTTGTCCAGGAGCTCCTGCTTGTCGACCCGCTTGTCGTTGACGTAGGTGCCGTTGGTCGAGCCCAGATCCTTCAGGATCCAGAGCCCGGCCTCCACCTTGATCTCCGCGTGCTTGGACGACATGAACTTGTCCTGGAGCACCAGCGTGCACGACGCCGGGTCGGTGCCGATGGTCGTCGCCGAGCCCAGCGTGAACAGCTCGCCGCGCTGGGGCCCCTGCAGCGGCACCAGCCAGCCGATGACCTGCATGCCGCCCTGGGTGGCGGGGCCGCCGCCCTGGTTGATCATGAAGGCCATGGTCTTGGGCGCCGGCTTGGCCGCCGCCGCCGCCGCCGCCGCCTGCTGGGCGGCCGCCGCCTGGGCGCAGTGCGGGCACTGGAACCAGAGCTTGTCCATCCGCTCGTCGCACTGCGAGCAGAACTTCTTGGCGAACGGCCAGAAGCCGCGGGTGACCAGCGGCGGGTTGGGGTTGATCGGCCCCGCGGGGGCGCCGGGGGCGCCGGGCGCGCCGGGCATACCTGGCATTCCGGGCATGCCAGGCATGCCGGGGACTCCGGGCGGCATTCCTTGCTGCATTCCTTGGGCTCCTTGCGCGGCCTGCTGGCCCTGCTGGCTGAACTGCTGGCCCTGCTGCACCACGCCGCCGACCGCCTGCTGGCTCCGGACGCCGACGTCCTTGACGCGCTTGGCGTCGACCTTGACGTGGTTGACCTTGCTCTTGGTCCCTACCCAGCGATTCCTGATCTCGCGGAAGGGCTTGAAGATCGGGTCGAGTGCCTTGAAGAACATGGCGGAGGGCCGATCCTAGCACCGCGCGACGCCCGCGGGACCCCCAACGTACGACGACGCCAGGGGCCGCGGGCCCGCCGAGCCAGCGCGGGTCACTTGGGCTGGTACACCCAGATGTGGAACATGTTGACGTCGCGACCGGCGGTGAGCGCGACCTGCTTGATCGTGAGCGTGGAGTCGGTGACGACCTCCGCCGGGATCATCGCCGGCCAGTTGCGCCAGCGGTGGACGCGGTCGGTGCCCGTGCACGACACCACGCCGATCGACTTGCCGTTGACCTGCATCTCCAGCTCGTAGTCGCCGTAGACGTAGTCCATGCGGCGCAGGAGCACCACCGGGCGCCCGGCGGTCAGGTTCTGGATCTTGAACTCGGCGAAGCCGCCGACGTGGGCGCGGCCGACCCCCTCGAGCACGGTGCCGTCCGGGTACTTGAGCTTCTGCCGCGAGCGGTAGCTGTCGCGCGCCTCCTTGATGTTGAAGGCGTGCTTGGACTCGGAGTCGTTGTCGAGGATCTTGATCTCGTCGACCAGCATCCAGGTCAGGCCGTCGAGGTCCATCGACTCCTTGGGGTTGGGCATGACCTTGACCCCCTCCCAGTCCTTGATGTCGGCGGCCTTGGGCGCCTCGTCCTTGGGCACCTCCTTGACCTCGACCAGGAGCTTCTCGCCGGCGACCGCCGCGGTGGCGATCTCGTTGAGCTTGGCCTGGAAGGCGAGCATGTTGTTGAACGCCTCCATGTTGAACTTCCCCTCGGCGATCAGGCCGCGGAGGATCTCGACGTGGCGGCGGAACTCGGAGAACTCCTTCTTCTGCGCGATCTGCGGGTGGTGGGCGTCGACGTCGAGCGCCATCTCGCCCTCGCTCTCGATGAGCAGGTAGAAGATGTCGAAGATGTTGCGCATGTCGACCATGTTCGAGGCGTCGAGCATGAGCGCGGTGTTGCAGCACTGGACGACGTTGTTCGAGGCCAGGACGCCGCGGCGGCAGTACTCGAGCGAGGCCCGCCGGATCTGCCACAGCACGTTCTGCAGGCGCAGGCGCTGGGCCGGCGGCATGAACGAGCCGGCGCGGCCGGCGCGGGGCACGAAGCGGAGGTCGATCTCGTTGGCGCGCGGATCGGCCGGGTCGCGGGCGTCGCGGATGCGGTTGGCGCCCTTCTCCAGGTAGATGCGGGCGAGCTCGACCTCGCGCGAGATGTCGGGCTCGGTCTGCGAGACCTCGATCTTGTAGCTCTCGAGGACCCGGCGGTGGCCCTTGTACTCGAGGTTCTCCTTGTAGGCGATGAAGTCGCTCATCTCCTCGTAGAAGCGCAGGACGATGTAGATCGTCTGCGGCAGCCGGAACTCCTCGGGGTTGATGTTCTTGATCTGGGCGTCGAACACGAGCATGTCGTGCCCCATGCCGTCGATCGCGTAGCCGGGCTGGATCTCGACCGACAGGTCGCCGCGCGCGCGCGGGCCGACGCGCAGATCGCCGCCGTGACCGAACGCCACTCCCGGGGAGTGGAACATCCGGTTGTGCAGCATGCGCTTGTCGATGTGGTACTTCTCGGCGTCGTTCCAGTCCTTCTCGGTGGTGAGGAACCCCTTGAAGAAGTTGATGCGCTTGAATCCGTTCTGCTCGCTCATGATCTAGTCTTCTCCGGGGATCTCGGACACGACCTCGGCTCCGATGCCGATGCCCGAGCGCATGCCGATGGCGAAGAACTCGCGGAGCTCGACGTCGCCTTGCTCCTCGAGGAACCGCAGGTAGTAGTTGGTGTGGGCCGGCTTCTCGAGCTGGACGATCTGGTGGATGCGGAAGACCAGCTCGGGGGTCACGTCCTCGAACTTCACCGGGATCGTGATGATGTAGCAGTGGGCGAGGTTGACCGGCGGCAGGATCACCGAGTCGATGCCGATCCGGGCCTCGGTCTCGACCCGGAAGCCCTTGAACGGCCACACGTTCTCCTCGATGTCCGGCTCGTAGCCGGTGAACAGCTTGAGGAAGAGCGCGAGCGCCCGCTTGGTGCCGCGGATGCGGTAGAGGTCGACCGCGCGCTTGATGAGGGCGCGCTTGCGCGGCTCCGGCCAGTCGAGATCGACCGTGAACGCGGTCCACGACGCCAGCCAGGTCAGGAACTCGCCGGGCGCGGTGTGGGGGTCGTAGTAGCGGTGGTTGCCGTCGATCTTCTCCTCGATCGACCCGAAGACGTGCTCGAAGATGAAGCAGATGTCGCGGACGACGTTGTGGCCGACGGCGTCGGAGCGTCGGTACAGCGCCGGCAGGTGCTGCATGTAGCCGCGCCGGGCCACCCAGATCGTGACCTCGGTGTCCTCGTAGACCATCTGGCCGCGGGCCGGCCGCTGATCGACGACGGTGTTGGGCTCCTCGTAGCCCTCGCGGAACAGGACCACGACCCGGCCCAGGCCGGCGTCCTCCATGAGGATGCGAGCCTTGGCCAGCGGCTGCCCGACGGTCTCGGGCACGCGGACGACCTTGCGGTTGACGAGCTCGGCCACCATCAGCGGATGTCGTCGCGGACCTTCTCCGCGATGTGGACGTTGATGAGGAAGGGCAGCTCGTCGTCGTCGATGCGGACGTGCTCGACCGAGACGTCGCGCAGCTCGTCGCGTAGCTCGAGGCTGTCGACGCCCTCGACGCCGGGGATCTCCTCGATGTGGTGGACGAGGTCGCTCTTGAGCACCGGCCGCCCGAACTCCCAGCCCCGGCCGTCCTTGCCGCCGACCAGGGGGTGGAGGAAGCGGCGCAGCTTGTGCTCGATCTCGCGGCGCAGGCGATCGGAGGTGCCGATCGACCGCCGCAGCAGCGTGATCTTGAGCGACAGGTCCTTGTAGCGGGGCCGCACCACGTTGACCACGGTGCCGACCAGCCGCCGGTCGTCGAGGTAGCGCTTGACGTAGCGCATGATCTCGTTGGACGGCACCAGGCGCCGCGACAGATCGTCGATGCGCTCGCCGCGCGTCTCGGCCTTGGGGATGACGACCAGCGTGACCTGGCCGCGGTTGGTGCGGTCGGGCACGCACTTGGCGCGGGCCAGCGAGGTCGACGCGCGCAGGGCCAGCATCTCGAAGTCCTCGGCGGTGACCGCGCGGTCGCGGCTCTTGATCGTGTACGGCGCCCGGGCCTTGGCCTCGTCGACGCTCTCGCGGTCGGCGCCGCCGGCCGCCGGCAGCGGGTTGGTGACCGAGTCGATGTACGACAGGGCGCGCACCAGCGAGGTCACGGTGCCGGGGTTGACGTTGCCGGCCGCGCCACCGCCGACGTGGTAGGTGCGGACGATGATGTTGTTGCGGCCCTCCGGCGGGTACATGCCGCGGCGGCCGTCGCCGAAGGCGATCGCGCCGGTGAGGTAGTCGAGGGTGTAGTGGCGCGAGAACGGGCCCGACTCGAAGAAGCTGTCGACCCGCTTCCACCGCACCCAGCACTCCTGCGCCTCCTTGCCCTCGGCGTCGACCATGCGCACCGCGTCGGGCCCGAGGTCGGCGATGTCGGCGTCCTTGGGCCGCTGCTTCTCGCGGACCTCGAGGACCTCGCCCTCGAGCACCGGCCCGTGCAGGAGCCGGTAGCTCTGCAGCGGCGAGGCGTCGGAGCTGCCCAGGATCTCGTCGCTCACCGTGGTCTGGTGGTAGGCCTCGACCACGTTGGTGAGGACGCGGCGGACGCGCGGGAACTTGACGTCGCCGCCCATCTCGAGCCGGGCGCGGATCCAGTACCGCTCCTCGGTGAACTTGAGGCACTTGTCGGCGTCGTCGGGGGCGATGAAGCTGACGAAGCCGGAGCCGGTGAAGCCGACGGTCTCGTCGGTCACCGACAGCGGCTCCCACTGCTTGCCCCGCCAGTACTCCCAGATCACCCGCTGCTGGTTCTCCCACGCCGCCTTCTTGACGCCCTCGTACTTGGTCAGCTCCGGGGTCAGGACCTCGGCCTCGTCGCTGGGCAGCGAGCCCAGGCCGAGCTCCTCGTCCATCTGGAAGTAGATGCCGATGTGGTCGTTGGGCAGCTTGGCGGTGAAGCCGAGGTAGAGCGACGGCGACTCGTCGCTGCGCGCGCTGAAGGGCTGGAAGATCGTGTACTCGGTCTTCGCGACCTCGGTGATGTCGGTGTACGTGAAGTCGTTGAAGGTCAGGGCGTGGCGGACGTCCCGGTAGTCCTCGCGGTACTTGAGGCTGATCGAGCGCAGCGCCGGCGGCCGCAGCGGCCGCTCGTCCTTGGTCACCCACTTGTCGCCGTCGAGGGCGTACTCGGGGGCGACGCCGAAGTCGCCCTTCTCCATGCGCACCCGGATCCAGCGCTTGGTGTCGCCGTTGACCTCGACCACCTCCATGTCCTTGGGGCGGCGGAAGGTGACGACGCCCGACTGGGTGATGGCCCGGGTCTCGTCGTGGAAGCCGAGCTCGTCGCCGGCGCCGGGCAGCCCGCCGCGCGGGCTGGAGCGACCGAGGAAGCGCCAGCGCTTGCCGTCGAAGTACTCGAACGCCATCACGAGCTGGTCGCTGGGGTTGGGGCGGGGGAAGATCGCCTGATCGGCGAGCTGGAAGTCGATCGAGACGTAGGCGTCGGCGGTCTGCAGGAGCTCGTCGCAGGCCAGGTAGAGCACGCAGTCCGGCTTGGGCTCCTTGCCGAACGGGTACGTGTTCTTGCCGAGGTCCAGCGGGATGAACGCGCCGTTGTCGAGGTTGGCGAACGCCTTCTCGGGCAAGAGGCCCTCGCCGGCGATCTCGACCCGGGTCCGCACGGTGTCGATCTCGGTCTCCGACGGGTCGCCCGGCACCTCGGCCAGGCGGCCGCGCAGCCACAGGCCCTCGATGTCGTGGACCGTGGTGGGGATGAACATCATCGGGCCGAAGAACGCGACCTCGCCGCGGTCGACCTCGATGGGCGCCTGGATCATCTCCTTCCAGCGCTCGCCGTTCCAGTACTCCCACTCCAGCATGCGGGCGAGGTCGCGGGTGCCGGTCTCGGGGCAGCCGAGGAAGACCCGCAGGACCGAGGAGTCGCCGACGCCGGCGAAGCGGGCGTCGGACAGGTAGAGGAAGCGGTCGACGCGCTGGGCGCCGCCGAAGACCTCGAACGCGCCCTCGGCCGGGACGTTGATGTAGCGCGAGTTGTCGGAGTAGGTGTCGTTGAAGTAGCTGAAGGCGCGGTCGAGGGCGACGCTGGTGACCACCAGGTCGCGGGTGGTCTCGAAGGTGATCGTCGAGTCGTCGCCGGCCTGCGGTGTCGACACCTGGGTCGAGTGGGGGACGCGCTGCTTGGCGGTGCCGTCGACCAGCTTGAACTGGAGCAGGGCCTTGGCCGCCCGCGGCGCCCGCAGCTTGATGCCGAGCAGGTTGAGGAAGGCGACGTAGTTCTTCTCGGGGACCTGGTTGAGCCGGAAGATGAGCAGGTCGGTCATCCACGCCGCCAGCTCGAGCAGCGTGATGCCCGGGTCCGACGGGTTGTGGTTGGTCCACTCCGGCGCGTAGCGCGGGATGAGGCTGACCGCCTCGTCCACGATGTCCTGGTACGTACGGTCGTCGAGCTTGGGAGAAGGGATCATGTGGCCGCCTCGTCGGGGCTGCGCAGATAGAACGGGTAGACCAGGTTGCGCTTGGTGGTCTCGCCGATGATCTTGTAGGTGATGCGGATGTCGAGCCGGTTGGGCTCGGTGCGCGACGGCTCGGCCTTGACCGTGAGGTCGCGGATCCGCGGCTCGAACTTGTAGAGCGACTCCTCGCAGTAGAACTCGGCGCGGCCAGCGGTGATCGCGTTGTTCGGATCGAACATCAGGTCGTGGATGCGGCAGCCGAACTTGGGCCGCTGCACCCGCTCGCCCGGGGCGGTGCCCAGGATGATGAAGATCGACTCGCGGACGCTCTCCTCGTGCTGCGACGAGGACAGGCCGCCGGTGAGGTTGATCGCCACCGGGAAGCGCCAGCCCTTGCCGAGGAACGGTCGGTCGGCCATCAGCAGGTCTCCGCTGTCGAGTTGACTCGACGACAGAGCGACGTGGCGCTCGCCTGTGACGCGTGAATGGTGCGATGGGACAAGTGGTTCACCGGTGGCGCTCCCCCGAACGCGTAGCCGGACAGTGGCCAGGGATGTGGAACGAACAGGACAGAAACGAAGCCGAGACGGACGAGCGCGGCGCGGTCAGGGCTGGAAACGACCCTCGATGTACTTGCCGCACTTGCTGCAGGAGACGCGGGTGGTGCCGTCGGGCCGCTCGTCGACGACCATGGGCCGGGTCTGACAGTGCGGGCAGGTCAGATCGCCGGGGCGGCCCGCCATGATCTGATCGAGCACGTCCTGCCAGACGATCAGCGCTTCCTCGTCCACCGCTTGATCCTTTCGCGCCGGAGGTGTCCGAACGCGGCCCAATCCTACGGACGGGGCCGCGCCGAGGTCAACGCGATGGGCCACCGATCGCATGAGGAATCCGGCGGAAAAACACGGCTGTCCGCGGATCCATCCACACCGCCGGAGTCGCCGCTCACCGCTTGCCGGTGAGGCCCGAGGGCGGCGTCCGGATTCGCGCCCGGCCGGGTGGAATCGGCCGGCAATGGCCGGAGCAACGCGGCCCCCCCCCAGGTCAGGACGTCAGGACGTCAGGACGTCAGGACGTCAGGACGTCAGGACGTCAGGACGTCAGGACGTCAGGACGTCAGGACGTCAGGACGTCAGGACGTCAGGGCTTCTTGACCTTGCCGTCCACGCTGCCGCTGACGCCGCCGTCGCCGACGTCCACGGTCGCCCGCGCGTCGTAGAAGTCGTCCTTCCCGGCGGTGTCCATGCCGTCCTGGCGCGCGCGCCGGGCGGCGCCCTCGGCGTCCCGCACGCCGCGGGTGCGCTCGATGGCCTCGTCCTTGGCGGCCGCGGTGGCGGTCTCGGGCGCCGCCTCCACCGAGCTGATCTTGGCGTCGACGGTGGCCCGCGGATCGTAGACCTCGCCCACCGAGTCGAACTGCTGGACCTCGCGCTGCTGGCTGCGCAGCTTGGCCTCGGCCTCGCTCACGCCGCCCTCGACCGGCGCCGCCTGGGCGCGCGCGTGGCCCTCGACGTCGGTGGCGCCGCGGACCTGGCCCTCGGCGCTGGACTGGGCGCCGCTGGCGCGCGACTCGGCGCGGCTGCGCGCCGCCTCGGCGTCGGACAGCCCGGAGGCGTCGCGGGCGGCGCGCTGGCCCTGCGCCATCTCGGCCGAGCCGTCGGGGACGCCCGGGCGGGCGCCGCTCAGGTCGCCCGACGCGGCCTGACCGGCCACGCCACCGCCGGCGACGCCGGACACGTCACCCGAGGCCGCGGCCCCGGCGGCCCCGTCGAGGCGAGGCGCCGAGCCGCCCACCGAGCCGCTCGCGGCGCCGCCGACCGAGCCCG
>CAADGB010000213.1 GCA_900696455.1 uncultured delta proteobacterium
CGCCGGCGCGATCGGCGACCGCCGGCGGCGTCGCGCGGGGAGCGGCCGCGGGCGCCACGTCCGGCTCCAGCTCCGGCGGCGGCGAGGGGATCGTGTCGGAGGCGGGCGCCCGCCGGGCGGCGGCGCCGGGCTTGCCTGCGGGCCGCGTCGGCCCCACGGACCGCGGCGCCGCCGGCGCAGGGCTCCGGCTCTCGACCGCGGCCAGCGCCTCGTCGGCGAGCGCGGTCAGCATGTCGGCGATGTCGCCGGGGCCGTCGCCGAGCCCGTCGTCGAGGCGGTGGGCGCCGCCCGGCGCCAGGGCCTCGCGCACCGCCGGGAAGCGCAGCTCGGGCTGGGTGTCGTCGGGGACGCCCAGGTCGTCGTCGAAGCCGGCGCCGTCGGGGAGCATGCCCTCGCGCGCGGCCTTGGCCAGCGCCTGCGCCCGATCGCGGACGACGGCCTCCCGCATGCGCTTGGGCATCTTGGCCAGGATCTCCTCGGGGATCTCCTCGCCGGTGAGCTGGGCCTGGCGCCGCACCTTCTGCAGGTTGCGGATGTACCGCCCGGCCTCGATCTCGCGCAGCGTGCGCTTCCAGTACGTGTTGTAGGCCCCGTACTTCTGCTGGATCGTCGCCAGGCGGTAGCGCAGCGCCGTGTTGCGGATGTTCATCTGGGCGAGGTCCCGGATGCGCCGCTCGGCGTCGTTGTGGAGGTGGGCCGGCGCCTGCTTCTGGATGCCCATGAAGTACTGCTCGTAGAGCACCTTCACGCGGTCGACCAGCTTGTCGAGGACGTCGAGGGCCTCCTCGATCTCGGCCCCCTTCTCCTCCGACGCGTAGGTCGACTTCAGCGCCACGTTGATGGAGGGTAGCAGACGTGGTACGCGCCCCCCAAGGACCTCGTGCGCCGGCCGGGTGATCCCGGACGGCGCCCGCCGCGCGGCCATGTCGATCGTCTACTTCCTCCTCCTCGTGGGCGTGCTCGTCCTCATCCACGAGCTCGGCCACTTCGTCGCGGCCAAGCTGCTCGACGTCAAGGTCCTGCGCTTCTCCATCGGCTACGGCCGCCCCCTGTTCCGGGTCAAGGCCCGCGAGACCGAGTACCAGGTCGGCATCTTCCCGCTCGGCGGCTACGTCCGCATCCTCGGCGTCGAGGGCGACGACATCGACCCCCGCGACCGCGGCCGGTCCTTCGCCACCCGCCCGCTGTGGCAGCGGGTGCTGGTGATCTTCGCCGGCCCGGCCGCCAACCTGCTCCTGCCCATCGTCATCTACTTCGTCTTCTTCGCCGGCCACACCGAGCTGCCGGCGGCGGTGGTCGGCGACGTCTACGAGGACTCGCCGGCGGCGCGCGCCGGCATCGAGGCCGGCGACGCCGTGCTCGCGATCGACGGCCAGGGCGTCCGCTACTGGGAGGAGCTGGAGCGCGCGATCCGCCGCCGCGGCGGCAAGGAGGTCCACCTCAAGCTGCAGCGCGGGCGCAAGGTCTTCGAGAAGTACGTCGTGCCGCTCGAGGAGGTGGTGCGGCGGCGCGACGGCACCTCCGACGTCCAGGGCCGCATCGGCATCACCCGCGCCCCGTTCCTGCCCACCGTCGGCGTGATCGACGCCGGCTCGCCGGCCGGCCAGGCCCGCCTGCAGACCGGCGACCTCATCATCAGCGTCGACGGCCGTCCGGTGACCAACTGGAGCGACATCGCCCGCCTCGGCCGGGTCGCCCGCCAGTCGGACATCGTCTACTTCCGGGGCGAGGCCATCCCCGGCGTGCCCCAGATCCGGCTGCTCGAGCCCGGCATCGCGCGCCTGATGCCGCGCACCCAGGACCACCTCAAGCAGACGACCTACTCCGGCATCGAGAACGCCGAGATGTTCGTCGCCCACGTCGATCCCGGCACCCCCGCCGACCTCGCCGGCCTCCGCCCCGGCGATCTCATCACCGCGCTCGACGGCCAGCCGGTCAAGCACTGGTCGGTGCTCGACCAGCGCCTGCTGTCGGCGCCCGAGCGGACCTGGAAGCTGACCTGGCGCCGCGCCGACGGCGACTCGATCCGCGAGCACAAGGACGTCCCGGTCACCCAGGTCTGGCGCAAGGAGCTCGACCAGTACGGCCACACCGTCGAACGCCTGGTGTTCGGCGCCCGCAACGACGTCGAGCGCGGCCAGGGCAAGCTGATCCCGATCGAGGGCCGCTTCGGCTACGCGGTGTCGAAGGCGGTCGAGCGCACCGGCGAGACCATCGCGCTCATGGTCGGCGGCTTCGTGCGGATGCTGGGCGGCGACTCGCCCAGCGAGAGCCTGGGCGGCCCGCTCACGATGTACCGGATCGCGTCGGTCTCGGGCGAGCAGGGCTGGGACACCTTCCTCCTCCTGCTCGCGCTCATCAGCGTCAACCTCGGCCTCATCAACCTGCTGCCGGTGCCGGTGCTCGACGGCGGCCACCTGCTGGTGTTCGCGATCGAGGCGGCGCGGCGCAAGCCGCTGTCGACGCGCAGCCGCGAGCGCGTGCAGATGGCGGGGCTGGCGTTCATCGTCCTGCTCACGCTGGTCGCCCTCCGCAACGACCTCGCCCGCTACGTGTTCTCGTGACCCGCGCCACCCTGCTCGCCCTCGACACCGCGACGCTCACCGCCAGCGTGGCGGTGGTGCGGCTCGCGCCCGGCGCCGCGCCCGAGGTGCTGGCCGCCGGGGACGCCGAGACCGGCAGCCACAGCGAGCGGCTGATGCCGCTGGTGGTCGAGGTCGTGACCCGGGCCGGCGTGGCCCTGGCCGACCTCGACGCCCTCGCCGTCGGCGCCGGCCCCGGCTCGTTCACCGGCCTGCGCATCGGCCTGGCCACGGCCAAGGGCCTGGCCTTCGCCGCCAGCAAGCCGCTGTGGCTGGTGTCGTCGCTGGGCGCGCTGGCCTGGGCGATGGACGCCACCGCCGGCGCGCTGCGGGTGCCGGTGCTCGACGCCCGTCGCGGCGAGCTGTACGCCGGGTTCTACCGGACCGACGCCGGCGGCGTGCCGCGGGCGGTGGCGCCCGAGCGCGTGATGCCTCCCGGCGAGCTGGCGGCCGCGATCGCGGCGGTGCCGGCGGGCGGCGACGCGGACGGCGGCGGCGTGGCGATCGCCGGCGACGCGCTCCTCGCCCACGCCGACGCCCTGGCCGCCCTGCCACCGGCGGTGACCCGCCTCGCCCGCCCCCTGACGCCGCCGGCGGTAGGGGTGGCGGTGGTGGCGGCCGGCGGCGACCGCGCCGACGGCCTCGCCCACGGCGCGCCGGCCTACCTGCGCCCGTCGGAGGCCGAGGTGAAGTACCCCGACGGCGTCCCCGGCGCCCTCCGCCGGCGCGGACCGTGACGGCGATTTCACGGTCCGGCCACGCCGTCCAGGTTGCGCCGGGATCGTCCGTTCGCTAGCGTGGAGGGAGGCCGTCGGACCGGCCGGAGGACTTCGTGAAGGCAATCGCCGCTGACGCTCGTGACGAGATGGTCGCCGCCCTCATCGAAGAACATCGCCGCCTCGACGAGCGGCTACGGATCCTGGAGACCCGCCGCTCCCTGACCTCGGCCGAGCAGGTCGAGTACGCCCAGCTCAAGAAGCAGAAGCTGCGCGCCAAGGATCGCCTGGCGCGCCTGCGCGTGTCCGCGCCCTCGTGAGCCCGTGACGGCGGCCGGATCCCGCGACGACGGCGACGGGCCGCCCTTCACCGCCGCGCAGCTCGAGCGCTTCCGCACGATCGGCCTGGCCCTCGACGCGGCGGGCCGGCTGTGGCACGAGGGTCAGGAGGTCGCGCACCCGCGCCTGCGCCAGGCGCTGCTGCGCTGGCTCGACGTCCGCGCCGACGGCCGCGACATCGTCCGCCTCGACGACGTCCGCTACGCCTACATCGACGTCGCCGACGCCCACCTGCGGGTGACCGCGGCCCGCTGGCGCGGCGACGACCTCGAGCTGTCGCTCGACGACGGCGCGACCGAGCGGCTCGATCCCGCCACGCTCGGCGTCGGCGACGACGACGGCCTGCGCTGCCGGGTGCGCGGCGGCAGGCTGCGCGCCCGCTTCACCTCGGCCGCCCAGCAGGTCGCGCTCGAGCGCGTCGAGGAGGTCGACGGCACGCTCGCCCTGCGCGTCGCCGGCGCGACCTGGCCGCTGGCCGCGGCCTGATCGTCCGGACGGCACGAACCCGCGGCCGGGGGACCGCGGGTCGGGAGCCGAGACGAGGCGCGGCGGCGCCTCCGCCCTGCCGGGCTAGCGGCCGGACGGGCGGAGCTGGAACGGGTACTTGATGGGGTAGATGCCGTCGTCGCCGACCTTCGGGAAGCGGATGGTCGACACCACCCCGGCGATGCACGACGACACCGCCGGGCTCACGCCGCTCGCGTTCGACTCCATCACCCGGCCGTTGCCGCTGAGGGTGAAGTTCACGGTCACGGTGCCCTCGAGGCCGGGGGTGGCGAGGAGCTCCTTCTCGTAGCAGTAGGTGATCTTGGCGAGGTTGCGCTTCACGTAGCGGCGGATGATCTCCTTGTCGAGGCAGGGGCTGTCCTGGGTGCAGGCGACCGGCGGGCCCAGCTTCACCGGCGGCACGGCGGCGACGTGGCGGCGGGGGCCACCGGGCGTGCCCGGCCGCTGGCTGAACGGCCCGCCGAAGTCGCGGCCCTCCCAGCCGATGGTCGCGAAGGGGCCGGCGCGCACGCCCTCGCAGTTCTTGCCGTCGGGGGTGCCGCAGCCGAGGCCCTGCCCGCGCACGCCCCACCCGAACGAGCCGGCGGGCGCGCCGTGGCCGCCGCCGTCGATGATGCCGCCGGTGATGTCGATGTCGTCGAAGCCCGAGGCGATGTCGCCGCCCTGGTAGACGCGGATCGGGCTGTTCATCGCCGACAGCACGCCGGCGGTGGACGCGGCCTCGATCGCCATCTGGCGGGCGAGCTGGGGATCGACGCCGCGGTTGGTGACCTTCAGCTTGGCCGGGGTCGGGTTGGGCCGATCGGTGCCGAGGGTGCCGTCCTCGAGCGACATCGCGACCTGCTCGCTGGCCGAGCCGCCGTGGTCGCCCTGATCGTCGCCGGCCTCGGTCGCCACCGGGGGCGGATCCTCGAAGCTGTTGAGGCGCGCCATGACGCTCGTGTCCTCGCTGGCGGCGAGGTCGGTCGACGCGGTCGACTGATCGGGGGGGACCGCCTGGAGCACGGCCAGCAGGCCGAGGTGGACGATCGCCGAGGCGGCGACGAACGACAGCACCTGGCGATCGGCGACCATCGGCGCCGGCGCCGCGGTGCGCGCCGGGCGCTCGATGCCGCGGACGTGGAAGGTGGCCCGGCCCAGGGTGCCCTTGACGTGGGTGTCGAGGGCGAGCGGCACGCTGGTGTGGCCGGCGGCGACCAGCGCCTCGATCGACGCCACGCTGCCGGCGCGGCGGACCTCGCCGGTGAGACCGAGGAGGTTGGCGCGGAAGCCGCCGGCGCCGTCGCTGGCGACCAGGGTGACGTCGTGGACGCCCGCGAGCGGGATGTCGACGCCGTCCTGCTCGCCGGCGCGCAGCGCGGTGCGAGCCTGCTCGCGGCGACGGAGCAGCCCGGTGGCGACCAGGCCGAGGCCGGCGAGGGCGCCGCCCAGGGCGGCCAGGTCGGCGAGCCCGGAGTGGCCGGCGGGGCGGAACGCCCACGCCGGGTGGCCCTTCGCGACCCACGCCTCGCGGGCGGCGGCGTCGCGCTGGGCGGAGATCACGCCGGCGCCGAACGTGAGCACCGAGCCGGCGAGGAGCGCGGCGCCCACGCTCAGGCAGCGGCGGCCGCGGCCGGCGCGGGCGGCGCCCACGCCGAGGTGATCGATCGACACCACCGAGGTGCCGAGCTGGGGGACGACCTCGACCGCCGGCGCCGGCGTCGACGCGGTGGCGGCGGCGGGCGCGGTGGGCGCCGGGCTCGAGGTGGCGGGGACGAAGGTGGGAGAGGTGGGCAGACCTGTGGACATGGCGTCCTCCGACGAGGGCGTTCCGGGCGCCGCCGTCGGCACGACCGGAAGGCCGCGCCCAGGCGCCGGGCGACGTCGGAGCCGGCTGGCTCGTCGTCGTCGCTCGGGGGGATTGACATCGGCCCCGCGCGCAGGTTCCAGAAAACGTGCAAGCATCCCGCGCGCGAAAAAGCCACGCGCGGCTGCAACCGCGCGCGGCGCCCGCTGTCGGCGCGCGCCGCGCCAGGTCAGGGCAGCGCGGGGATGCGCTGCTCGGCCGGCACGCCGCCGAGGCCGCGATCGTAGGCGTCGTGGCAGTCGAAGCAGTAGTCGACGCGCGGCGACGGCGTGCGCCAGTAGATCGGGCCGCCCTGCCGCTGCCGCCACGCCGCCGGCGGATCCGCCCAGTGGATCGCGAAGTACCAGTCGCCGCGCTCGCGATCGAACCCGGGCGCTCGCTTCTCCATCACGAAGATCGGGCCGGGCGCCCCGTCGGCCTCCCACGTGGTCTTCACCACGATCGTCCCCACCGGGATCTCGACGGTGTCGTCGAGGTACGCGGCGGCCCCCGCCGTGTTGACGTAGGTGTCGACGAGCCGACGGCCGTGGGGCGCGGAGCGCACCGGCGCGGTGTTCATCTTCACGTACGACGCCCAGTCGGCCCCGACCTCGAGCGGACCGAAGTCCTCGCCCGGGGTGTGGTCGTCACCGCCGCCGCCGCTGCCGGCGCTGCGAGGTGGCGCCGCGCCGCCACAGCCGACGATCGAGAGGGCGAGCGCGAGGGCGAAGGCGCGAGGGGCAGCGCGGCTGGCGCGAGCGCGAGTCGACATGTGCGGCGTACGCCTGACGCGCCCCACCGGTTACGTCGCGGTCGCCGGAAGCGGCACGACCGAGGACGTCGCGCCCTGCGGCTCCTCGAGCACCGCCCCCCTCCCGGACGAACCCGCCCGGCACGCCGGCCACCGTTCGCTCCGCGTGGCTCACGTCACCGCCGTGGTGGCCACACCCGACCGCTGGTACCCTCGCCGGGTGCGAGCGCGCGCCGTCCTGTCGATCGCCGCGAGCGCGCTCCTCGCCGGGAGCGGCTGCAACCAGCTCCTCGGCCTCGAGCCCCCGGCGCGCGACGACGGCGGCGGTGGCGTCGACGCCTCCGCCGGCGATCTGGACGGCGACGGCGTGCCCGACGCCATCGACAACTGCCCCACGGTCGCCAACCGAGACCAGGCCGACGAGGACGGCGACGCGGCCACCAACGGCGGCGACGCCTGCGACCCGTGTCCGCACGTGCCCGCGGCGGTGCCCGGGACCCCTCACGCCGACGTCGACGGCGACGGCGTCGGCGACGACTGCGACCCGTCGCTGACCGAGCGCCACTGCTGGCGCTGGTTCGACGGCTTCGGCGGCGACGAGGAGCAGGTCCTCGGCCGCTACGCCCGGGACGGCGGCGCCTGGCGGGTGCAGGGCGGCTCGCTCATCCAGGACGCGTCGCACGCCGGCCGCGCCCGGATCACCGTCGACGGCCTCGAGCGCGGCGCGGGCTGGGTGGCGACCAGCGGCGTGTTGCTCACCCTGCCCACCACCGGCATGAACGGCGGCCCGGAGCCGACGCGCAACGCCGTCGCCGCCATCGCCGCCTCCAGCGTGGCCGGCGGGGTCGGAGCCTGCGCCGGGGTGGTCATGCGCAAGCCCGGCCAGCTCGAGGCCTCCGTCCTGCTCGAGGCCGTGGCCCCCTCCGGCGACATGGCCGTGGCCGAGGCCACGATGACCGCGACCTCGATGGAGGAGGGCGAGCGCTTCGCCGCCAACATCCTGCTGGTGCCGCCCCCCATGATGACCGTCGCCCGCGCCCGGCTCCTCGACGACACCCCGACCGCGTACACCGCCACGGCCGCGACGAGCTGCAGCCCCGGCAGCGCCGGCGTGTCCACCGACTTCGCCCGCGCGTCCTTCGCCTGGCTCGCCGTGATCGAGACCGTGGGGCCCAGCGACGACTGCCCGCCGCGCGGTCCCGCGCCCTGACCGAGCTCGCGCCGGATCCGCCTGCGCCCCCCCGCGGTCGACAGGGGCCCCGACCGAGGGTAGGGTGCGCGCCCCGTGTCGGCGCCCACCGTCAACCTGCGCGTGCTGCTGGCGCTGGCCTGGCCGGTGGTGCTGGCCCGCTCGACCCAGGCGGTGATCAGCGTCACCGACGCGCTCATGGTCGCGCCCCTGGGCGAGGACGCGCTGGCCGCCGCCACCACCGGCGGCATCAACTCGTTCGCCGCGATGATCCTGCCCATGGGCACGGTGTTCATCGTGCAGAGCTTCGTCGCCCAGCTCGTCGGCAAGGGCCGCGGCGGCGAGGTCCGCCGCTACGCCTGGTACGGGCTCACGATCGCGCTGGCCGCGGCGGCCGTGGCGCTGGCGGCGCTGCCGTTCCTGCGCCCGATCCTCGGCGTCTTCGCCCACGACCCGGCGGTGCTGGCGCTCATGGGCGACTACATGTTCATCCGCCTGTTCGCCGTCGGCGCGGTGGTCGGTTCCGAGGCCCTCGGCAACTGGTACGGCGGCCTCGGCAACACCCGCATGCAGATGATCGCCGGCGTCCTGATGATGGTCGCCAACATCATCGGCAACTGGTTCCTCATCGAGGGCAACGGCGGCGCGCCGGCGCTGGGGGTCGAGGGTGCGGCGCTGGCGTCGGCGCTGGCGTCGTGGCTGGGCTTCGGCTTCCTGTGGCTGGCCTTCCGCCGCGACTGGGGCGGCGCGCCGCCCGGCGACGGCACCGTCCGCCTGACCTGGAGGGAGCTGGGGCGCGTGCTGCGCTTCGGCCTGCCCAACGGCTTCAACTGGTTCATGGAGTTCGGCGCGTTCGCGCTCTTCCTCAACGTGGTCGTGACCTCGCTGGGCAAGACCACGCTCGGCGCGCTCAACGTGATCATGCAGGTCAACATGGTCGCGTTCATGCCCGCGTTCGGCGTGACCACCGCCGGCGCCATCCTCGCCGGCCAGACCATCGGCGCCGGCGCCCACGCCCGGGTGTGGCCGATCGTGCGCCTGACCCTGATGGTGACCGCCGGCTGGATGCTGGCGGTCGGGGCGATCTACGCGCTCGTGCCCGAGCAGGTGATGGGCCTGTTCGCCAAGCCCGATCCCGAGACCGGCATCACCGCCGAGGCCCTGGTGTTGATCGGCGCGCCCATGCTGACCCTGTCGGCGGCGTGGCAGCTCTTCGATGCCGCCGCCCTCACCTTCGCCGAGACCCTGCGCGCCGCCGGCGACACGGCGTGGACCCTGGCCGCCCGCCTGGTGCTGGCCTGGGTCGGCTTCGTGCCGGTGTCGATGGTCGCGGTCTTCGTCCTCGACGGCGGCAGCATGGTGGTCATGCTCTGCATCATCGGCTACCTGGCGGCGCTGGCCGCCGCGCTGGTGTGGCGCTTCCGCTCCGGCGCCTGGCAGCGCATCGACCTCACCGGCCGCGAGCCGGAGCTGGTCTGATATACACGGCAGCTCGCCCGATGCGTCGTTCGCCGCTGCTCCCGATCTTCTTGATCGTCCTGGTCGACGTCCTCGGGCTCACGATCATCATCCCGCTGCTGGCGATCTACTCGGAGAGCTTCGGCGCGTCGCCGCTGGTGGCGTCGCTGCTCATCCCCACCTACGCCGTCTGCCAGCTCGTCGCCGGGCCGTTCCTCGGCCGGCTGTCGGACCGCCACGGCCGGCGCCCGATCCTGCTGGTCAGCCAGGTCGGCACGCTCGTCGGCTTCATCATGCTGGCCGAGGCCCAGACCCTGTGGATGGTGTTCGTCGGCCGCGCCCTCGACGGCCTGACCGCCGGCAACCTGGCGGTGGCCCAGGCCTACATCTCGGATCACACGCCGCCGGAGCGCCGGGCCCGCGCCTTCGGCCTCATCGGCATCGCCTTCGGGCTCGGCTTCCTGGCCGGGCCGGCGGTGACCGCGTGGCTGTCGGGCTACGGCTACGCGGCGCCGTTCTGGGCCGCCGCCGGGCTGTCGGCGACGTCGATCCTCGGCACCTGGTTCCTCCTGCCCCGCGATCCGCCGACCGCGGCGCGGCCGGCCGACGGCAGCGCGCGCCCCCGCCTGGGCGTCCTCGACTGGGGCCGCTACGTCGAGTACTTCCGGCGACCGGCGCTGCGCGGGCTGCTGGTGCAGTTCTTCGTCTACATGTTCGCGTTCACGCTCTTCACCGGCGGCTTCGCGCTGTTCGCCGAGCGCCACCTGATGTGGGACGGGCGCTACTTCACGCCGCGCGAGATCGGCCTCACCTTCGCCGGCGCCGGCCTGGTCGGCGCGATCGTCCAGGGCGGCCTCATGGGCCGGCTGGTGGCCCGCCTCGGCGAGCACGGGCTGGCGGTCGCCGGCTTCGTCACCCTCGCCGCCGGCTACCTCGTGCTCGGCTTCACCGAGACCATCACGTTCCTGGCGCTGTCGACGGTGCTGTCGGCCTTCGGCGGCTCGGTCGTGCGCCCCACCATCACCAGCCTGGTCACCCAGCTCGCCGCCCGCGACGAGCAGGGCGTGATCCTCGGCCTCACCCAGTCGCTGTCGTCGCTGGCGGCGATCACCGCGCCGCCCATCGCCGGCCTCCTCATCCAGCACGATCTGGGGCCGGCGTGGGCCTGGCTGGCGGCCGGGGTGGCGGCGATCGGCTTCCTGATCGCGCCGATGGGCACGCGGCGGGCGCAGGCCGAGGCCCGGGCCCAGGCCCGCGCCGCCGACGACGCCCGCGACGCCCGCGATCAGGGCGTGGCCTGAAACAGCCGCCACGCGGCGGCGGCGGCCCACGCCGGCCAGCCGTGGCCCTGGAACGCGGTCTCGCCGTGAGCGCAGAAGCGGACGCTGCGCCCCGCCGGGCAGCCGTCGTAGACCACGCACGGCGCCGGATCGATCGCGGTCGAGGTCGTGGCGCAGCCGGCCTCGGCCCGCCACACGTCGCGCGAGCCCTCGCCCTGGCTGAACGGCACCACGGCGTCGGTCATGCCGTGGATGATCACCGCCGCCACCGGGTCGCCCGGGCACGCGCCGAACGGCCCGCCGCCGGCGACCGGCGCGATCGCCCGCACCTGGCCGGGCCCGGTGCCGCCGCGGTGGCAGGCGACGGCGTTGCTCATGTAGCCGCCGAAGCTGTGGCCCAGGCTGTAGCTCGAGCCGATGCAGTAGGTGGCGCGCAGGCGCTCGGCGAGCGCGTCGTAGAAGGCGAGGTCGCGACCGTTGCCGGCCAGCTCCCAGCCGGTGTCGCTGGGCTCCGCGGACACCGGCAGCCCCTGGGGATAGACGATGATCGCGGCGCCGGCCGCCGCCGCCTCGATGCCGAAGTAGCCGCGGGCGCCGGCGGCGGTGCCGGTGCGACCGTGCCAGGCGAAGACGAGCGGCGTCGGGGTCTGGGGATCGTAGCCCGCCGGCACGAACAGGACGTACGTGCGGTCGACACCGCCGACCTGGATCGTGCCGTTCTGCACGCCGGTCGGCTGGGTCGTGCCGCAGCCCCCGGTGGGCGCGGCGTCCACGCCCGGGCCGTCGCCGCCACCACCGCCGTCCACCCCGCCGTCGCCGGTCGGATCGACGCCGCCGTCGTCGTCGCCGCCGCCGCACGCCGTCGCCGTCGCCATCGCCATCGCCAGGAAGAGGGCCCCGGGGTGAGCTCGCATCGGCGTCGATGGTACGCCGCCGGCGCCGGCGCGACGGCCCGAACGCGCGCGCCGAAAAGAAAACGACCGGCGCCCCCGAGACGCCGGCCGTGAGGATGCAGGTCGGTGCGTGAGGCGGTCCAGCGACCGCGACTCGTCCCAACGCATCGCGCGTGCCAGCGCCCGGCCCGCGGCCTCGGCCCGACGACGCCGAGGAAGGCCGGGGGTCCGGTAGCTTGCAGGTGGGTGGCACCGCGGCAGGGCGACCGCGCCGGTGGCCGCTCGAGCGGCCATGGCCGCCGCCGCGGCCGGGCCAGGTGACCTCGGCGCGCACGGCGCGTGGCCGACCTCACCGCCTCGGGTAGCCTCGGTCCGTGGACACGCTCTACCGGCGGCCGCTGCCGCCCGAGACCATCGCCTTCAGCTCCCCCGAGGGCCAGCGCCTGTTCGCCGAGGCGCTGGCGGCCGGCGGCCTGGGCGGCTACTTCGCGCTCGCCGAGCAGTACCAGACCCAGTCCGACCCGGCGTTCTGCGGGCTGGGCTCGCTGGTGGTCGCGCTCAACGCGCTCGCCATCGATCCTGGCCGGCTGTGGAAGGGGCCGTGGCGGTGGTTCAGCGAGGACCTGCTCGACTGCTGCGTCTCGCTCGAGCAGGTGCGCGCGCAGGGCGTCGACCTCGACACCCTGGCCTGCCTGGCGCGCTGCAACGGGGCCGAGGCCACCGTCGTGCGCCCCGGCCCCGAGGACGACGAGCTGCGCGCGGCGGTGTCGCGCACCAGCGCCGCCGCCGGCGCGGTGATCGTCGCCGCCTACGACCGGGCGGCCCTGGGCCAGACCGGCAGCGGCCACTTCTCGCCGCTGGGCGGCTACCACGCGGCCCGCGACCTGGTGCTGGTGATGGACGTCGCGCGCTTCAAGTACCCGCCGCACTGGGTGGCGCTGCCGCGGCTGGCGGCGGCGATGCGCACGATCGATCCGACGACCGGTCGGACGCGCGGCTGGCTCGAGCTGCGACCGCGCGCCGGCGGCCACGCCATCATGCTGTCGCTGGCCTGCCGCGGCTCGTCGTGGCCGGAGCTGGCGGCGCGGCTACGCGAGGCGCTCGCCACCCGCTGGCCCGACGACACGCCGCTGGCCACGGTCGCGCGCGCGCTGGCGCCGCTGACCGAGCACTGCGAGGCGCGCGCGCCGGCCGCCGCCGATCACGCGGCCGCCGTCGCCCAGACCCGCCTCGCCCTGCGCGCGACCGAGGCCCACCGGGTGGCGCGCACCGTCGCCGACGGCGACCGCGCCGACGCCACCGCCGCGCTGCTCCTGCTCTACGCCCGCGTCCAGCCCGCCGGCGGCGCGCTCGCCGCCGACCTCGCCCGCCTCGCCGCCGAGGGCGCCGCCGTGCCCACGCTCGCCGCCGAGCTCGACCGCCTCGCCGCGCAGAGCGAGGCCCTGCGCGCGACCTGGCCGGGCTGATCGCGCGCCGGTCACCCCACGGGGTGATCTTGGCCACCGGTCAGGTCGCGGCGGTCGTCGCGCCGCGGGCGCCAACCGCGGCGGCCCGGCCGTGCGACAATCCCCGGGATGGGCACGCGGCTGGGCGCCCTCGATCAGCTCTTCCTGCGGCTGGAGACGCCGACCACGCCGATGCACGTCGGCGGGGTGCTGGTGTTCGGCCCGCCGGTGCGCGCGCGCCCGCACCCCGACGCCCTGCGCGCGCGGCCGGTGCAGACGAGCCCGTTCGACCTGCTCCTGCGCCGCCGCGGCCGCGGCCACGAGTGGGAGCGGGCCCGCGACCTGACCCCGCCGGTCGGCCACGTCGAGCTGCCGCCGCCCGGCGACGATCGGCAGCTCATGGCCGCGGTGTCGCGGCTGCACGGCCGCCACCTCGATCGCGCCGGCCCGCTGTGGGAGTGCCACGTCATCGACGGCCTCGCCGGCGGCCGCTTCGCGCTGTACTACAAGATCCACCACGCCTGCATCGACGGGGTCAGCGCGATCCGCCGTCTCGAGGCCGCGCTCAGCGCCGACCCCGATCATCCCACGCCGCCGGTGTGGGCGGTCGAGCCCGAGCGGCGGCCGCCGCGGCCGACGACCGACGGCGGCGACGCGCGCGCCCGCCCGGGCGTGACCACGCACCTGCGCACCGCCGCCGAGCTCACCCGCCGCCTCGGCGCCCTGGCCGCGACCGCGCGCGACCGCGATCCGGGGCGCACCGCGACGCCCTACACCGCGCCCGACAGCGTGCTCAACGCCTGCCTCGGCGCCGAGCGCAGCGTCGCCTGGCAGCGGCTCCCGCTCGACGGCGTGCGCGCCCTGGCCGCGGCCACCGGCACGACGATCAACGACGTCGCCCTCGCCCTGTGCGGCGCGGTGCTGCGCGAGCACCTCCTCGGCCGCGACGCCATGCCCGGACGCCCGCTGGTCGCGATGGTCCCGGTGTCGCTGCGCGGCACGGGCCCCGGCGCCGAGGCCGGCAACCAGGTGTCGAGCATCCTCTGCAAGCTCGGCACCGACCTCGCCGACCCCCGGGCGCGCCTGACCGCGGTCGCCCGCTCCGCCAGCGACGGCAAGCAGATGCTGCGCGCGATGTCGCCGGCGGCGGCCGCGGCCTTCAGCCTGGTCTACACCCTGCCGGCGGTGGCCGCGCAGCTCGCCGGCCTCGCTCGCTACGCGCCGCTGCCGTGGAACGTCGTGGTGTCCAACGTCGCCGGTCCCAGGCAGCAGCTCTATCTCGACGGCGCGCCGCTCGAGGCGGTGTACCCGGTGTCGCTCCTGTTCGAGCGCCAGGCCCTCAACTTCACGCTCGTGAGCTGCCGCGATCACCTCGACGTCGGGCTCCTGGCCTGCGCGCGCAGCGTCCCCGACCTCGGCGCGGTGGCGACCGGCCTCGTCCGCGCCTACGACGAGCTGCGGACGGCGGTCGATCGCGCGGGCCCGGCGAGCCCGCCGCGCCCGACGGGCCCGGCGACCTGAGGACGGCGCGTCGCCTCGGCGGCGCCCCGGTTACTCGAGGTAGGGCTCGTGGCAGCAGGCCTCGAGGTTGTTGCCGCTGGGATCGAGCACGAACGCGCCGAAGTAGCTGGGGTGGTACTGCGCGCGCACGCCGGGCGGGCCGTTGTCCTTGCCGCCGGCGGCCAGCGCCGCCTGGTGGAAGGCGCGCACCGCGGCCCGGCCGCTGGCGCGCAGCGCGACGTGCTGGCCGCCCGGACGGGCGCCGCCCGCGATCACCCACAGGTCGGGCTTGGGCGCGACGCCGAGGCCCAGCGCCCCGGGGAACTCCATGAGCACGGCGTAGCCGAGCGGGGCCAGGGCCTGGCTGTAGAACGCCCTGGCGGCGGCGAGATCGTCGACGTAGACGCTGACGTGGTCGATCATGGTCGTCCGACTCTACCCGTTTCGCCCGGTCGGTGGCTGGCCCGGGCAGGCGTGGCGTGCTCGGCCCGGGCCGGGCTGGCTAGCTCGCCCCGAGCGCGGCGATCTCGTCGGCGTCGAAGCCGTACTCGGCCAGGACCTCGCGGCCGTGCTGGCCCAGCGTGGGCGGGGGCGTCGGCCGCGCCGGCGGCCCCAGCGGCGTGCGCACGTGGCGCAGCGGCCCGGCGGCGCCGCCGTCCACGGTCACGAACACCTCGCGCGCCCGGTGCAGGGGATGATCGGGGAGCTCGTCGAGCTCGAGCACCGGCTCGAGCAGGCAGTCGTGCTCGGCCAGGGCCGCCACCCACTCGTCGCGGGTGCGCGTGATCAGGATGGCCTGGAGCTCGGCGCGGAGCTGCTCCTGGCGCTCGGGCGGCGCCACCAGCTCGCTGACGTCGGGCTTGCGGCCGAGCGCCTGGTTGAACGCGATCCAGAACTTGGGCTCGAGCGCGCCCACCGACACGAAGCGATCGTCGGCGCAGCGGTACACGCCGTAGCAGGCCATGGCGCCGTTGAGGGCCTCGCTGCCGCGGGTCGGGCGCGCGCCGGCGTCGAGGTTGCCGAGCTCGGCGGCCAGGAGCGCCATCGCGCCCTCGGTCATCGAGATGTCGAGGTGCGCGCCCCGGCCGGTGCGCTCGCGACCGAACAGCGCGGCCAGCACGCCGGTCGCGCCCCACAGCCCACCGCCGGCGAAGTCGGCGATCTGGATCCCGGGCATGGCCGGCGGCGCGCCCCGCCGCTCGGCGCCCATCGCCAGCACGCCGGCGAGGCCGATGTAGTTGAGGTCGTGGCCGGCGCGGTGGACGTAGGGCCCGGTCTGGCCATAGCCGCTGATCGAGCACAGCACCAGCCGGGGGTTGACCGCGGACAGCGCGCTCCACCCCACGCCCAGCTTGTCCATGACGCCGGGGCGGAAGCTCTCGACCACGACGTCGGCGCGGGCCGCCAGGCGCAGGAAGGCGTCGCGGGCCTTGCCGTCCTTGAGGTCGAGCGCGAGCGAGCGCTTGCCCCGGTTGACCGCGAGGTAGCGCCCGCTCATCCCCGCCTTCTGCGGCGGGAACGCGCGGATGTAGTCGCCGACCCGCGGATCCTCGATCTTGACCACGTCCGCGCCGAGGTCGGCGAGGATCATGGTCAGGAACGGGCCCGGCAGGAGGCGCGACAGGTCGAGGACGCGGATGCCGTCGAGGAAGGCCGACATGCCGCGGAGGGTACCGCGGCCCCGCGTCCGGCGATCAGGCCGGACGGGCGAGATCGAAGAACTGCTGCAGCTTCATCGCCAGCATCGGGTCGCCGGAGACGCGCAGCTTGCCCTGGAAGTAGAGCTGCATGCCGGCGTTGGGGTCGGCCAGCATGGCCTTGAAGTCGTCGTGGGAGACCTCGATGGTGCACTGGGCGTTGCCGGTGTCACCGCGCACGCACGAGGGCGGGTCGGCGGTGAGATCGCAGGTCCAGTCGCCGCCGCCCTCGCCGCTGATCTTGAACGCGTAGATCGCGTTGACCTCGCGGGCCTTGTCGGGGTGGGCCTTGAGGCCCTGGGGCACGAGGTCGTCGAAGAGTTGGGTTGCGTCCTTGGGGAGCTCGGCCATCTCGGTATCCTTGTTTGAGTACGGAGGTACGCCGCGTTCGTACCCCGCACCGCCGCGGGGCGTCAAGGCTCCCTCCCCCGGTGTGAAAGCCGAAGATAGCCGCGCCCACCGCGCCCACCGCGCCCCCCGCGTCAGGGCAGGTCGGCGTCGGCGAAGGCGCAGTCGGCGGCGTCGCCCTCGGTCGGCAGCCAGCTCGCGCTGTCGGTGTAGAAGACGCGGCGGAACATCGTGTTCCAGCACTCGGAGGCGGTGACCTCGACCTCGAGGTCGCCGTCGCGCAGGCGGACGTCGGCGCGGCCGGCGCCGGTGGCGAGCCAGCGCGAGCGCAGCGTGGCCTCCTCGCGCTCGGGCCCGGGGTCGGCGCTGTCGGCGAGGATCGTGAAGACCATGTCGCCGGAGCGATCGCTGCCCTCGGCGTACGCGTAGTCGAAGTGGACGTCGGTCGGCGTCCCCGCGAGATCCTCGACGGTGTCGATGCCCATCGCGAGGCGGCGGGCCCCCAGGTCGTAGGCGACGGTGACCAGCCCGCGGCCGTGGTTGTCGATGGGGTTCACGCGCTCGGCGGCGTCGAAGTCGAGGACGAAGTCGCCGGTGCCGCCGGGGGCGGCGTTGCCGGCGATGATGGTCTCGAAGGCCGTGCCCGCCGCGAGCTTGCTCCTGCCGTCGAGGGCCCAGTCGTAGCTGCCGTCGCCCTGCGCGGTGACGGTGAGCCGCCACTCGGCGGGATCGAGCGGATCCGAGTGCGGGCCCCAGGTCGCGGTGTCGCCGTCGACCGTGGTCGGCGGGAACAGCACGATCGTGTGGATGAGGACCAGCACGAACGCGGTGCCGCCGTTGAGCGTGCGGGTGACGTCGCGGGTGGCCACGTACCAGGTCGCGACGTCGCCGACGGCGAACGCGCCGGCGGCCGCGGTGTCGGGCAGCTTGATGCGGACGTCCTCGGCGCGCGGCAGCACCCGCGCCACGGCGTGCGGTCCCTCGTTGTCCTGGATGCAGCCGGCGAGCGAGGTCCCCAGCACGGCGGCGGTGACGAGCGAAGCGATGGTGGTGCGCATGTCCGGGCACCTGAGCAGGGGCCGTGCCGACCGCGCGCCGGCGTCCGGCCGCTGATCTCGCGCGCTTGCGGCCAGCGTCGCCTGTCGCGGAATCCCACAGCGCGCCGCCTCAGCGGTCGCGTGTGGGAGCCGCCCACGGCGCCGTGAACCGGGCGACACGGTGGGCGTCGAAGAAGATCGTGACGCCCCGATCGTCGGCGGTCAGCCCGACCGGGCCGGCGCGGGCGCCGTCGGGCGGCGGCGGCAGCGGCCACACCCACGTCACCGCCGCGCCGACGTACCCGGCCAGGAAGTCCCGGGCGAGCGAGCTGTCGGCCCGCACCACCACGGCGCCGGCGTCGCGCCCGGCGACCCGGGCGGCGGCCAGGACGGTGAGCCCCGGCAGCCGCGGCCCCGCGCCCGCGCCGCGCACCACCTCGCTGCGGCCGCCGCCCACCACCTGGCGCCACGGCGCGTCGCCGTCGTGGCCGACCACGTCCTCGGCCGGCTCCGGCGGCGGCGCGAGATCGGCGACCCGGCGGGCCAGCCCGTCGCCGAGGTCGACCACGAAGCGACAGGTGTTGCGGCCGAGCACGAGCGCCGCCGGATCGTCGCCGGCCAGCGACCAGGCGCCACCGCCGGCGACGCAGGCGCCGGCCTCGCCCGCCGGGGCGTGGAGGCGACCGCCGCTGCGGACGGCGATCGCGGCCGGATCGATCCGGTCGAAGCAGGCGAGGACGGCGTGGTCGGTCGGCGCCGCCACGCCGCCGTCGCACTCGCGCAGCAGCACGACGTCGCCGCGACCGAGCGCCAGCGGCCGCGCCAGCGCCGCGCCGCCGGGTCGGCGCCACGCCTCGGCGCCGCTCGCCAGGTCGAGGCCGCGGTGATCGACGCGCGAGCCGGCGACGAGCACGCGATCGCCGACCACCACCGGGGCGTGCGCGACCAGCTCCGGCCGCGGCACCACCGGCTCGAGCTCCACCAGCCAGGCCGGGCGGGCCAGCACGAGGCCGCGCAGCTCGGGCCACCCGGGGACGGCGGCGCCGGCCCCGGCATCGCTGACCCCGCCAGCGCCGCCGGCCCCGCCGGCCCCGTCGACAGGGCGCGCGGGCGGCGCCAGCGAAGGCGGCGGCGCGGCCCCGGCGTCACCCTTGCCACAGCCCGCGAGCGGCAGCGCGAGCAGCGCGGCGGCGAGGCGCGCGCCGGGCCCGCCCCGCGTCACGGGATCACGGCTCACTCGGCGCGCCCGCCGCCGTCCTTCTTGCGCCGCGACTGGGCCTCGCGGTAGCGATCGGCCCAGCCCTCGACGTTGACCTGCTTGACCCGCGACAGCGCCAGCGCGCCCCGCGGCACGTCCTTGGTGACGGTGGTGCCCGAGCCGACGTAGGCGTCGCGCCCGATCGTCACCGGCGCCACGAGCTGCGAGTCGCTGCCGATGAAGGCGCCGGCCTCGATCGTGGTGTGGTGCTTGGCGAAGCCGTCGTAGTTGCAGGTGATGGTGCCGGCGCCGACGTTGGCGCGGGCGCCCACCGACACGGCGCCGAGGTACGCGAGGTGGTTGGCCTTGGCGCCGGCCATGATGTGCGCCTTCTTGGTCTCGACGAAGTTGCCGACCCGGGCGTCCTCGTCGAGGCGCGACCGCGGGCGCAGGTGGGTGAACGGCCCGGTCTCGGCCCGCGCCCCGATCACCGCCTCGGTGGCCACGGTGTAGGGCTTGAGGTAGGCGTCGGCCGCCACCGCGACGTCGGTGAGCACGCAGCCGGCGTCGACGCGCGCGCGCTCGCCGATCGAGGTCTTGCCGCGCAGCACGACCCCCGGACCGATCCAGGCGTCGCGGCCGATGGGGATGTCGGCGTCGACGAAGGTGGTGGCGGGCGCGGCGAAGGTGACGCCGGCGCGCATCAGCTCCTCGTGGATGCGGCGGCGGGCCACGGCGTCGACCGCGGCCAGGTCGACGCGGTCGTTGATGCCCGAGACCTCCTCGAACGGGGCGTCGAGGGCGGCGGCGCCGCCGCGGCCGGCGGCGCGCGCGACCAGGTCGGTCAGGTAGAGCTCGCCCTTGGCGTTGTCGGCGCGCAGGGTGGCCAGGTCGGCGCGGAGGTGGCCGAGGCGGATGGCGTAGAAGCCGGCGTTGGTGTCGGGGAGGCGGCGCTCCTCCTCGCTGGCGTCGGCGTGCTCGACGATGCGCAGGAGCGTGCCGGCGCCGTCGCGCACCAGGCGGCCGTAGGGCATGGGACGGTCGGGCACCGTCGACAGCAGCGCCAGGCCCGCGGGGTTGCCGGCGCAGGCGTCGGTGAGCTGGGCGACGCGCTCGGCGCGCAGGAGCGGGGCGTCGCCCGACAGGATCACGACGATCCGGTCGTCGGGCTCACCGGCCAGGGCCGGCAGCGCGCTGGCCACGGCGTGGCCGGTGCCCTTCTGCTCGGCCTGCAGCGCGACCTCGATCGCGCCGGCGCCGTAGCGGGCGTCGAGGGCGGCCTTCACCGCGTCGAGCTGGTGGCCGAGGATGGCGACGACGCGGCCGCCGCCGGCGGCGCGGGCGGCCTCGATCGCCCACGCGATCATCGGGCGGCCGGCGAGCTCGTGGAGCACCTTGGCCTTGTCGCTCTTCATGCGGGTGCCGAGGCCGGCGGCCATGATCAGCACGATCGGTGCGGGACGACTCATATGGCGCGCGACCATACCAGAACCCTCGTCGGCGCCTGCTACAACTGCCGGCATGGGATCGAGCTCGACGCACGGCGCACGCGACGTGGTGGTCGGGTGTGGGCGCGGCGGGGCGCGCCGGGCGCGGAGCCTGGCGGCGGCGGCGACCGCGGCGCTGCTGGTGGCCGCGATGGCGACGCCGGCCCACGCGCACCAGTCGTCGGTCACCTACGTCGAGGCCACCCTCGACGGCGCCCGGATCACGGTCGACGTCCGCCTGGCGCCGCGCGACGTGGCCGAGGACCTGGGCGACAGCGACGCGCCCGTCGAGCCCGCCGCGCTCATCGCCGCCCGCCGCGACGCGATCGCCGCCCACGTCACCCGCCGGGTCGAGCTCCAGGACGGCGACACCCGGTGTCCGCCGGGCCCGCCGGCCGAGACCGAGGTCGCGGTCGCCGACGATCGGGTACGGGTGCGCTTCGTCGCCACCTGCCCGGCGCCGCCGACCCGCCTCGTCCTCGACTACGCCCTGGTCTTTCCGGTCGATCGCAACCACACCGCGGCCCTGCGCGTGCGCGTGCCCGACCAGGAGCCGGCCGACACCCTGCTCTCGATCGACGCCGCGCGCTTCGTCTGGCAGCTCGGCGAGCCGCCGCCGTCGGGCGCCGCCGCCTTCATCCGCCAGGGCGTGCTCCACGTCGTCACCGGCCTCGACCACGTCGCCTTCGTCCTCGCGCTCCTGCTGGCGGTCGTGATCGCCCGCGGCGCCGGCGGCTGGCAGCTCCGCCGCCTGGGCCCGGCGGTCAAGTCCACCGCCGCGGTGGTCACCGCGTTCACGGTGTCGCACTCGTTGACCCTCATCCTCGCCGCCCTGGGCTGGGTCGAGCTGCCCGGCCGCCTGGTCGAGAGCGTCATCGCCGCCTCGATCGTCTTCACCGCGGTCGCCGACGTCGTGCGCCCGGAGGCGCGGTGGCGGATCGTCACCGCGTTCGGCTTCGGCCTGGTCCACGGCCTCGGCTTCGCCCGCATGCTCGCCGAGCTCCTGCCCCCGGGCGATATCGTCGTGCCGCTGCTCTGCTTCAACCTCGGCGTCGAGCTGGCCCAGCTCGCCATCGTCGCGATCGCGGTGCCGGCGGTGTGGTTCCTGGCGCGCGCCATCGGCGCCGACCGCTACCGCGCGATCGCGCTGCCGGCGCTGGCCGCGCCCCTCGCCCTGTTCGGCGCCGTCTGGCTCCTCGAGCGCCTGGCCGACGTCGAGCTCCTCGGCTTCTGACGCGGCGCTCGCGCTACCAGGCGCCCGGGATGCGCAGGCGTCGTGCAACTTGCTCAACCTCCGAGCGATCTGAACCAGGCCCGATGATCCGACCGCGCCCACCGCGGACCGACATCGCACGATCTCGAAGCCTTGAGTGGCATCTCGCAATGGATGTGAGCTGGCACACGACGTGCTCGTGACCCCTGATCAAGGGGGAACCACGATGCTCAAGTCCATCATCTCGCTCGCCGCGCTCGCGCTCGTCTTCGTCCTCTACTCCGGCGAGGCCGAGGCGAGCTGCGACTCTGCCCAGAGCTACAACAGCAGCACCTGGCAGTCGTGCAACAGCGACACCTCGCACGCGGGCATCTACACCTCGGGCTGCTATGGCCGCTGTGGCCCGGCGTGCAACTGGAGCTGGCTGGGCAACGTGTACACGAGCGCCTGCAAGACCCACGACTGGTGCGTGCGCGACGGCCTGGCCAAGGGGCGGTCGCAGTACTCGGCCCACGCCAACTGCGTCGGCTCGCTGGGCAGCGCGGCTCGCTCGTGGTTCAGCAACAACTGGCACACCTGGAAGGGCAAGATCCGCGACAAGGTCACGGGCTTCATCTCGAACTGGCTCTAGTAGAGTCGACGGGTGTCGCCAGGCCGCCGTCGCCGCGCCGTCGGGATCGCGGCCGTCGCCCTCGCGGCGCTGGCGCTGGCGGCGGGGGCGTGGCGGTGTGCGGCGCGCCGCGGTGGGGGGACCGCCGAGCGCGCCGCCGCCGCCGAGGTGGGGGC
>CAADGB010000214.1 GCA_900696455.1 uncultured delta proteobacterium
CGCGGGTGGCGAGCGGCTCGAGCCCGCCGCCGTTCGTGGCCTCGCCCGCCGGCGCGGCGGCGACGACGGCGACGGCGACGGCGACGGTGCCGGCAGTGGCGCCGGCGGCGGGGCCGGCGGTCGTGATCCCGGAGCTGCCAGCGCAGGCGCGCGTGCTGCCGCCGCCGCCGCGCTCGGTCGGCGCCGCCACCGAGCCGGTCACGGCCCTCGGCGAGCTCCGCCCGCGCCGCCACCTGCTCCTGCCGCTGGTCGTGGGCGCGGTGCTGGCGATGGTCGTGGTCGCCGTGCTCGTCAACGTGATCGGCGGCGGCCCGGCCGAGGTCGCGCCGGCCCCGGTGGCCCCGACCTCGACGCGGCCCCCGGTGGCCGAGGTCGCGCCGGCCGCGCCGACCCCGCCCGCGCCGCCGCCCGCCGCGCCGACGGCGGCGCCCACCCCGGCGCGGGTCACCGTCCACGTCACCAGCGCGCCCGACGACGCCACCGTGATCCTCGACGGCGAGCGCCTCGGCCGCACGCCGCTGACCGTCGAGGTCCCGCGCCGGCCCGGCCCGGTGTGGCTCAAGCTCCGCAAGCGCGGCTACAAGCCGCGCAAGCTCGAGGTCGACCTCGGCGCCGACGTCCGCTGGGACCTCACGCTGCCGCGCGCCGACTGAGCGCCCGAGCCGGCGCGCTCACGGCCGCGTGCAGCCGAGCGGGCCGCAGGCGGCGGCGCACCAGTGGCCCGACACGGAGTAGCCGTCGCTGCCCCACTTGGCCCGGTGGTCGGCGCCGCACGACAGCGGTTGCAGCGTGCCGGTCGGCAGGGCGGGGCAGGTGCCCCACAGGCAGTCGCGGCCGTTGCGCGACGCGCACTGGACGTGGCCGCCCTCGTTGCGCACGGGCGTGGTGATGCCAGGCAGGCAGGTCCACGCGCCGGGCACCGGGGCGCTCGGGGCGGCGGCCCCGCGCCGCAGGGTCAACGTGAAGCCGTCGGCGCCGGCCGCGGGCTGGCAGCGGGTGGAGAAGGTCGAGGAGCTCGCCTGGTAGCTGCCGACGCAGGTGGCGACGTCGCGCTCGAAGGGGACCGACAGGATCGCGCCGCTGGCGTCGGCGGTCCCGCTGCCGATGGGCGTGCTCCCTTCGAGGATCGTGAAGTCGCACAGGTTGCCCTCGAGGGTGAAGATCGCCGTCTTGCCGCCGTCGAGCGAGACCGTGGCGGCCCACGGGCCGGAGACCGACGGGCACTCGGCGGACGCGCCGCCCGGGGCCGAGAGCCGCACCAGCGCGCTCGGCGAGGTCGCGGTCACGTCGTACCAGGAGATCTTGTCGTTCCAGTCCTTCCCGATCCAGTCGAGGTCCGACGGGCCCACGATCGATCTCGTCTTGCCGCCGCACTTCCCGCTCCGGGTGTGCTCGCAGAACTTCACGCTCACGCCGGCGGGGACCCGGACCGACGAGATCCGATCGTTCCAGCTCCGGTGCGGCGGATCCTTGCCGCAGCCCAGCGGGTACACCGCGCCGCCGTACCCGGCGTGCTCGTACCCCAGGACGCAGGCCGCGGGCTCGGGGTAGACGGTCGCGGCCGCGGCCTGATCCTTGGCGCTCAGGTTCTCGCTGCCGAACCGGCGGCCGGTCACGTCGGCGCATCGCGTGTCGTAGACCATGATCGAGTCGCGGTCGTACGCCTCCGGATAGGGGACGTACCAGGGCTGGGTCGTCGGCCAGGCGCTGCCCGACGCGGCGGCGATCGGCTCGCCGCTCGTGACGTCGGCCTTGCGGCACTCCTCGCTGACCTTGGGGTGCTGCCACTCGTGCGCGAAGCCGAGGATGTGTCCGAACTCGTGGATCGCGTACTGCTCGACGCACGTCCAGCGGTACTTGACCCGGGCGCTGCCCACGTCGTAGCCGAGGCAGGCCTCGCGGGCGCCGCCGTGGGTGCCCCACGGCTTGAACTCGATGTCGATGTTGGCGTCCGGGTACAGGCTCCCCGCCGTCACCGCGCTGTAGCCCAGCTTCGCGCGGGCGTTGACGTCGGGGTGGAGCTTCAAGACGACGGTGCTGGTCGGCTCGCTCGGGCCGCACGGCTGCCAGCCCTCGAAGCGCACGGCCGAGACCCGCTCCCAGCTCCCGGCGAGCGCGGCCCGGATCCGGGCGATCACCTCGTCGCGGGTGGGGTTGCGGTCGTGGACGAGCGTCGATTTTCGCTTCTGGTCGACCTTGGTGTCCGCGTGCACGCAGACCTTGACGCGGACCAGGCCGTCGGCGGCGGCGGGCCACTTCCCGTCGGTCAGGAAGACCACCGCGTCGGCCGGGGTGAAGAGGGCCACGATCACGGCGACGACGAACGCGCTGCGGAGCAGGAATCGCATGCGGGCGAGCCTATCCCAGCAGGCCGAGGGCGCGCTCGCGTCAGCCGGCGCCAGGCGGCGCGCCGGCGGGGCCCGGGCCTGGGCTCGGATCGAGGAGGGCGGCGAGGCGCAGGGTCTCGGCGTTGACCGGGACGCGCTCGAGGAAGCTGGCGGTCCAGGCCGGATCGCCGAGGCGGGCGGCGCGGGTGCGCAGGCGCTGGGCGGCGACCCAGGCGACGGCGGCGGCCGCGTCGTGGTGGCCGGCGGCGAGCAGGGCCTCGGCGTGGGCGAGGCGGACGAGGGCCTCGCGCTCCTCGACGGGACCGCCGCGCTCGATGAGGGCGAGGGCGGGGCGGGGGAGGGCGAGCGCGTCGTCGACGGCGCCGCGGGCCAGGAGCAGGCGGGCGAGCTGGGCGCTGAGGGCGGCGCGGATCGGGGGGTGGTGCTCGACCCGCGACAGGGCGTGGCGGAGGAAGATCTCGGCCTCGGGCTTGCCCGGGCTGGCGTCGGCGAGCTCGGCGCAGGTCGTGGCCTCGGCGCGCAGGTCGCCCTGCTCGACGAAGGCCTGGCGGGCCTGGGTCAGGAGCGCGATCGCCTCGTCGCGGTGACCCTGGAGGACGAGGGCGTGGCCCAGGCGCTGGCGGACGCGGGCCGCGGTGTAGGTCGCGCCCAGGCGCTCGGCCTCGACGAGGGCGCGGCGCAGGGCGGCCACCGCCTGGTCGGCCTGGCCGAGCTGGGCCAGGCAGGTGCCGAGGTTCATGTGTTGCAGGCACGCGTTGCGCAGGTCGCCGGCCGCGGTGTAGGCGGCGATCGCCTTCTCGCCGGCGCGGGTGGCGCGCCCGAGGTCGCCGTCGCGCATGGCGTGGTGATGGCGCAGGGCCTCGACCCAGCCCCACGCCGGGTCGGTGGGCGCGAGCTGGGCGGCGTTGCCCTGCACGAAACCGAGGAGCTTGCGCAGCCGGGCGTCGTCGCCGGCGGCCACGAACAGGGCGGCGAGCTGGGCGCCCGCGATCACGGCCGCGGCGCGGGCCTCGGCCGACGGCGCCTGGGCCAGCAGCCGCGCCGTCAGCGCCTCGAGGTCGGCGGCGCTGCCCAGCGCGCCGGCGGCGCGCGCGATCACGCCGAGCACCGCGTACCAGCGGGGACCGCGCGCCGGCAGGAGGCCCAGGGCCTCGACGCCGGCGCCGATGGCCCGGGCGTGACGGCCGCGCCACCACGCCGCCTCGGCCTCGAGGGCGCGCAGGGTCCCGAGCTCGGCGCCCGCGGCGCCGGCGGCGAGGCCGCGCTCGCACAGGGTCAGGGCGCCGGCGACGTCGTCGCCGATCAGCGCGGCCTCGATCGCGCGCAGGTAGTAGGGGACCGCGGTCGCCGGCTCGCCGGCGTGCTCGAGGTGCTCGGCGATCACCGCCGGCACCTCGCCGGCGCGATCGCGCCAGTCGGCGGCGAGGCGGTGGGCGAGGCGACGGTCGTCGTCGGGCAGCGTGCCGTAGGCGGCGTCGCGGATGAGGCCGTGGCGGAACGCGAGCTGGCGTTCGCCGGCGAAGCGCGAGCCGTCGGTGGAGATCACGAACTCGCGCTCGACGAGGGCGTCGAGGCGGCTGGTCACCGTCGACGCGAAGGGCGCGCCGCCGACCAGGTGGATGACCGCCCCCGGCCAGAACACCGGGCCGATCACCGCCGCCGCCCGCAGCACGCGGCGGGCGTCGCCGTCGAGGCGGGCGAGGCGGGCCTCGACCGTGGCCAGCACGGTCTCCGGCCACTCGCCGCTGTCGCCGTCGCCGCGAGCCCGCGCCAGCTCCTCGAGGAAGAACGGGTTGCCGCCGCTCTTGTCGGCCAGGGTGGCGATGGCCTCGGGCGAGGCCTGGTCGCCGAGCACGGCGCGCGCGAGCTGGCCGGCGGCCTGCGGCGCCAGCGGCGCCAGCTCGATCTTGGTCAGCCCGCGCTCGGTCCACAGCCGCGGGAAGCGCTCGTGGACGTCGGGGCGGGCCCCGCACAGGACGAACAGCGGGCCGCTGACGTTGCGCAGGACGCCGTCGAGGAGCGCCACCGTGCCGGGGTCGAGCCAGTGACCGTCGTCGATGACCACCGCCAGCGGCGCCCGCGCCACCTCGCCGGCGATCCAGTCCTCGACCGCGCGCCGGATCTGATCGCCGCGCGCGACCGGATCGATGACCTCGTCGGCGGCGGTGGGATCGAGCAGCTCGGCCACCGCCGCCACGATGCGGGTGACCGCCTCGCCGGCCACCACCTGGCGGACCCGGTGCTCGATGGTCTCGTGGCGCAGCGGGCCGCTGCGCAGGTCGTGGAGGCCGAGGGCGCGGCGCAGGATCTGGGCGACCGGGGCGAACGGGGCGCTGGTCGCCAGCGGATCGCAGTAGGCGCGCCACACCACCACGCCGTCGCGCTCGAGCTGGCTGACCAGCTCGGCGACCAGGCGTGACTTGCCGGTGCCGGCGGCGCCGGTCACCAGCACCGCCGCCGACTGCCGGTCCTCGACGCAGGCCTCCCACACCCCGCGCAGGAGCCGGAGCTCGCGGCCGCGGCCGACGAACGGCGTGACCACGCCGCGGACCTGGCGAGCGGCGGCGTCGGCCTCGCCCACGAGCAGGGCGCCCACCGCCTGGCGCTCGACCTCGTGGCGGCCGGCCAGGAGCGAGGCGCTGGCGTCGTCGATGAGCACCGCTCCCGCCGGCGCCGCCGTGACCAGGCGGGCGGCGGCGTCGAACGCGCCGGTGGTCGAGGTCGAGCCGCCGCGGCGGCGCCCGGTGGCGACCGCGACCTGGGCGCGCGGGAAGCGCTCGCGGACGTAGAGCGCGAAGCGGGCGGCTCGGGTCGCCATCTCGGTCGCGCCCTCGCCGGAGAACACCGTGACCCAGGTGCCGTCGGCGAGCTGCTCGAACGACCCGCGCAGGAGCGCGGCGTGGCGCATGACCATCATCACCCCGGCCTCGTGGCCGAGCGCGACCGTGGCGGTGGTGCTGGGCGCGGCGGCGTCGTCGGCCGCGGCCGCGGCGACCGCCGCCGCCTGATCGGGGCGGCGCACCAGCACCGCGGCCAGGATCCGCTCCTCGCCGCCGGTGATGCCGGTGATGGCCTCGGCCGGGGCCGCCGCGCTCGCCACGTCGGGCGCGACCTCGTGCAGCGCGCGCGCCAGCTCGACGCCGTCGCGGTGGCGCAGCTCGCGCTGCTTGGCCAGCGCGCGCGCCACCAGCTCGTGCACCGACGCCGGCAGGTCGGGGCGCACGATCCACAGCGGCGGCGGCTCCTCGAACAAGACCCGGGTGAGCACGGCGATCGTGTTGGCGGCGTCGAACGGCGCGGTCCCGGCCAGGCAGCGGAACAGCACCGCGCCCAGGGCGAACACGTCGGCGCGGGCATCGACGTCGCGCTCGCCGCGCGCCTGCTCGGGCGCCATGTAGCCCGGGGTGCCGAGCGCGGTCCCGGTCTGGGTCAGCGGTCGGGTCTTGAGCGAGCGGGCGACGCCGAAGTCGATGAGCTTGGCCTGCGCCGGATCGCGGCCGGGCAGGAAGATGTTCGACGGCTTGACGTCGCGGTGGACGATGCCGCGGCCGTGGGCCAGGCCCAGCGCCTCGGCGATCCGCGCCAGCATGGGGATGGCCTCGGCCGGGGTCAGCGGCGCGCGCGCGAGCCGCTCCGACAGATCCTCGCCCTCGAGCCACTCCATGGCCAGGAAGACGCCGTCGCCGGTCCGGCCGTGGGCCACGTAGCGGACGATGGCCTCGTGCTCGAGCGTGGCCAGCATCTCGGCCTCGTGCTCGAAGCGCTCGACCTCGGCGGCGCGGTCCTCGCGCAGGAGCTTGAGCGCGATCGTGCGGCCGGTGGCGCGATCGACGGCCTCGTAGATCGACCCCATCCCGCCGGAGCCGCGGCGGCTGCCGAGCTCGAAGCGCCCTGCGACGGTCTCCACTGCCCCGAGTATCGCCTGGTCCGGTGGCCGGTGACCAGGCGCCGGTGTGCGCAGTGTCGCACTGCGAGCGTTGCCGAGGCCCGCGCCGGCGCCGCCGCGACATCAGGCCGACATCATCGCGCGGTGAGGCGAGCGGGAGCCAAGGCCCCGTGCTTGACGGCGCCCACGCCGTGGTCTCCCATACCGTGAGCCCGCGCTGCGGGTGGGGGAGACCATGACAACCAGCGCCACGCGTCGTCGGGGAGTTGCCCCGATCCTCTACGTCTTCGCGATCATCCTCGCCGGCTGCAGCGGCGACGGCTGCTCGTGTCTCGCGCCCATCCCCGGCGGCTTCCCGGCCGCCGAGCGCAACCCCAACGCGGCGCAGATCCGCGTCTCGCAGGCCGGGATCGCCGCGATCACCGCCGATCCGGCAGCGCTGATCGGCGGCCTGGTCGGCGGCGGCGGGCTCACCTTCGACGTTCCGCCGAGCTGCGGCGGCTCGCCGGCGGTGTGCTGCCCCGGCGGCAACCCGCAGACGCCGTGCGGGCCGATCGTCATCGACCTCGTGGCCCGGCCCGGCGATCAGCCCCGCCTGGTGGTGACGCCGGTGCAAGGCCAGTCGCGGCTCGACGTCATCCTGCGCGCCCGCGTCACCACCCAGATGGACGTCCCGGTCAACATCCCGCTGGTCGGCGACTGCGGCATCCGCATCGACACCAACGCCGGCAGCGTCGACGACCTGCGGGTCGACCTCCAGGTCGCCTTCAGCCAGGACGCCCAGGCCGGCACCACCCGCATCGACGTGCCGTCGGTCGTGATCTCCCAGCTCACGAGCGAGGACGTCAGCCTCACCGGGGGCTTCGGCTGCGCCTTCGCCAGCCTCGGCCTCGGCTTCTTCATCGGCACCCTGACCGACACCTTCGCGGACGCGATCCGCGACGCCGTCACCGAGCAGACCTGCAAGCAGTGCCCGTCGGGCCAGGTCGCCGAGTGCGGCCCGTTCGCCACCGCCTGCACCGACAACGTCTGCATGAAGGACGCCAGCACCTGCCTGCAGGAGCTGGGCGTGAGCGGACGCCTGGCCGGGGCCGGCCTCCTGCCCGGCGCCGGCGGCGCGCTCGACCTGTACGAGGTCCTGGGCGGCTACGCCACCACCAACAGCAACGGCCTCGCCCTCGGCATGCTCGGCGGCATGCTGCCGGCGGGGCAGCCCCGCGATCGCTGCGGGCCGCCCGCCACCGCGCCGGCGGCGGTGACGATCCCGCCGTCGAGCTTCTTCCAGGGCAACACCCGGCCCGACACCGGCGCGCCGTTCGACGTCGCGATCGGCGTCCACCAGCTCCAGCTCGACGAGTTCGCCCACGCCGGGTACGAGGGCGGCGTCCTGTGCCTGACCATCGGCGCGTCGACGGTCGACCTCCTCACCACCGACACCTTCTCGCTCTCCCTCCAGTCGCTGCCCAACCTCGCCGGCGGCACGCGGCCCCTGGCCATCGGCCTCCGCCCGCAGGCGCCGCCGACGATCGCGCTCGGCCTCAACACCTTCGTCGACGACGGCCAGGGCGGGCGCGTCGTCGACGAGCCGCTCCTCGATCTCCGCTTCCAGGGGCTCGAGCTCGACTTCTTCGCGATGATCGAGGACCAGTACATCCGCATCTTCACCCTGGTCGCCGACGTCCACCTGCCCATCGGCCTCGAGGTCGGGGCCACCGGCGAGCTGACGCCGGTGCTGGGCCAGGTCGAGAACGCCTTCTCCAACCTGTCGGTCAAGAACAGCGAGCCCCTGGTCGAGAGCCCGGCGCAGCTCGCGGCGATCTTCCCGATGATCCTCGATCTGGCGCTGCCCCAGCTCATCGGCGGGCTCGGCGCCTTCGCCCTGCCCGAGCTGGGCGGCCTGCAGATCTCGGTCACCGACATCACCGCCGTCGACAACAAGTCCTTCCTCGCGATCTTCGGCGAGCTCGAGCCGGCGTCGATGCCGGCGCCGGCGCGGGTCGAGACCACCGCCGTCATCGTCGGCCAGCACCTCCCCGGCACCGAGGTCTTCGACGATCCCGAGCGCTGGACCCGGGAGCGCCGGCCGCGCTTCGAGCTCGCCCTGGGCGGGAGCGAGGACGACCTCGAGTGGTCGGTGCGGGTGGGCGCCGGCACCTGGTCGGCGTGGAGCGCGTCGCCGCGGCGCACGCTGTCCTCGCACCTGTTCTGGCTGCAGGGCCGCCACACCCTCGAGGTCCGCGCCCGCCGCCGCGGTCAGCCCCGGACCGCCGACCTCTCGCCGGTGGTGCTCGATCCGCTGGTCGACACCCTGGCGCCGGTGCCGGCCCTCGACACCGACGGCAAGCTGGTGCGCATCGGCGGCACCGATCTGGTCTCGGGCGACAAGCTCACCGCCCGCTGGCGCCTGCGCCGGGGGCCGTGGCAGGAGGCGGCGGTGCCGGTGGTGGTCGCGCTCGGCGAGGCCGCGCCCATCGAGCTCGAGGTCGAGGTCTACGACGAGGCTGGCAACATGGCGCCGACCCGCGGCACCCAGGCGGTCTACCGCGCCGACTTCCACGGCCAGCCCGGCGAGAGCGGCTGCAACTGCGGCGCCGGCGGCGATCCGCGCGGCCTGGCGGCGCTGGCGCTCGTGGTCGGCGCGCTGCTCCTGCGGCGCCGGCGGCCGGCGATGGCGGGCGTGGGGGGCGCCGCGAGGGGCGCGCGCCGGCGCTGGGGCAAGCGGCTGGCGGTGCTGCTGGTCGGCGCGGTGCTGCCGGCGTGCAACTGCGGCGGCACCCCGCCGTGCGGCGACGTCGACTGCCTGCCGGGCGAGGTCACCCAGGGCTCGATCGGGCGCTGGAACTCGATCGCCCGCGACGGCGCCCGCACCGTGATCACGACCTACGACTCGACCCTGGGCGATCTGGTCCTGGCCGACGTCACCGCCAGCGGCGAGCTGTCGTACCGCGTGCTCGACGGCGTGCCCGACGAGACCCCGATCTACGATCCGTCGGGCTACCGCGGCGGCGTCGAGTCGTCCGGGCCCGACGTCGGCGCCTGGACCGCGGTCGGCCTGGCCGGCGGCCTGGTGCGGGTGGCGTACCAGGACCGCGAGCGCGGGGCGCTGCGCTTCACCGTCGAGACCCAGCGCGATCGCTTCGCCAGCCACGACGTCGACGTGCCCGAGGGCGGCGAGACCATCGGGCTCCACACCTCGATGGTCATCGGCGCGGCGCCGCGCGTGGTCTACCTGGCCACCGGCGTCCCCGGCCCCGACGGCGCGCGCCTGACCGAGCTGCGCCTGGCGCGGGCGTCGGCCGCCCTGCCGGCGAGCGCCGGCGACTGGTCGATCTCGGTGCTGGCCTCGGCGCCGGCGAGCTGCGGCGGCCTGTGTGGCTCGCAGACCTGCGTGGCCCCCGCCGCCGAGGGTGGGCCCGAGGTCTGCGCGAGCCCGTCGGGAACCTGCAGCCCCGAGTGCGGTGACGACCAGGTGTGCGTGGCCGGCGGCTGCCGCGACGAGGTCGCCGCCCGGCGCTACCAGGACCTGCCGGGGGGGACCGGCCTGTTCGCGACCGTGATGCTCCTGCCCGACGGCCGGCTGGCGGTCGTGCACTACGACCGGGTCCGCACGGCGCTGGTGGCGCTGATCGAGAGCGCGGCCGGCAGCGGCAGCTTCGCCGAGATCCTCCTCGACGGCGAGGACGGCGCCGACGACGGCATGTGGGCGAGCGCGGTCGTCGACGGCAGCGGCGTGATCCACGTCGCCTACCAGGACGCGCTGGGCGACCAGCTCCTCTACACCACCCTGGGCGCGAGCCCGGGCACGCCCGAGCTCGTCGACGACGGCGTGCGCGCCGGAGATCGCACCCACAACGTCGGCGCCGGCGCGGCGATCTGGCTCGCCGGCGGCGTCCCCCACATCGCCTACCAGGACGGCACCACCTCCAACCTGGTGGTCGCCAGCCGCGGCGGCGGCACCTGGAGCCGCACCGAGCCGGCGACCGGCGAGCTCTTGGACGGCTTCCACATCTCCGTCCCGCCCGACGGCGGCCGCCTGGTCTGGGACCAGCTCAACAAGACCTACTCGCCGCCCCACGTCCTCGCCACGCAACCGGCGCCGTAGCGGGCCAGGACCGCCGCGCTCGGCGTCGTCGGATCAGGATCGCCGCGCTCGGCGCCCCTCGGATCAGGCGGCTGGCAGCAGGCGGGCGGACGCGCCCGGCGGCAGGGCGTGGACGGCCTCGAGCGCGCGCTCGACGAGCGCGGCGGCGTCGTGGCCGCCGGACCAGCCGACCTGGCCCCAGTGGTCGGCCTCGGCGTGGCCGATCACCGTGCCCCAGGCCTGCGACGACGCCGGCACCAGGCCGTCGCTGGGGCCGTGGGCGCGCAGCCAGCGGTGGGTGGGGCGCAGCAGGGGGTGGACGCGGCGCGGGTCCGCCGTGGCGCTGACGACGCTGGCGTAGGTGACGCCGGGGACATCGGCGATCTCGCGGTTGAAGGCCGCCACGCGCGCGGTGGTGAGCCAGTCGACGCTGTCGGTGGAGAGCCCGAGCCGCGCCAGCGCGCGGCGCAGCCCGGCGCCGGCGCCGTGGCTGAAGGCGTTGGCGATCGGCGAGCCGTGGTGCGGCGTCCCGATCGTGATCACCGCGCGCACGCGGCCGGCGCCGCCCCGGGCCAGCGCCCAGCGCGCGTCGAGGCCGCCCAGGCTGTGGGCGACGAGCACGAGGCGCTCGCCGGGGGCGCGGTCGAGCTGGGCGAGCAGCGACAGGCCGCGCGCGGGCGTGCCGCCCAGCGGCGGCAGCCGCGCGACCACGACGTCGAGGCCGCGCGCCGACAGGCGTCGCGCGACGTGGCGGAAGTAGTCGACCCGCGCCGGGCCGAGGCCGATCGAGCCGAAGCCGCAGAAGCCGTGGACGAGCACGACGGTGGTGCCGGGGGCGGCGGCGGGGGCGGCCTCCGCGTCGGCCGGCGCGCCGGTGGCCGCGCCGGGCTCCAGGCGGGGCGGGGGGCGGTCGGCGGCCGCCCGCAGGCGGCGCCGCCGGTGGACGGCGCGCGCGCCCAGGGCCGCGGCGAGGAGCACGCACAGGACCGCGAGCGCGACCGCGAGCGCGAGCATGACCGCACCCTGCCACCGTCGAGATCGGGCCGCAACGCGACGCGGCCTCAGGGCGGCAGATCGGCAGTCGGACTCGGACTCGGATTCGGGCTCGGGCTCGGACTCGGACTCGGGCTCGGATCCGGGCTCCGGACGCACGACCGCCGCATGACCGCGGGTCATGCGGCGGTGGGGACGCGGCGCGAGGCGCGCCGGGAGCTACTGGTACTTGAGCCAGTAGATGAGCGCGGCCTTGCTCGACGCCGACAGGTCGGAGCCGTAGTAGTGGCCGCGGTTCTCGACGACGTCGTCGCACAGGAGCTGGCCGGTGGCCGGGGCGCGCGAGAAGACGTAGGCGAGCGGGGTGCCGGCGGGGAACGGCCCGACCGGGAAGGGCAGGGTCTGCACCAGCGGCGCGCGGCTGGCGCTCATCATCTCGTACATGGCGGCCTCGTAGGCGGCGGCGCGGGCGGCCGGCGAGGCGTCGGCGGGCGCGTACGGGCCGACCGAGTTGTTGTGGAAGAACGGCGAGGTCGTCCAGATGCCGGTGAGCGGCATCGTGCGGTAGCCCTTGTAGCCGCGGTTCTTGTACACGTCCGACGAGAACTGGGCCCACAGCTTGCCGGTGTCCCAGTTGGTGGTGCGGGCGCGGCAGGTGTTGGTCGACTGCGCGTCCATGGGGTTGATCTCGGCGTCGCTGTAGACCCGGCGGCCGGGCCCGGTGACGCTGTGACAGTTGCCGCAGGCGACCGCGAAGGTGAGGCCGCCCTTCACGTAGGTCACGGCCTGGCCGAGCGTGGTGGGGTGGCCCGGGTACTGCGGCGCCTTGACCTGGCGCAGGAACGCGCCGACGTCGTCGAGGTCCTGCTGCGGCGGGAAGTTCGCGCAGTCGCGGCGGCACTGGGCGACGTCGATGGGCGCGTTGGGATCGGGGCGATCCGGGCGCGGCGCGACGCACTCGAAGAAGCACACGCCGATGTTGGTGTAGACGCGGATGGTGGCGAGATCGCCGCCGGCGTCGTCCTCACCGCCCTGGCCGTTGCGCAGCTCGCGGTGGCCGGTGCCGATGTCGAAGGTGCGGCGGTGCTTCTGATCCCAGAACGCGGTGACCACGCCCGGGTTCATGATGTTGTCGTTGAACAGCGCCGTGGTGTCGACGGTGCCGTCGCGCCAGCCGTTGAACATCAGGCGGCGGACGTCGGTGGCCGCCAGGTTGTGGCCGAAGATCTTGCCGAACTTCGCGTACTGGTTGCCGATCGTCGGGTGGATGTTGTCCCAGGTCGGCTCGTTGACGTCGGCCGGCGGGTTCAGCGGATCGAGGCCGGCGTGGCACGACGCGCAGGTGACGCCGAAGGCGCCGCTGGCCTCGCGCCGGATGCCGAGCACGCCGGTGCCGGCGGGGTCGTCGCACAGGTCGGGGCCGCCCGCCGGGTTGGCCTCGCAGTCGGGGTCGTTGATGAGACCCCACTGGGCGAAGCGCTGATCGCGCGGCGTGTTGAGCACCTCGTCGAAGGCGATGCGGATCCGCTTGGACGGATCCGGGTGCACGGCGAGGAACTGGAAGAACGTGCCACCGCCGTACGTGTTCTCGAACCACACGTCCCGGCCGCGGCGCTCGGCGGCGGAGAGCCGCTCCTCGAACACCGTCTCCCGGTCGAGGTCCTCGATGTCGCTGCCAGATTCGGCGCAACCGAGTCCCCCTCCCAGCAACAGCCCTGTAGAGACGAGCAGTGTCGCACGCTGGAGTCTGCGCATGATCCCTCCGGTCGAAGTTGACCCAGCGTCATCCTGCGCAATCACTGCGTGAGATCGCAATGTAGGCAAAAAAAAATTCGCGTAGGAGCGAAATCAGTGCAAGCCGGCTCACCGGCACATGTAGGTCACCCTGCGGAGGCCTTCGCTCGGTTCCGCACCACCACCCACGCGACGACGATGGAGAGGTTGTAGAGGATGATCATCGGCACCGCCATCATCACCTGTGTGACCACATCGGGGCTGGGGGTCAGGACCGCGCCGATCACGAACGCGATCACGATGAACCAGCGGTTGAAGCGCCACAGGCCGCGGTGGGTGACCAGGCCGATCTTGGCCAGGAAGTAGATGAGCACCGGCAGCTCGAAGACCGCGCCGAACGCCAGCATCAGGTTGCGCGTCAGGTCGAAGTACTCGCGCAGGAAGAGCGTGGCCTGGGTCTTCTCGTTGGCGTAGCCGAGCAGAAAGATGAAGAGCTGCTCCAGCACGAACGCGTAGCAGAACGCGGCGCCGCAGATGAAGAAGAACGCCGAGAAGACGGAGAAGATGATGCCGGTGTTGCGCTCGCGCTTGTACAGGCCGGGGGCGATGAACTTCCAGAGCTGGAAGAACATGAACGGGCTCGACACGAAGATGCCCGCCCCCAGCGCCACCGAGATGTAGACCCAGAACGGCTCGACGACCGAGCCGAAGTGCATCTGCACGTCGTCTCCCAGGCGGGCCGAGTGGTGGTGCCAGGCGTTCTCGAGCGGGATGCGGAGCCAGGCGTAGAGCTGCTCGGCGAAGAACCAGGAGCCGACGAAGCCGACGATGAAGAACGCCGCGGCGTTGCGCAGCCGGACCCGCAGCTCGCGCAGGTGCTCGAGGAACGGCATGCGGCCGTCGTCGAGCTCGCTCTCGGGCTCGTCGGGCTGCTCGTCGTCGCGCGCCGCCGGCCTAGCCATGTTCGCGTCTGGCGGTGCCGGCGACGGGGCGGATCAGGCGGCGCGGATCGTCGTCGTCGGCGGGGGCGGGGGCGGACGCGGCGGGGGCGGGGGCGGACGCGTCGGGGGCGGACGCGGCGTCGGACGCGGCGGCGGGGGCGGGGGCGTCGACGGAGGCGGGGGCGTTGGCGGGGGCGTGGGCGGGGACGTCGTCGTCGTCGTCGGCGGCGGCGGCGGCGTCGGGTCCGGCGGTGATCGCGTCGGCCTCACCGGCGGCGGGCTCGCCCGGAGGGTCGGTGGTCCCGGCCAGCGCGGCGGCCGCGGCGGCGTCCGGGACGGCCGGCGGTGGCGGCTTGCGCACCGGCGGGCGCAGGAGGGCGTCGCCGCGCAGCGCGCTCTTGAGGTCGCGGATGGCGCCGCCGATCTCGTTGTCGCTCTCGATCGTCTGCTGCAGCTCGCGCTGCTGGCGGCGGATATCGCGGATCCCCTTGGAGATCTTGGCCGCCGCCTCGGGCAGCTTGTCGGGCCCGAGGAAGATCATGGCGACCACGAGGATCACCAGGATCTCCGTCATGCCCATGCCGAACATCGCGCGCAGCATAGCACCGCGGCGGCCGCCCGGCGCTGACCGGGCCCACCGCCGCGGGGCCCACCGGCGGGCCTGCCGAGGATCGCCCCGGAGGGCCCGGAAGCGCGGTTCAGGGCGCGCGGCGGACCGCCGGGTCAGTCGCCGTCGTCGGGATCGTCGGGATCGCCGGGGGCCTCGGGCTCGTCAGGGTCCTCGATCGTCGTGAGTCGTAGCCGTCCCCGTTCCAGGTGAGGCGCGCGCGGGTGGTCTCGTCGGTGGTCTCGTTGGTGGGCCAGGAGTTGTGGACCGTGTGCGTGGCCACGACGACATCGTACATGCCGCCGGTCGCGCGCTCCTCGAAGTCGAACGACTGCTCCTCGTAGCCGTCGGTCTCGCCGCTCGAGCTGCGCCGGGTCTCCACCTTCAGCAGCTCGCGCAGCCGGCCGTCGCGCACCCAGTACAGCGTCGTCGACTCGTACCGATCCGCGGTGCCGCCGCCCTCGTACTGCATCGTGTAGGTGCCGCCCAGCTCGAGGGCGAGCGCGACCTTGCCCGGCCCCACCTCGTGGGCGTCGCCGAGCTTCACCGCGGCCTCGGCCTCGCCGTCGTCGAGGAACTCCGGCCGGTTCCGGAAGGTGTCCTCGACGCGGTCGAGGACGCGCCAGGCGCCGGCCGGGTCGGCGTCGATCAGGACGAGGCGGTACGGCAGCACCCCGGGCTCGGGCGTCGCCGGCTGGACCAGGCAGAGCCGCGGCGCCTCGGCGTCGCCGAAGGGCCGGCAGTCGATCTCCGCCTCCGGAGCGAGCTCCGGCGCCGCGGCCGCCGCGGCCTCCTCGGGCGTGGCGAAGGTCGCCGTGTCCGCCGCGGCGGGGGCGGCCGGCGCGGGCGGCGGCTTGCCGCCACAGCCGAGCATGGGCACGACGGACACGACGAGCACGACCGCTCGGAGCATGGCCGGAGTCTAGAACACCGAGCGGCGCGCCGTACCGGCGGCGGCGCGGCCGGGTCCGGTCTGGACCGGCCTGGATCGGGCCACATCGGCCTAGATCGCGCTCGGCCGGCGCAGGTCGGCCGGCTCCATCCCGGCGGCGGCGAAGCGATCCTCGAGGGCCTGGTCGCCGTGGGCCTTCCAGTACTGGTACTCGGCCTCGCTGACCGGGACCACCGTCGTGAGGGTGATGGCCGGCGGCCCCTCGTCGAGCGGCAGGCGCAGGCCCCAGCGCCGCGGCACCGTGAAGTAGGCGTGGGGCAGGCGCTCGGACAGCTCGCGGGCGCCGATCACGCCGACCAGATCGCGGACCATGGCGCCGGGCGCCGGGTAGAAGCCGCTGTCCATGACGTGGAAGACCGCGTTGGCGACGATCTGGGGCGCGGCCGCCGTGTCGTGGGCGCACGCGAGCAGGACCTCTAGGCGCGGCCGGGCGTCGGGCCAGGCGACGTTGGACAGGCCGAACGAGGCGTACGTGATGAGGCCGGGCGCCGGGGCGTCGGCGAAGCGCGCGACCTCGATCGTCCGCGTCGCGTCGCGGGCGTGGCGATAGGCGCGCTTGCTGTGCGGGCCGAGCGCCGTGCGCAGGAGCGCGGCGGCGCGGGTCGAGAGCTGGAGGAAGGCGGCCAGCGCCGGCACCGACAGCGCCAGCTCGAGCCAGGTCGGCTGGAGCGCGAGCACGCGGCGCAGGTAGTTCTCGGCGACCAGCTTGTGGCCGAGGTCGGCGTGGGCGAGCGCGCCGCCCCACAGCGCGGTCGCGCTGTCGGGGCGCAGCCCGATGGCCTGGTCGAAGGCGCGGGCGGCCTCGGCGGCGCGCGCCAGCATGAGCAAGCAGTGCCCCAGCCCCTTCCACGCCTGGGCGTGGGTCGGGAAGATCGTGGTCGCGCGCTCGAAGCGGGCGAGGGCCTGGGCGTAGGCCTGCTCGTTGAAGAGCGCACGGCCCTCCTCGGTGAGCTGATCCGCAGCCGCCCGCGACACCGGCGGAGCCTAGCAAACCTCCGTACGTCTGGGCACTTGCGGACATGCGCCCCGGGGTCGCGCCCCCGGACAGGTGTGGTCCTCGATACGCGCTTGCGCCCGGTCGATGAGGGGACGACGATGCCCCCATGTCGTGGTCCCGGGTGCTCGCGCTCCTCGCCCTCGTCGTCCTCGGCGCCGCCGCCTGCGCCAGCTCGCGCCCGTCGGGCACCGGCGTCGACGCCGCCGACGACGGGACCGACGCCGCCGACGACGGTGACGCCGCCGCCGATCCCGACGCCGCCGGGCCCGACGCGGCGTCCGGCGACGACGCCGCGACCACCGACGGCGCCGCGGTCGACGCCCCGGCCGTGGACGCCTCGACCCTCGACGGCGCCGGCGTGGACGCCGCGGTCGACGCCAGCACGTGCCCGACCAGCCCGTGCGATCTGCACGACCAGTGCGGCTGCACCCCGCCGCTGGTGTGCGACCTCGACTTCACCGATCTCGTCGGGACCTCGTGCCGCGCCGTCAACCAGGCCGGCACCGAGACCAGCACCTGCTACGCCGGCACCCCCGCCACCGCCCAGCCCAGCTACTGCGCCGGCGGCTACGTCTGCGTCGGCAGCGGCACCGCCGCTCGCTGCCGCAAGTACTGCGACGAGGCCAGCGACTGCGGCTCGCCCCGCGGCCAGTGCGTGATCCAGCTCGTCAACGGCACGACCCCGATCCCCGACGCCACGCTGTGCTCGTCGAACTGCAACCCGGTCAACAGCGCCGCCGGCGGCTGCCCGTCGGGCATGAAGTGCGGGTTCTTCACCGTCAACAACGCGCTCACCGGCATGACGGATCGCGACATCGTCGACTGCGCGACGCCCGGCGCCGGCGGCCACGGCGCGAGCTGCACCACCGACGCCCAGTGCGCGAGCGATCACCTGTGCTCGACGGTCGGCGGCCAGACCCGCTGCCGCCGCGTCTGCAACCTGACCACCGGCGGCAACGAGTGCGCCGCGGTCGCCGGCACCACCTGCGGCGGGTTCAACCCGGCGCTGATCGTCGGCGGCCAGACCTACGGCATCTGCGCGCCCTGAGCCCTTCACCGTCCGCGGTCGGAGCTCGCGGGAACCGAACGGCGAGCCCCCTCTCTCCGGTCGGCCTGAGCCGCCCGAGCGCCAGCGAGGGCGTGTCGAAGGCCGACAAGCCGCGGCCCCTCGCGAGTGGCGCCGTTCGTCAGGCGCCGAGCGAGGACGGGGTCGACCGCCGACCCGGGTGCGCGCACAGATCGTGCGCACGAACTGACGGCGGTCGCCGCCACCGCGGCCCCACCGCCTGCAAGATCGCGGACCTGACCGTGGCGCGCGGCTTGCTGAAGCCGCCGCCATGAGCTGCAACGTATCGCTGTGGAAGACGTCCGTGGTCTGTCTCGCGGGCGCGCTGATCGTCGCCCACGACCCCGGCGCCGCGCGGGCCGAGCCCGGGTGGTGCAAGGGCGCGTCGTTCTCGGGCGAGGTCGACCCGCGCGACCTGGCCGCGAAGGATCCCCAGCGGGTCGTCGCCGCGCTGGCCCACGCCTCGTGCGCGCCCGACCCGCGCGCGGCGGCCAACCGGACCGAGGTCGACCGCAGTCGCGCGGCGTGGGGCCAGCGGCTGGGCATGACCGAGGCCGACTGGGGCGACGTGATCGCGTGGATCGACGCCGGCGAGGGCCGCGACGTCAAGCTCGAGCTCTCGACCCGGGAGCTGGCGCGCTTCACGCCCATCGACCAGTACATCGCCATCGCCGAGGGCTTCCCGCGGCCGGGCGGCGACGCGCCGTTCGTCGATCCGATCTACGTCGCCGACGCGCTCGAGCCGGCGCTCGGCGAGGTCGGTCGCTACGCGTACCTCGGCGCGTGCCTGAAGGCGACCACCAGCGTGACCTCGAGCGCGCCACCGGCGGCGACCTGGGCCCTGTGCCAGGGCGACGTCGAGCGCTTCGACCTCACCCGCTTCCACGACGAGCTGCGCGCCGACCCCGCGCATCGCGGCGACGTCAAGATGATGCTGCGGTTCGCGGCCTTCGACCTCAAGCAGCGGCTCGCCGATCACGCCCGGGCCGTGGAGAAGGCCAGGCGGATCGACCCGGCGTACGCGGCGATGTTCGAGCTCGCCGCGGCGGCGCGTCGCGACTGGGCCGCCGGGCTGGGCAAGCGCGCCGACCTGCTGGCCCTGGCCCAGCGCATGGAGTCGGCGCACTGGGCGGGCTCGCGCAAGCTCTACGAGGGCTGCGAGGCGACGACCGCGGCCGCGCTGGAGGCCGCGATCGCCAAGGTGCCGGCGTCGACCTGGAAGGCGATGAAGGACCAGCGCTTCGATCCCTACGGCGGCTTCGCGCAGACCGCCGGGCCGGTGCTGGTGGCGATCCCGGAGATCAACCTCGTCGCCGGTGCCTACGTGCTGTGCCGGCCCCGGACCGCGACCGCCGACTTCCTCGCCAACTTCCTCGAGGACACGGTCGCGCACCGCGGTCCGCGCACCGCGGGCTTCGCGCGCATGCTGGCCGAGAAGCTGACGCTCGACGCGATCGACGAGGAGATCTACTGGCCCGCGACCCGCCGGCCGTACCGACGCTCCGGCGGCACCGTGGGCAGCGCCGGCGGCGTGGTGGCGAAGACCACCGCCGAGGGCGACGCCGTCCGGGTCACGCTCGAGCGCTTCCTGGTCAAGCGCACGGAGTGCGTGCAGAGCCACGCCACCCGCAAGATCACCCGCATCCTCCCCGACGGGAAGCTCGAGTACGAGCGGGTCTGCGACCGGATGGGGGAGGTCACCTACGACCAGACCTGGGCCGACTTCCAGATCGCGAAGGCCTACGCCCCGCTCCTCGAGAAGGGCGTGAAGTTCTCGGCGATCCACCCGCCCGGCGGCGGCCCCGCGGAGGTGATCGTGATCTGGCCCGACAAGAAGACCGACGTGCCGACCTGGCTGCTCGGCGCGAGGGTCAAGTGAGGGCGGCGCTCGCGGCGCTCGTGCTCGCCGGGTGCACGGGCCTGATCCAGACCTCGACCTCGGGCGCGCCCGCGCGGTCCTCCTCTCCGGCCGGCGGCACCGGCGCCGTCCGCGCCGAGGCCGCCGCGGCGCCGGACGGGGCGGCCGGCGGCGACGACGTCATCGTGCCCGACCTCCTGGGCAAGACCCGCGAGGAGGCGGCGGCGCTGGTGGCGGCGGCCGGCTTCTCCCACGGCGTGGAGAGCACCCGCCCGGTCGAGTGCGTCGACGCCGCGCGCGTCGAGGGCCGGGTCGACTGCCAGGATCCGCCGCCCGGCCAGCGGGTCAAGAAGTACACGCTGGTGCAGATCAACGTCTACCGGGCGCCGCGCATCGCGGGCGCGGTCGTGCGGGCCCAGCTCGAGGCGCTGGTCGGCCTGACGCCCGCCGCGGCGCGGGCGCGGCTCGCCAGCTACGGTCACGACGGCGAGGTGAAGGTCGAGCCGGGCCTCCGGTACGACCCGCGCTGCGGCCGCGACGTCGTGTGCGAGGTCTCGTCGAGCTCGGGGGTCGGCCTCCACGATCCGATCACGCTGTTCGTCAACCCGGGCCTCTCGATCAGCGCGCCGCCCCCGTAGGCCGCGGCGGGCGCGCCCGCAGCCAGGCCGTCACCGCCGCGGCCTCGCGCTGCGCCGTCGGCGGGCCCGTGGCCAGGAGGTCGCGGGCGGCGCCGGCCAGCGCCCGCGCGCGGTCGCGATCCGCGGCGACGCCGCTCGCCCACAGCGCGTGGGCGAGCGCGACCTGCGCCCGCGCGACCACCAGCGGCTCCTTGCCCGCGGCCAGGCCGGCCGCGACTGCGCGCTCGGCCAGGCCGCGGGCGTCGGCCGCGCGCCCGGCCGCGAGCACGCAGCGCGCGTGGTCGCCGAGCGGGCCGGTGAGGTCGGGGTGGGACGGTCCGAGCGCCCGCTCCAGGAGCTCGACCCCACGGGCCCACGCCGCGCATGCCTCGGCGCGCCGGCCCTGCGCGGCGCGCACGGCGCCCAGGGTGACGAGCGACTTGCCCACCAGCTCGTGGGTGGGGCCGAGCGCGCGCTCGCGGATCGCGAGCGCGCGCTGGACCGCGGCCAGCGCCTCGTCGCGACGGTCGAGATCGAGCAGCACGTTGGCCAGGGCGTTGGCGGTGACGGCGACGCTCGGATGCTCGGGGCCGTTGACCTTCTCGCGGATGGCCAGCGCGCGCCGGTGCAGCGCCAGCGCCTCGTCGAGGCGACCGTCGAGGCGGCGATGGATCGCCAGGTTGGAGAGGGAGCTGGCCACCAGCGGGTGCTCGGGGCCGAGGGCGCGCTCGCGGATGGCCAGGGCGCGCTCGGCGAACCGGCCGGCGTCGGCCTGACGCCCCTGGGAGTCGGCGACCACCGAGAGGTTGTTGAGCGTGATGGCGACGCTCGGATGCTCGGCGCCGAAGGTCGCCTCCTTGATCTCGAGCGACCGCCGGAGCCGGCGGTCGGCCTCGGCGAACTCGCCCGCGGCCTCGAGGCGCAGCCCCAGGTTGTTGAGGAGCTGGGCCACCTTCGGGTGATCGGGCCCGAGGGTCTCGGTCCAGATCGCCAGGGTCGCGCGATCGAGCGCGAGCGCCGTCGCGTTCTGGCCCAGGTGCCACAGCACGTCGGCGTGGCGAGTGAGCACGCGGCTGGTCGCGAAGCTGGTCGGTCCGAGGCGAGCCTCGACGGCGGCGCGCGCGGCCTCGATGTCGACCCGGGCCTCGTCGTAGCGGGCGAGCGCGAGGAAGATGTCGCTGCGCGCGACCAGGAGCTCCTCGCGCAGCTCGGGCGCGGCGGCGCGGGTCACCGCGACCTCGGCCAGCGCCAGGCGCTCGAGCGCCACGGCCGGCTTGCCGGCCTCGTCGGCGAGCACCTCGAGCTGCCGGATCCAGGCCTCGGCGATGCGCCGATCGTCGGCGGCCGCGGCCGCGGCGCTGGCGGCGTCCTGGTAGGCCCGCAGCGCCGCCTCGGGATCGCCCTGGCTGGAGCGGATCTCGGCGGCGAGCGCGAGCACCTCGGCGAGGAGCGGCGGGTAGGCGAGCTGGCGCGCGGTGACCACCAGCGGCTCGGCGGCGGCCACCGCGGCGGCGAGCTGGCCCGCCGACAGGAGGGCGTGGGCCCGCGCCGCCTGGTCGCGGGCGGCGGCGACGGCGGCGGCGATCGCCGGCGCCGGCGGCTCGACGGGGCTCGCGGCGGCGGCGGCGCAGCCGTCGGGATCCGGCAGCGCCAGCACCGCCTCGTAGGCGGCGTCGACGGCGACGTCGTCGAGCCGGCCGCCGAGCACGCCGACCAGCGCGCCCAGCGCGGCGGCGCGGCGATCGAGGCAGGCCACGCGCCGGTCGAGCGCCGCCGGCGACTGCTCGCCGCGGACGTGGGTCGCCTCGCAGGCCGCGACGCGGGCGCCGCCGAGCCGGGCCGCGTGATCGTCGAGCGCGGCGAGGACGCGGTCGCGGGTCGCCGGCGCGTGGGGGCGGCCGCTGGCGGCGAAGGCCGCCGCGACCTGGCCGCGGGCGTCGGCGTTCCACACCGCGGCGACGGCGTCGCGGGCGCGCGGGCACGACGGGCCGATGGCGGGCGCGCCGGCGGTGGCCGCGAACGTCAGCGTCGCCGTGGCCGCGACCGCGGCGATCGCGCTCGCCGCGACGATCGCGTCGCGGCGCCGGCGCAGGCCGCGCTCGAGCGCGGCGATCACGTCGGTCATCGCCGGGTAGCGGTCCGCGGGGCGGGGGGCGAGGGTGCGGCGCAGGATGGCCAGCGTCCACCCCGGCGGTCGACGGGCCGGCGCCTCGAGGCGGCCGGCGCGCTTGGCCAGGGCCATGGCGTCGGGGGTGCCGCCGAGGAACGGCCGCGCTCCGCACAGCGCCTCCCACAGCGCGGCGCCGAACGCGAACTGATCGGCGGCGGGCCCCGCGGTCTCGCCGTCGTGCTGCTCGGGCGCCATGTAGGCCGGGGTCCCCATGACCTGGCCGGCCCCGGTGAGCTCGTCGCCGCCGTCGGCGGAGGACGCGGCCTCGCCCGGCGACGCGCGGGCCAGCCCGAAGTCGGCCACCCGCACGCCGCCATCGGCGCCGACCAGGACGTTGTCGGGCTTGAAGTCGCGGTGGACCACGCCGGCGGCGTGGGCGGCGGCCAGGCCGCGGGCGGCGGCGACGAAGGTCGCGATCACCGCGCGCCAGGGGCGGGCCTGCGCCAGCCACGCCCGCAGCGTCGTGCCCTCGACCAGCTCCATCGCCACGAAGACGCGCCCGTCGACCTCGCCGACGTCGTGCACGGCGACGACGTTGGCGTGGCGCAGGCGGGCCATGGCCTGGGCCTCGCGCAGGAGCCGCGCCTGCAGCTCGTCGTCGGCGTGGCGCAGCACCTTGATCGCCACCGCCCGATCGAGCTCGGGGTCGAACCCCGACAGCACGAGCCCCATCCCGCCGCTCCCCAGCATGCCGTCGATGCGGTAGCGCCCGATGTGGCGCGCGGTCGCGATCGCGTCGCGCGCGCGCCCCCCGTCGCTCGGCCCGAACCCGACCGCGGTGGCGTCGGTGTCGGGCGTCGCCGTGGCGTCCCCGGCCATCCCGCTAGCGTCCGCTGATCGCCGGGGCTTGGCAACCGCTCAGTATCCTCTCTTCGCCTCCTCGAAGTCGTCGGTCCACTTGTGCCCGCGGTACGCGTGGTCGGCGAGATAGGCACGGGTCTCTCCGGCCACCTTCGCCCGGCGCGCGGCGGCGTCGGCCGGCTCGCGCCTCTGGTTCTCCTTCAACAGCTGGTCGGTGTTGCGGAACAGCGTCGTCATGGTCGCGATGACCTTCATCGCGGCGTGGACCGCTTCGTTCGGGTAGGTGCCGGCGTCGATCCGCAGGCCCTGGATCGGCGCGAACTCGCGCTTCACGAAGATGTAGCCCCCGGGGTCGTGGATGCCGTGCTGGGAGCCGTTGTCGACGTCGGTGAGGGTGAAGTTGACCGCCTTGGCGAGCGCCGGCACCTTGTCGACGGCGATCTGCATGAGCTGGTGCTTCTGCGCCGGGTTCGTCTCGACCTCGGCCAGGTCGGTGGCCGACGCGACGAACGACGCCGCCTTGAGGATCGTGTTGCCCTGCGCGACCAGCGACTTCGCGCCCTCCTTCCAGAACGCGTACGTGAGGCCCTCCGCGGCGGGCCCCCAGTAGCTGGCGAAGAACTTGACCATGGCGTAGGTGGCGCCGAGGGCGCTCCCGGCCGCGGTCGCGCCGGCCAGGGTCGCGACGCCGCTGGCGACCTTGACGCCGCCATCGATGCGCTCCTGCGTGGTCGAGTCGGGATCGATCAGCAGGAACCCGCCGTAGATCACGTCGGCGGCCGAGGCCACCTTGCCGATCGTATCGCCGACCTTGGCGACCCGGGCGAAGCTGGCGGCGATGTCGGCCTTGCCCAGCGCGTTGGCCAGGACGATGCCGACCTTGGAGAACACCGCGATCGAGCCCTTGACCACGTCGCCGCTCACCTTGATGGCCTCGGCCAGCGACTTGACGGTCTTGAATGGACCGTCCCCGATCTTCTGGATGTTCTCGTGGAACTTGTGGTCTCCCAGCTTGAGGACGGCGAGCGTCAGGTTGAGGACGTGGACGGTGTCGCCCAGGCTGCCGCGGGTGGTGGCGTCGAGGGCGCCGGCACCCTTCATCGCCTTGGCGCTGGCGTCGAGCAGCATGGTCACCGACCCCTGCAGCGCGGTGCGCTGCTCCTCGACCTTCGGCGCGTCCGGCGAGAGCTGTTCGAGGTCGGCGTGGGCCTTGTCGTAGACCCGATCCTGAGCGCGGTTGAACTCGAGCACTTCCCGCGTCCGGCGCAGGAGCGGCTTCAGCTCCGACAGGAGCGCGTGGTCGGGGTCGCGGGTGAAGGCGGGCTCGAGCCCGAAGAGCGCGTTCGCGTAGAGCGCGGCCTGGACGTGCGAGTCGAGGCGCTTGCCGGCCGAGTCGACGCCGTTCAGCGCCGTCCGCAGGTTCCGGATCGACATCTCGTAGCGAGGTGGCGCGTAGACGTCGACCCGGGGCGCGTGCATCGCGTTGAACGCGGCCTCGATGGCCTGCCCGGCCTCCTCGCGCTCGGCCTTGGGATCCTTCTTCGGCCTGGGCTTGCGCTGGACCCCGTCCTCCGCCGCGCCGACACCGGCCGGCGCCAGGCGATCGAGCAGCGGCTCGGCCGACTCGCCGCGCACGACCGCGTCGGCGACGGCGTCGGCCTGCTGCTCGTAGGCGTCGCCGTCCTCGCCGACGCCGCCCTTGAGGTGGACCCCGGCCCGCTGCTGGACCACGTGCGCGGCCTCGTGGGCCGCGGTGTGGAGGTCGGGCTCGCCCGCGAACGCGACGTGGTTGCCGGTCGCGAAGGCGCGCGCGCCCATCCCGGCGCTGGCGCTGGCCGCGGCCTCGTCGGTGTGAGCCTGCACGGCGCGCACGTCGTGGGCGCCGAACGAGGCCTGGATCCGGTCGAGGAACGGCAACGGGCCGCCGCCGCCGGCGGTGCCGCGGGCCGCCAGCGCGCGCACGTCGCCGGCCGCGCCCGGATCGCTCCGGCGGCGCTGGACCGGCCCGTGCAAGATGCTGTCGACGAAGCACTGGTCGCACGAGAGGCCATTGCCCGCGTCGACGGTGGGCGCCGGGGCGGCGGCGGCCGGCGGCGGTGTGCCGACCGCCTTGCGCTGGATCCGATCGGTCAGGGCGCGCTTGCCGGGCGCCGGACCCGGTTCGTCGAAGCCATGGAGGTCCGCGAGGCCACGATCGAGAAGCGAGGATCGGCTCATGGGGCGGGGAACAGCAACCGGCGCGCCACGCGCAAGTAGGCATCGCGCCGGTGGTTCGTGGCGGCGTGCACGGTGGCTGGTCAGTTCGTGCGCACAGTCCGAGCGCACGACCGGACGGTGGCCGGACCGGGGCCGGGGCCGTTGCGGGCGGGCCGGGCCGCCGTGCACCGTCGCCGGCCCGGGGCGGCGTCAGGCGCGCGGCCGCGGGATGCGGTAGAGCCGCAGCTTGTGGACCAGGGTGGTGCGGGCGATGCCCAGCTTCTGGGCGGCGCGGGTCTGGTTGCCGGCGCACTCGTCGAGCGCCGCGACCAGCCGGGCCCGGTCGGCGCGCTGCTCGTCGTCGAGGAAGTCGAGGGGCGGCTCGTCGAGGACGGGGGGCGCCGGCGCGGTGACCGCGGCGGGCGGCGGCGAGGCCGGCGCCGCGCCTGGCGGCGAAGCCGGTCCGCCCACCGGCGGCGGCGCGGTCGCCGCGGCCGCCGACCGCTGCGCGAAGGTCAGGTGGCGGACGCCGAGCTCGCCGCCGCGGGCCAGGAGCACCGCGCGCTCGATCACCGCCTTCAGCTCGCGCACGTTGCCGGGCCAGGCGTAGGCCTCGAGCGCGGCCAGGACCTCGGCGGCGAGCCGCGGCGGCGGACCGGGCTGGGGGCGGGCGTCGGCGAGGAAGCGCAAGGCCATGGGACCGATCAGGCCGCGGCGCTCGCGCAGCGGCGGGATGACGAGGGTGACGCCGTCGAGGCGGAAGAACAGGTCGCGGCGGAAGCTGCCGGCGGCGACCTCGGCGGGCAGGTCGCGGTTGGTGGCCGACACGAAGCGCACGTCGATCTGCACCGGCCGGGTCGAGCCGATCCGCACGACCTCGCGGTGCTCGACCGCGCGCAGCAGCTTGGCCTGGATCGACACCGGCAGCTCGCCGACCTCGTCGAGGAACACCGTGCCGCCGTCGGCCGACTCGAGCAGGCCGATCTTCTGGGCCCCGGCGCCGGTGAAGGCGCCCTTCTCGTGCCCGAACAGCTCGCTCTCGAGCAGGCTCTCGCTGAGCGCCGCGCAGTTGATCCGGGTCAGCGCGCCGGTCCGGCCCGAGAGCTGGTGCAGGGTCGTGGCCAGCACCTCCTTGCCGACGCCGGTCTCGCCGAGGACGAGCACGCTGGCCTTGCTGGCGGCCACGTCCTTGACCAGCGCCGGCACGCCGCGCGGCGTCGGGTCCACGACGCGCAGGACGTCGCGCCCCGACATCGAGCGCTCGTCGCCGGGCGCGTTCGTCACCAGCACGAACGAGAACGGGCCGATGTGGAAGCTGTCGGCCCCGGCCATCGCGACGGCGTCGCCGCCCTTGCGCAGCTCGCCCGCGATGCGCGTGCCGTTGGTCGAGCCCAGATCGCGCACGGTCACCGGCGGTCCGCGGTGGAGGACGGCGTGCCGGCGCGACAGCGCGCGATGATCGATGCGCACGTCACAGCCCTCGCCGCGACCGATCACGAGCTCGCGATCGCCCAGCGCGTAGGTCGAGACGTGGCCCTCGCCGGCGACGAGGAGCAGGTCGCCCGCCGGCGGGTCGGCGCTCCGGCTCGTGATCAGCGGCGTCGGCTCGTCGGGACCGGGGGCACCAGGCCGCCTCATCTCCGCCGAGGATAACCGAAACCACCCGTCGCGGCCGTCCCGGCCTCGCTACTCCACGGCGCCGATGCGCGACCAGCGGCGGCCGGCGCCGCCGAGCCAGATGCCGATGACCCGGCCCTGCACCTGCGCCACCGGGATCGCGCCGACGTGGCGCGAGTCTCGGCTGTTGCCGCGGTTGTCGCCGAGGACGAAGACCGAGCCCGGCGGCACCCGGCACGCGCCGTCGCCGGTCGGGGTGAGGGGCACGGTGTCGGGCTGCGCCGGCAGGTCGGGGGCGCAGCCGAGGCCGCCGAGGTCGAGGCGCGGGTAGTCGCCGAGGGCCGGGCCGCGCGCGGGCCGCCCGGCCAGCGCGTCACCCGTGATCCCCGAACCGCCGCGGCCGCCGCCGTCCCCGCCGCCGCTCCCGCGGCCGCTCCCGGGGCCGTCCCCGTGCCCGCCGCCGCCCTCGTCGTCCACGCCGCCGAAGATCGTGTAGCGCCGGCCGCCGGCGCGCTCCTCGAAGGCGACCGCGTCCTGGGCGACGTCGCGGCCTCGCTCGTCGCGGTCGAGGTAGTGGCCGGGGCCGAGGTGGCGGCGCGGCAGCGCCTCGCCGTTGACGACGACCTGCCCGCCCCGCA
>CAADGB010000215.1 GCA_900696455.1 uncultured delta proteobacterium
CGCCGCGACCGGCGCCATCGCGGCCGCGTGCGGCGGCGCCATCGCGGCCACGTGCGGCGCCATCGCGGCCACATGCGGCGGCGCCATCGCGGCCACGTGCGGCGCCATCGCGGCCACGGGCGGCGGCGCCATCGCGGCCACGGGCGGCGGCGCCATCGACCATCCCGGCGGCGTCGACGTCGACGGCGGGACGACGATCGGCACGGCCCGCGGCGGGAGCGTGGCCGGCAGCGGCGCCGTCGCGTCCGCGGAGCCGACCTCCGCGACCGCCTCGGGCAGGTCCGGCAGCGCGACGACCACGTCGGTCGGGAGGTCGTCGCCGCCGACGGTGACGGTGGGGACGGTCGGCGCGGCCTCCACCGGCCCCGACGGGACCGCGCTCATGCCGGCGGGCGCCGTGGTCGGCACCGTCGGGCCGAGGTCGAGCGCGCCCGGCGCGCCGTGCGAGGTCGACGCCGCCGCGGCGATCGCGTGCATCACCGCGCCGCGGGTCGGCTGGGTCGGACCGGTCTCGTGCTCGACGCCGTGGCGCGGCACCGGCACGCTGTCGGTGGGCACCCCCGGCGGCGTCCCCGCCGCCACGACCGCCGACGAGGACGCGCCGCGCGCCGGCGTCGACCGGGCTGGCGTCGAGCTCGCAGGCGCCGCCCCGGTCCCGCCTGGACGCGGCCGCGCGGGCGCCGGCTTCGCGGCCGGCGCGCCCACCACCGGCGGTGCGGCCGGGCCCACGACCGGGATGCCCATGAGCGTGCGCTGCTGCTCGCGGCGCGAGCGGCCGTCCGCCGTCATCGGGGCCGCACCGGCGCCCACCGCGGCGCCAGGGACCGGAACGGCGAGCGGCACCTGCCGCATCGTCGGCGGCGCCGGCTCGCGCGCGGAGCCGGGCATGCGCACGGTGGCGATGTCGGGCCGCGCGGCGCCGGCGGGCGCCATCGCCTCGACCGCGCAGGTCGCCGCCGCGGCGTCGACCGCGCCGCCCTGGGCGACGCCGATCGCGGCCCCCAGCGGCACGAGGTGGCGCGGCACCGCCGGCGGCACCGCCGCCGCGGCGTGCTCCACCATGTGAGCGAGCAGGCCCTTGCCGCGGGCGTCGAGGCGGAGGAAGCGCACGTCGATCGTCGCGCCGGCCGGCGCGCCGCCCACCGCGCCGGCCGCCACGCTCACCTCGGCCTCACCATCGAGCACCGCCACCCGCGACGCCAGGGTCACCACGACCCGCCCGCGCCCGCTCGCCACGGGCGCGCCCGTGACCGGGATCGCGGTCAGGCCCTCGGGCCCGGCCAGGGTGCGGAACACCCGGATCAGGTCCTCGACCGTCGCGCACCGGCTGACCAGGCGCCACGCGGTTCCGTTCGCCACGAGGATCGAGTGTAGGCAATTCCGGCGGGTGTAACCAGGCAGAAGCGCAAACCTCGGGTCACGCCCCATGGCCGGCGGTTGACGCTCGCGCCGCCGGCGGCCGGGAGGCGTGGGGAATGTCCACAACCGGTCCGGCCTTCGCCTGGCACCCACCTTGCGAGGGCCCCCGACCATGCGGACCCGAACCATCGTCGCCTCGCTCACCCTGTGTGCCCTCCCCCTCCTGGCCGGCGCCCGCGGCGACGGGTGCGCGGCGAGCTCGCGCTCGCCCGCCCCCGACGTCACCGGCTGGTGGGACGTGACCTACGACGACGCCCTGAGCGTCGAGATCACCGTGGGCGGCTCGGTGTACACCGCCGAGACCGGCGCCCAGGGCGGCGCGATCACGATCACCCATCAGGGGCGCCCGCTCACGTTCGACCTCGCCTGCGCGCGGCCCGAGGTGGTGTGCCCGAGCGAGGCCTGGCCGCGCGCGATCTTCGCCGAGCAGCGCGACGCCGGCTTCGAGCACCGCATGTACGTCACGCTGCCGGTGCAGACCTGCGCCGGCGCGCGGCGCGCCCCGGAGCCCGGCACCTGCGGGGCCGGCACGGCCAACCCCGAGTGCGACGACGTGTGCGACGGCGAGCTGATCACGCGCGACGAGGAGCGCTTCGGCGTGATCGGCGAGCGCGGGCGGACGTTCCGCCTCTACCTCGGCGCCGGCGTCGCCACCAACGGCATCAACTGCGCGCTGCTCGGCTGGTCGGTCGCCGACGCCGAGCTCGACACCGTCGGCAGCGCCGCCGGCGGCGACTGGGAGGCGGTGGCGATGGACGCCGGCCTGGTCACCGTCGGCTACTCGGGCGGCTGCCTGTGGGCCGGCGATCCGGACCTCGACGGCGAGGTCGAGGCCCTGATCCTGGGCGCCACCGTCAAGCTCACGACCGGCTTCACCGCCGATCGGCGCTAGCGAGACGACCGGCTCGCGACGCGCGATCTCCCGCGAAAAAAGCCGCCAGCAGCCCTTTTCTCGCAGATCGCGCGATGCCATGAATTCGCATCCGACAACCCGGAGGAGATTTTCATGGCCAAGGCTAAGTCGAAGGGTAAGGCCGCCAAGAGCGGCGGTGGCGAGATGCTGCTCATCGCGTCGAAGGTCCGCGCTGCCGTCAAGGACGCCGACTGCAACTTCGCGGGGGACGCGCTCGACGGGCTCAACGCGTACGTCCACTGGCTCGTCAGCCAGGCGACCGCGCGCGCCACGGCGAACGGTCGCAAGACCGTCCGCGCGCACGACTTCCTCGTCCCCTGAGACCGGATCGACGTCGACCGCGAGCGCGGGCGCCGGTGACGGCGCCCGTCGCGCTTTCGGCGCGGCGCCGCCACCCCCGCCGGCCGTGCCATAGTCGAGGGATGAGCCGCACCCGCTGGTGGCTGATCGGCGTGATCGCGCTCGCGACCGTGGCGAGCGGCGTCCTGGTCGGCCTGCTGGTCGTCAAGCGCATCGAGTCCGGGCAGTGGCAGATGATCTCGAGCGCGGATCTGGTGGAGGTGAAGGCCCGCCTCACCGGCCCGGTGCCGCCGCGGCCCAGCCGCGTCATCTACCTGGCGCGCGAGCCGCTGACGTTCACGCCGGGCGAGGACGACGCCGCGCGCGGCCAGTCGAGCGTGGTCGCGGCCAAGGCCGGCAAGCCGGTCAAGGTGCCGGGGTGGAAGGGGACCGCCAAGGGCTGGGGCCAGGTGGTCACCTGCGTCGAGAAGCTGTTCGCGCCGTTCGACGTCGTGGTGACCGACCAGCGCCCCGCCGGCGACGACTTCGTCCTGGTCGCGGTCGGCGGGCGGCCCGGCGACGTCGGCGAGACCAACAAGCGCGTGGGCGGCCTGGCGCCGTTCTCGGGAGGCGTGATCCCGCGCGCGGTCGTGTTCGTGTTCTCGACGCAGCTCGGCAACCAGGTGACCCCGGTGTGCGAGACCATCGGCATGGAGGTCGCGCACGCCTACGGCCTCGATCACGGCTACCTGTGCAAGGACGTGATGACGTACCTCAAGCCGTGCGGAGCCAAGTCGTTCGTCGACCAGGACGTGCCGTGCGGCGAGACCAAGAAGCGGCCGTGCATGGGCGGCGCCCCCACCCAGAACTCGTACCGGCGGCTGCTCGAGATCCTGGGCCCGGCGCGGCCGGTCCCGGCGGCGGGCCCCGCGCGCTGACCGACGACGCTGACCGACGACGCTGACCGACGACGCGCGCCCGCTCGGCGTCGGAGTCGGGCTCGGGTTCGGGCTCGGGCTCGGGTTCGGGCTCGGAGCCGGCCTTCAGAACGAGCCGCCGAGGACGACGGTGGCGCCGCCGGCCGCGGGCACGACGGCGAGCGACGGCTCGCGACCGCGGTCGAAGGTCAGGTAGCGGACGACGCCGCCGGCGAGGAGCGCGCCACCGACGCCGGCGACGATCACCGACGTCAGCCGCAGCGAGCGCGCGCGATCCTCGGCCGCGAGGTAGGCGTCGTAGCTCGTCCCCGCGCACACCGGATCACCGCACTGGGCGGCGCGCGCGCGGGTGTAGAGCACGATCGCCGCGACCTCGGCGACGACGCCGGCGCCCACCAGCGACATGCCGACGACGTCGCGATGGAAGCGGCGGGCCCCGGCGTCCGCCGGCGGCGTGGTGATCGCGCCGCCCGCGGCCGGCCCGCGGACGTCGTCACCGCCCGGCGCGGACGCGCCGTCACCACCGCCGCCGCGCGCGTGCTCGGCGTCGAGGATCGCCTGGCAGGCGTCGACCTCGGCCTGCGCCGCCTCCGCCGCCCTGGGCCCCGGCTTGCTGTCGAGGAAGCGGGTGAAGTGCTCGATCGCGAGCCGGCAGGCCTTGCGCTCGGCGTGGAGGCGACCGATGACGTAGAGCAGGTCGGGGCGGCCGGTCTCGGCGTGCGCGGCGACGAACTCGCGCAGCGCGGTGTCGAGGTCGCCGGCCTCGTAGGCGGCGGTGGCGGCGGCCTCGCGGTCGGCCGGCTGGGCGCGCGCCGGCGTGGCGGAGCTCGCGAGCGCGGCCGCCAGGACCGTCGCCGCGACGACCGCGGCCCCCGCGCGCGGCGTGGCCGGATCGTCGACGCGCGGCGCGACGGCGTCGACGCGCGGCGCGACGGCGTGCGGAGAGCGGCGAGCGACCGGGCGGGACATCGCGGTCGATTCAATCACAGGGCGGGTAGAGCCCGCCGCACTTGACCGGCGGCTTGCGCACCGGCCGCGGCTCGGGTCGCGGCTCGGCCTTGGCCCGGGGCGCGGGCGTGGGCGCGGACGTCGTGGTCACGGCGGGCCTCGGCGCGCGCGCGGTAGTGGCGGCGGGTCGGGGGCGAGCCGGAGTGGGTCGGGTCGCGGTCGGCCGGGGCGCGGACGACGACGGAGCGCCGTCGGCCACCGCCGGCGGGGGCGCCTCCACGCCGGGCGACGGCGACGGCGACGGCGACGGCGACGGCGACGGGGCCGCGGGCGCCGGCGGGTCCGTCGCGGGCGACGCGGGGTCGGCTGCCGGCGCGAC
>CAADGB010000216.1 GCA_900696455.1 uncultured delta proteobacterium
CCTAACGAACGGCGCCGGCAAGCGCCCGACATCACTCGCGCGATGGCCGCGGCTTGTCGGCCTTCGACACGCCCTCGCTGACGCTCGGGCGGCTCAGGCCGACCGGAGAGATGCAGCTCGCCGTTCGTTTCCCGCCAGCTCCGACCGCGGTCGGTGAGGAGCTCAGGCCGACCGGAGAGATGGGGCTCGCCGTTCGTTTCCCGCAAGCTCCGACCGCGGTCGGTGAAGGGCTCGGGCCGAGCGGAGAGCTGGCGATCAGCCGGCGCGCTGGGCGCGGGCGGCGGTGGCGGCGGCCGCGAAGCGGCGCACGATGTCGCCGGCGGGCTCGACGCGGTCGATGCCGCCCACGCTCTTGCCGGCCTGGAAGAAGTCCTTGTAGCCGACGCCCTCGAGCGAGGCGCGGCGGAGCTCGAAGACGCTCTTGAGGCTGTAGTACATGCGGGCGTAGTGCTTGAGCCGGGGGTGGCGGAGCGCGCGCTTCATGAGGAAGCTGGCCCGGGTGCCGACCTCGTCGACGTAGGGCGTGCGGATGACCGCGACCGGCACCCCCGAGATGCGCTCGGTGAGGACGATGTCCGCGGGGCGGGCGCGCAGGATCGCCTGCTTGTAGTCGTCGTGGGCGCGGCACTCGGTGGTGGCGATGAAGCGGGTGCCGAGCTGGACGCCGGCGAAGCCGAGGTCGAGGGCGCGCACGAAGCCAGCCGCGTCGCCGACGCCGCCGGCGCAGACCAGGGGCACGCCGAGGTCGGAGAGCTCGGCCCAGAGCTGCTCGGGGGAGCGGGTGCCGGCGTGGCCGCCGGCGTCGCGGTTGACGCAGATGAGGCCGTCGACGCCGCCGGCCAGGGCCTTCTCGGCCCACCGCCGCTCGGTGACGTCGTGGTAGACGACGCCGCCCACGGCGTGGACCCGCTCGACCACCCAGCGCGGGTCGCCGAGCGCGGTGACGAAGAAGCGCACGCCCTCCTCGAGCGCGACGTCGATCCACCGGCGCATGCGGTCCTCGTAGACCCGCGACGACTTCTCGACGATGGCGTTGAAGCCGACCGGGCGGTCGGTCTGCGACCGGATCCAGCGGATGCCGTCGCGCAGGTCGCGCTTGTGCACGAACGACATCGAGATCGGCTGGATGATGCCGAGGCCGCCGGCCGCCGACACCGCCGCGATCAGCTCGGGGTTGCTGCACGGGTACATCGCGCCACAGAGGAGCGGCACCTCGACGCCGGCGTGGCGCGTGAACGGGGTCTCGAGCGACATCGGCGCAGGCTAGCAGCGGCCGCGGGGCGCCGCGCCGACATCGGCTTTCTCGACGCCGGTTCAGCGGCTGCGGCGCGGCGAGCGGCACCAGCGGCGCGACCGGCGATCAGCGCGCCGCGGTCACAGCGGCTTGCCGATCGACGCGCACACCTGCTCGGCCTTGGCGGCGTCGCCGTAGTAGCGGTTGATCGCCTCCATGCCCTCGCCCTGCATCTGCACGCACGAGTAGACCAGGCCGTCGGTGGGGCAGGGCCCCTCGAGGAAGACCTGGCCCTCCATCGAGCAGCGGTCCTTGACCTCCTTCGCCGTCCAGGTCGTGCCGGTGTACTCGAGGCAGGTCTTGAGCGAGCCCGTGGTCTCGCGCTGGTCGCAGCTCGCCACGACCTTGCCCGGGGCCTTGCCGCCGCCCTTGCCGCCGCCCTTGCCGTCGCCCCCTCCTCCGCCGCCGCCGCCACCGCCGCCACCGCCGCCGCCGCCGCCCTCGTCCTTCTTGCCGCAGCCGGCGAGCGCGAGGGGGAGGGCGAGCAGGAACATCATCAGCGTGCGCTTGTGCATGAGATCAGCGTTACAAGATCTGGCGGCGGTGATGCAACGTCGCGGCGCAGGACTCGCGCGGGTGCGCTACGATCCCGACATGTCGGACGAGCGCCAGCGCGACCGGGCCGTGGAGGCGCCGGTGCCCGATCTGCTCGACCACCGGGGCCGGCTGCGGCGGATGGGCGTGGCGGCGGCGGCGGCGACCCTGGCGGCGGTGGTCGCGGCCCTCGTCACGTACGGCCTGGCGCAGGACGACATCGAGCGCGCCTCGCCGTGGGCGGCGCGCTCGACCGCCGCCGCCTGGCGCTTCGTCATCTTCTTCACGGCGCTGGGGTGGGGCGCGACCTTCGTCGTCGTCAACTGGCTCCTGTCGCGACGGCAGGCGCGCCGCGACGCCTTCGTCCCGCCGGCGACGATCCGGCGCCGGCCGCGGGCCTGAGCGCCTTCACACCGGGCACGACGCGCGCCACGCGCACCCGCTGCATCCGCGCCACCCGCCGGCGCAGGCGCCGCGCAGCGACCGATCGCCGCGGGGCCTTGTTCGAGGTGGTCGAGCGACCCACGTTGCAGCATGGGGCCTTCCCAAGAAGGGAGGCTCTCATGCGCACCCCACGACTCGTCGCTGTGCTCCTGGCGCTGCCGCTCGCGACGGCATGCGTCGCCACCGAGGACGCGGATCGTTACCGCCATGACCTGGAGACGCCCGACTACATCCTCGAGAACGTCCACGTCGACCCGGTGCCCGCGGTCGGCCACGCGCCCGCCGACGAGCCGGTCGGCCTGCCGGTGGCGCTGCCGGCGGCGCCTGGCCCCCGTGACGTCGCCCACCTGCCGCCGCTCGGGCCCGAGCCCGACACGCTGGCGCGGCCGGCGCGTGGCGCGCATGCGACCCTGCCCTGGGCCGGGCCCGACGAGCTCGCCCTCGAGCAGACCTGGACCCACGTCGATCCGGTCCACCCCGACGTCGCGGTGTGGCTCGACCAGCCCGCGCTCGACGCGTTCGCGCTGGGGCAGCGCGCCCGGCTGCGCTTCGACCGCAAGGAGCGGCTGCGCCTCTACGGCGTCCTGAAGTAGCGGGCGCGCCTCGGCCAGGCGTGCCTGAGCGGCGCCGGCGTGCTCCTCGGGTGCGCCGCCGGCCGCGCCGCGCCGCCGGCGTGCGACTGACGGCGCGCCGGCGGACCGTGGCAGACTGGAGGCGGCCGTGACCAGCGCCGCCATCGCGCGCCTGTTCGAGGAGATCGCGACCCTGCTCGAGGAGCAGCACGCGTCGCCGTACCGCGTCCGGGCCTGGCGCGACGGCGCGGCCGCGATCCGCGCCGAGCCGCGGGAGCTGGCCGACGTCTTCCGCGATCACGGCCGGGTCGGGCTCGAGGCCATCCCCCACATCGGCCGCCACCTGTCGGCGGTGATCATCGAGCTGGTGCGCACCGGCCACGCCACGGTCCTCGATCGCCTGCGCGGCGAGGTCCACGGCGACGACCACGACCACCGCGCCGGGCCAGCGAGCGAGCCCGAGCCGCCGCCCGATCGCCACGGCCTGCGCCCGCCGCCGGTGGCGCTCCTGCTCGAGGTCGACCGCCGCTACCGCGCCGGCGCCGCCGCCGGCACCCTGCGCCGGCTCGCGCCCCGTCGCCACAACCCGCGCCACGAGGCCTGGCTGCCGGTGCTCCACGTCGAGCTCGACGGCTGGGAGCTGACCGCGCTCTTCTCCAACACCGCGCGCGCCCACCAGCTCGGCCGCACCCACGACTGGGTGGTCATCTACTACCACCACCCCCATCACGAGGAGGAGGGGCGGGCGACCGTGGTCACCGAGCACCGCGGCCCGTGGCGCGGCCACCGCGTGGTGCGGGGCCGCGAGGCCGAGTGCGCGATCCACGCCCTGGCGGTGGGCGAGGAGCCCGCGCTGTGAGCTCGGGCGCGGCGGCGGTCCGGCCGGTGTCCGC
>CAADGB010000217.1 GCA_900696455.1 uncultured delta proteobacterium
CATCTGGGGCGGCCCGCCGCGCGGGCAGGCCGGCGGCGGGGTGAAGCCGGCGCTCGATCTGGCGTTCGCGGCCCGCGGCGCGGTCGCGCTGCCGACGCTGGTGCGCCAGGACATCCCCGAGCTCGAGATCAAGGCCGGCAGCGTCGGGCCGGCGGTCGGGCCGGGCCCGGGCAGCGGCGGCGCCAGCGCCGCGCCCGCGTCGGGCGACGAGCCGCCGGCGCCGGCCGGCAAGAAGAAGACCGGCTGCGGCTGCAGCGGCGGCGACGGCGGAGGCCCGGTCGCGGCGCTCGCGCTCCTGGCCGCCCTCGCCGTCGTTCGCCGCCGCCGTCCCACCGCTCACCGGGAGAGCTGATCATGCACGCCACTCGCGCTCGCCACCTCGTCCTCGGGCTCGCCGTCACCGCCGCCGCCGTGACCGCGGCGCCCGGCGTCGCCGCCGCCTTCTGCGGCTTCTACATCAACGGCGCCGGCGGCGACATGTTCAACGACGCCACCCAGGTCGTGCTCATGCGCAAGGGCACGCGGACGGTGCTGTCGATGCAGAACAACTACAAGGGGCCGCCGTCCGAGTTCGCGCTGGTGATCCCGGTGCCGACGGTGCTGCAGGAGGCCGACGTCAAGACCCTGCCGCTCGAGGTCTTCCGCCGGGTCGACCTGATGGGGGCGCCGCGCCTGGTCGAGTACTGGGAGCAGGATCCGTGCGGCGTCGAGTACGACCGGCGCCGGGAGATGGCGCGGCCCACCGCCAAGATGGCCGGCGGCGCGCCCGGGGCGGCGCCGGCCGCCGACGACCTGGGCGTGACGATCGAGGCCCAGTTCGAGGTCGGCGAGTACCAGATCGTGATCCTGAGCGCGGTCGACTCGACCGGCCTCGACACCTGGCTGCGGCGCGAGAAGTACCGGATCCCCCGCGGCGCCGAGCCGTTCCTGCGCCCCTACGTCGAGGGCGGGATGAAGTTCTTCGTGGCCAAGGTCGACCCCAAGAAGGTGACGTTCGGCGCCGACGGCCGGGCGGCGCTGTCGCCGCTCCGCTTCCACTACGACAGCGAGGAGTTCACGCTCCCCATCCGGCTGGGGCTGGCCAACTCGAGCGGCACCCAGGACTTGATCGTCAGCATCCTGGCCCCGAACCAGCGCTACGAGGTCGCCAACTACAAGAACGTCACGATCCCCACCAACCTCGACGTCCGCGACTCGGTGCGCAAGAACTTCGGCGCGTTCTACGCGGCGCTGTTCGACCGCACGATCGAGCGGAACCCGGGGGCGGTGGTGACCGAGTACGCGTGGGCGGCGTCGACCTGCGATCCGTGCCCCGGCCCCAACCTGGGCTGGAACGACTTCACGCTGCTCGGCGCCGACGTCCTCGACACGCCGGCCGGCGTGGCCAGCGACCCCGCCGGGGGCGCGATCGCCACCGACCGCCCCGATCCGCGGTCGCGCCGGCCGCCGCCGCCGCGCGGTCGCATGGACTTCGTCCTGACCCGGCTGCACGCCCGCTACGGCAAGACGATCAGCGAGGACCTGGTCTTCCGCAAGGCCGACCCCATCGTCGGTGGCCGCGAGCACCGCGTGGGCGGCAAGCTCGAGGAGCGGTCGGCGCCGTCGACGATCAACAACTTCCAGGCCCGCTACGCGATCCGCCACTGGTGGACGGGGCCCATCCGCTGCAAGAGCCCGCGCCGCGGGATCTGGGGCGGGCCGCCGGGCGGCGGGCGCCACCGGCCGCAGCCGGCCCTCGACCTGGCGTTCGCGCCCCGCAAGAAGGCGTCCTTGCCCGGCTACCTGGTGAGCGACGTGCCCGAGGTCGGCGTGCGGGCGTACCGGCCGCGGCGCAAGCCCAAGCCGGTGACGGCGCCGGCCCCGCCGCGCCCGCCGGTGGAGGCGCCCGATCCGAAGGCGCCCGGCGGCGTCAAGCGCTCGCCGATGGCGCCGATCGATCCCGGCGCCCACGGCTGCGCCTGCGTCGCGGGCGGCGGGAGTGCGGAGGATCTCGGTCGGCCACTCGGTGTGCTCGCCATCGCGTTGATCTGGCGCCGACGGCGGCGAGCCTAGCGCCGTGGGTCGCTCGATCTGTCCGCGCCACCTCGTCGTGCCGGTCCTGGCCGGGGCCAGCGTCGCCGCGATCGCGCTGATCGCGCTGGGCGCCTGCCGCGCCCGTGACGGCGCCAGCCCGCCGGGCGGCGCCGGCCTCGCCCACCGCGGCGGCGCGCCGGTGGCGCCGCCCGAGGCCGCGCTGCCGCGGGCGCCGGGGCGCTTCGCGCCGTCGCTCATGGCGATCGCCGGCGGCGGCGAGGTCGACGGCAACACGCTCGGCGACATCGACACCTGCGCCACCTGCCACCCCGACGTCACCACCCAGTGGCAGTCGGGCATCCACTCCTTCGCCTCGTTCGGCAACCCGATCTACCGCACCAACGTCGAGCTGGCGCGGCGGCTCCTGGGCAAGGCCGCCAGCCAGCACTGCGGCGGCTGCCACGACGCGCCGCTCGAGGTCGACGGCGCGATGCTGGCCGAGGTCGCCGCCGACGACCTGCGCGCCCACACCGGCGTGTCGTGCCGGGTCTGCCACGGCGTGCGCTCGACCACCACCGACGGCAACGGCAGCTACGTCCTGGCCGCCGGCGACCTGCCCACGCCCGACGTCGACGATCCGGCCTCGGTCGAGGAGCACCGCCGGGCGGTGTCGGTCAAGGCGCTGGGGGACGAGCTGTGCGTGGCCTGCCACCGCGGCTTCCTGTCGCCGGATCTCGACGTGCCGGTGCACCTGTCGGGCATCGACGAGCCGACCTTCTGGCGCAGCTCGGCGTGGACCGGCAACGGCACCGGCCGGGTCGATCAGGTCGAGCCGCGGGGCTGCATCGACTGCCACATGCCCGAGGTGGCGGCGCCGGGCGAGGAGTACAGCGCCGACAAGGTCGTGCGCGGGCACCACTTCCCCGGCGGCCACACCTGGATGGCGGCGATGCGCGCCGACGCCGGCCAGCTCGCGCGCATCCGCGAGCTGCTGGTGGGGTCGGCGTCGATCGACGTCGCCGGCGCGATCGTGCCGCGCGACGCCGGCGGCAACGGGCCGCACACCCTCGGCGGCCAGTGGCACCTGCCGGCCGACGGCGCGCCGGTGGTGCCGGGGCAGCGCCTCCTCCTCGACGTGGTGGTGCGCAACCGCCTGGTCGGGCACCGCTTCCCCGGCGGCGTCGCCGACATGCAGGACACCTGGATCGAGGTCGAGGCCCGCGACGCTCGCGGCCGGCTCCTCGCCAGCTCGGGGCTCGCCCACGAGCGCGATCCGCAGGATCACGAGGCCCACGTCCTGCGCTCGTACCCGGTGGACGATCACGGCCGCGAGCTCGAGGAGCACGAGCTGCCGCACTTCCGCGCCGTGGCCTCCAACCACACGATCGCCGCCCGCGACAGCCACACCGTGCGCTACGCCCTCGACGTGCCGCGGGGCGCGTCCCTGCCGCTCGAGGTGCGGGCGCGGCTGCGCCACCGCAGCCGCAACCTGATCGTCCAGGCCGCGGTGTGCGCGGACGCCGGGCAGCCGCAGGGCAAGGCCTTCCTGCGCCAGGCCCGGGGCCTGCGCGACATGCACGTCGATCCGTGCGCGCCGCAGCCGGTCACCGAGATCGCGCGGACCACGGCGTGGCTGGGGACCGGCTGGCAGGCGGCGGCGGCGAAGGCGGGGGCGGCGGCGCGGGCGGCGAGCGCGGCGCCGGAGGCGGCGTGGGAGCGGACGTACGAGCACGGGATGGGCCTGGTCGGCGTCATCAGCGAGCGGCTCGACGAGCCGCGCCAGGTGCTGGAGCACGCGCTGGGCCAGCTCGCGGAGACGCCGGAGACGGCGCGGGCGCGGGCGATGCTGCTGGTGCAGCTCGGCTCGGTGCTGGGCAAGCAGGGGCGGACCGACGAGGCGCTGGCCGCGCTCGAGCGGGCGCGCGCGCTCCTGCCGCCGCCGGGGCCGCCGGTGATCGACACCCTGGCCGCCGACGCGCTGGCCCGGGTGTGGCGGTGGAAGGAGGCCGAGGTCCACGCGGCGCGGGCGACCGAGAAGGCGCCGCGCAACACGGGGGCGTGGGTGATGCTGGCGCGGGTGCGGGGTAGCCTGCACGACGACGCCGGCGCGCTGGCGGCGGCGCGCGAGGGCCTGCGCTGGTCGCCGCGTGATCCGGATCTGCTGCGCAGCCAGGCGACCGCGGTGGCGGGGCTGGTGGGCGCGTCGGATCCGCTGGCGCGGGCGGCGCTGGCGGCGTTCGATCGGTTCCGCGCGCCGGACCAGGCGGCGGCGCTGCGGATCGCGTGCGCGAACGCGAGCGCGCGGTGCGCGCGGGAGCGGGAGATGGGGCACGTGCACGTCATGACGCGCGCGCGGTAGGCGACGAGCGGGAGGCGAGGCGGCCGGACTCGGGTTCGGATTCGGACTCGGGCTCGGGCTCGGGGTCGGAGTCGGCCTCGGGTTCGGAGTCGGGCTCGGGGTCGGAGTCGGGCTCGGGGTCGGAGTCGGGCTCGGGGTCGGAGTCGGGCTCGGGTTCGGAGTCGGGCTCGGGTTCGGAGTCGGGCTCGGGGTCGG
>CAADGB010000218.1 GCA_900696455.1 uncultured delta proteobacterium
AGCCGCCGCCGCAGCAGCAGCCGCCGCCGCCGCCGCCGCCGGACCCGCCGCCGCGGCCGCTGCCGTGCCCCGCCTCGTCCTCGAGGACATCGCGCCCGCCGCGCCCGCCGCCGCGCCGGCCGCCGTCGATCCCGCCCGCATCGGCGCCACGCTCCTCTACACCTCGGGCACCACCGGCCGACCCAAGGGCTGCCTGCGCCCCGAGGCCGCCGAGGCCGCGCGCGCCGCCGAGCTGCGCGCCACCTACGGCCTGTGCGCCGACGACGTCCACCTCGTCGCCTGCCCCCTCGCCCACTCGGCGCCCGGCATCTTCCTGCGCGCCGCCCGCGCCGCCGGCGCCCGCACCGCGCTGGTCGAGCGCTTCCGCCCGCGCGCCTTCCTCGACGCCGCGGTCGCCACCCGCGCCACGGTCTTCTTCCTGGTCCCGACCCAGTGGCACCGCCTGCTCGAGCTGCCCGCCGCCGAGCGTGCCCACGATCTGGCGGCGGTGCGCGTCGCGATCGTCGCCGGCGCGCCCATCGCGCCCGCCACCAAGGCCCGCCTCGCCGCGTGGCTCGGGCCCGGCCGGCTGTGGGAGTTCTACGGCTCGTCGGAGACCGGCACGGTCACGGTCGCCGGCCCCGCCGATCACGCCGCCCACCCCGGCTCGGTCGGGCGCGCGCCCGCCGGCGTGTCGCTGCGGCTCCTCGACGAGCGCGGCCAGCCGGCGCCCGACGGCGCCACCGGCGAGGTCTTCGTGCGCTCGCCCGCGCTCATGGCCGGCTACCTCGGCGACGACGGCGCGCTCACCCGCCCCGGCGCGCGCGACGGCCACCTCTCGGTCGGCGACCTCGGTCGCCTCGACGGCGGCTGGCTCACGCTGGTCGACCGCAAGCACGACACGATCATCAGCGGCGGCGCCAACGTCTACCCGGCCGAGGTCGAGCGCGTGCTCGCCGCGCACCCGGCGGTCGCGGGCGCGGTCGTCTTCGGCACCGCCGACGCCGACTGGGGGCAGGTGGTCACCGCGCTGGTCGCCGCCCGCGGCCCGACCCCGCCCACCGTCGCCGAGCTCACCGCCTTCGCCCGCCGCCAGCTCGCCGGCTACAAGCTGCCGCGGCGCTGGGCCACCTGCGCCCTCGCCGAGCTACCGGTCGGCGGCAGCGGCAAGGCGCTGCGCCGCGCCGCCCGCGACGGCTTCGTCGCCGGTCGCTACGAGCCCCTGCCCTGATCCCTCCACGCGCCCCGCGCGGCGCGCCCGCCTCGCGCCCGCCGGAGCCGGGCGCCGGAAGGGCCACACCAGGAGCGCCAGGTAGCCGCGCGGCGCCGGCTCGGCCACGCCCAGGGCGTAGGTCGCGGGCCCGGTGGGGCGGGCGTAGGTCCGGAACACGACGTCGATCCACGGCGCCAGGTTGGCGTAGTTGGCGACCGGCGCCGCGTCGCGCGCGTGGTGGTGGTGGTGCAGGGCCGGCGCGCCGACGACGAAGCGCAGCCAGCCCGGATCGAGCCGCACGTTGCTGTGGATGAAGACGCCGCACATGCCGCGCACGACCACCAGCGCGCCGACCTCGCCCAGCGACAGGCCGAGCGCCATCGCCGGCAGGTTCTGGGCGAGCTGCGTGGTCAGGCCGTCGAGCGGGTGCTCGCGGTGCGCCGCCAGCCAGTCGAGGCGCTCCGAGGTGTGGTGCACGGCGTGGAAGCGCCACAGCAGCGGCACGGCGTGACAGGCGCGGTGCCAGCCGTAGACCAGGAGATCGCCGGCCACCACCGCCACGCCCACCTGCGCCGCCAGCGGCCACGCCGCCGCGCCCTCCCGCCACGCCGCCGGCACCAGGTCGCCGAGCCCGGCCCGCGCCGCGTCGAGCGCGACGAGCGCCAGCGCGCTCCACAGCAGGTACTGGCCGAGGAAGAACGCGAGGTCGACGCCGCTGCCGGCGCGCCACGGCCGCTGCGCCGGCCGCGCGGCGAACGCCCGCTCGAGCGGGCCGAACATCACCGCCAGCACGACCAGCGACAGGGCGGCGACCATCGCCGACGCCCACAGCGTGGCGAGGAGCCAGCTCACCGCGGCGCCTGCTGGTGCTCGAGGAACGCGCCGCCCGCCTTGCTCGCCGGGAGGTAGTCCTCGGGCGCCGCCGGCGCGGCGTCGATCGCGCCGGCGTCGGGCGCGGCGCCGGCGGGCGCCTCCGGGTTGCCCCGATCGCCGGGGGGCGTCGACGCCGACTGGGCGCGGCAGGCGAGGAACGTGAGCATGCCCAGCGCGAGGGCGAGCGCGAGGATCTGGAAGGCGCGGTTCATCGCCGGCCAGCTTGCCCGAACCGCCGCCGCCGGTGCGTCAGGACGCTGTCAGGCCGTTCCACTTGCACCCACATCGCCCCTGGGTCACAACATCGCGACGCCAAAGGCCGCCGGAGGCTGAATCGTCCGGGCGCGCGATGCGTCCCAGTACCGTGCGCGTGATGACGCGCAGGAGCCCGCCATGATCAAGACCCTTCCCTTCATCTTCGGCACCTTCTTCGCCCAGCCCGCCCCCGCCCCCCAGGCCGCCGCGCCCGCGCCGGCGCCCCTCGTCGCCAAGGCGCCCGCCGCCCGCGTCGCCACCGCGCCCACCGCGGCCGAGATCCTGTCCGGCGTCCAGAAGTTCTACGCCGGCATCGAGAACGTCAACGCCAAGTTCCGCCAGGAGGTGGTGAACGCCACCTTCGGCCGCAAGGACATCTCCGACGGCCAGCTCTGGATCCGCAAGCCCGGCAAGATGCGCTGGGACTACTACGGCAAGAAGCAGAAGGACAAGCCGCTGGCCATCGCCAAGCACTTCATCTCCAACGGCACGTACCTGTACGTCGTCGATCGCGAGAACAAGCAGGTCATCAAGAAGGACCTGCAGAAGAACCTCCTGCCCACCGCCGTCACCTTCCTCTACGGCAAGGGCGACCTGGCCGCCGACTTCACCCCGGCGATCGACAAGAGCGGGACCTACGGCGCCAAGAGCGACCACGTCCTCAAGCTCACCCCCAAGGCGCCGTCGGCCCAGTACAAGCACCTGTTCCTGGTGGTCGACCCCGGCACCTCGCGCGTGAAGGAGTCGATCATCATCGACTCGGCCGGCAACACCAACCACTTCCGCTTCTTCGAGCCGGACTTCAAGGCCCCGGTCAAGGATAGCTGGTTCGAGTTCGACGAGAAGAGCCCGGCGGTGAAGAACTACCGCATCGTCGACGGCGACGCGCCCGAGAAGCCGGCGCCGGCCACCGTGCCGCCGGCCAAGGCCAAGCCCTGACCCGCGGCCGCGGCGGCGGCCCGCCCAAGGGGCGACGCCCGGCCGCGCTCCCCCGAGGAGCGGCGCGGCCTGGCGTTTCTACTACACGTGTAGTAGCATCGGGTGGATGCTAGGGTTCGTCGCCCCATGAGCTCGGACCTGGTCCTCGCCAAGCACCCGCACTGGCCCGGCCCCCGCGGGCCGCTGGTGCTCGCGATCCTCGACGGGGTGGGCCTGGGCGCCGGCGACGAGGCCGACGCGGTCCGCCTCGCCCGCACCCCCACCCTCGACCGGCTGTGGGCGCCCGGCGTCCGCGCGCCGCTGCGCGCCCACGGCACCGCGGTCGGCCTGCCCAGCGACGACGACATGGGCAACAGCGAGGTCGGCCACAACGCCCTCGGCGCCGGCGTGGTCCACGCCCAGGGCGCGCTGCTGGTCGGCCGCGCCCTGGCCTCGGGCGCGCTGTTCGAGGGCGCGACCTGGCGCGCGCTCGTCGAGCGCTGCCGCCGCCACCGCGCGGCGCTGCACTTCATCGGGCTGCTGTCCGACGGCAACGTCCACGCCCACGTCGATCACCTCGAGGCCATGCTCGACGGCGCCGCCCGCGCCGGGGTCGAGCGGCTCTACGTCCACGCCCTGCTCGACGGCCGCGATGTGCCGCCGACCTCGGCCCTCACCTACGTCGACCGCCTCGAGCGCTTCCTCGCCGGCCTGCGCGCCGGCGGCGTCGACGCCCGCATCGCCTCGGGCGGCGGCCGCATGGTCGTCACGATGGATCGCTACGAGGCCGACTGGCGCATCGTCGAGCGCGGCTGGAGGGCGCACGTCCACGGCGACGCCCGGCGCTTCCCCTCGGCCACCGCCGCGGTCGAGGCCCTGCGCGCCGAGGCCCCCGGCATCATCGACCAGGACCTGCCGGCGTTCGTGATCGCCGACGGCGACCGGCCGGTGGCGCCCATCGTCGACGGCGACGCGGTCGTGATGTTCAACTTCCGCGGCGACCGCGCGATCGAGCTGTCGCGGGCGTTCGACGACGACGCCCTCGCCGCCTTCGACCGCGGCCGCCGCCCCGACGTGCTCTACGCCGGGATGATGGAGTACGACGGCGATCTGCACGTGCCCCGCCGCTACCTGGTGTCGCCGCCGCAGATCGAGCGCACGATGGGCGAGCTCCTGGCCCGGACCGGGGTCACCCAGCTCGCGATCTCGGAGACCCAGAAGTACGGCCACGTCACGTACTTCTGGAACGGCAACCGCAGCGGCATGTTCGACGAGGCCACCGAGACCTACGTCGAGATCCCGTCGGACCGGGTGCCGTTCGAGGAGCGGCCGTGGATGAAGGCGGCCGAGATCACCGACCGCCTGATCGACGAGCTGCGCACCGGCCGCCACCGCCTGGCCCGCGTCAACTACGCCAACGGCGACATGGTCGGCCACACCGGCCACCTCGACGCCGCGGTGGTCGCGGTCGAGACCGTCGACCTCCAGCTCGCCCGCCTGCGCCAGGCCGTCGACGCGCTGGGCGGGGTGCTGGTGGTCACCGCCGACCACGGCAACGCCGACGAGATGTACCAGCGCAAGAAGGACGGCTCGATCGAGCGCGACCCGCGCAGCGGCCTGCCGGTGGCCAAGACCAGCCACACCCTCAACCCGGTCCCGTTCACGATCCACGACCCGGCCCGCGGCGATCGCTACGAGCTCGATCCGGCCCGCGCCGAGGGCGCCGGCATCGCCAGCGTCACCGCCACCTGCCTCGAGCTGCTCGGCTACACGCCGCCGGCCGACTACGCCCCGTCCCTCGTGAGGTTCCGATGAAGCGCCGCCTCGTCATCGCCGCCGTCACCCTGGCCACCGCCGCCGCGCTCGTCGCCGCGCTGGGCGCCTGCCGCAGCTCGGAGGCGTCGTGCGCGACCGCCCACCAGTGCCTGCCCGGCGTCACCTACGAGGGACTCCACCGCGAGCAGTACCCGCCCCAGGAGCTCAAGGGCAAGACCGTGGTCGTCAACTTCTGGGCCACCTGGTGCGCGCCGTGCCGCAAGGAGATCCCGGCGTTCAACAAGGTCTACGACCGCTACAAGGACGACGGCGTGGTCATGCTCGGCGTGCTCCACGACTACACCGTCGACGACGTCGCCCTGCTCAACTTCATGAGCGACAACGAGTTCACCTACCCGGTGGTGCGCGCCGACGAGGAGATCCTCGCCGCCTCCCACTACCCGCGCGGCCTGCCGACCACCTTCGTCTACGACCGCCGCGGCCGCCTGGTCACCCGCCACGAGGGGCCGATGACCGAGGACCAGCTCGCGGCCGCGCTCGAGCGCGCGCTCGGCCGCTGACGCCGCCCGCCGGCGCCCGCCCGCCGCCGCCGCCCGCGCGTCGCCCTACAGCAGGGGCTCGAGCTCGGCCGCCGCCGGGAACAGCCCGAAGATGCCGCCGGTGTGCACGAAGACGATGCGCTCGCCGAAGCGGCCGCGGTCGCGGGCCAGCTCGCTGACCACGCCGTGGAAGGCCTTGCCGGTGTAGACCGGGTCGAGCACGACGCCGTCGCGGCGGCACAGGTCGCGGATCGTGGCCAGCTCCTCGGGCCGGCTCTTCGCGTAGCCGCGGCCGACGTGGCCGTCGACGACGTCGATGTCGTCGGGCCCGATCGCCGCCGGCAGCGACCAGCGCGCGGTCAGCTCGTCGCAGATGCGGCCGATCACCCGCACGAAGTAGGCGCGATCGTCGCAGACGTTGACCGCCGCCACCCGCACGCCGCGGGCCTCGAGCCCGACCAGGCGCGCGCCCAGCATCAGGCCGGCCGCGGTGCCGCCCGAGCCGCACGCGAACACGATCGTCGTCGGCCGCGCCGGCAGCGGGGCCAGGTCGTCGGCCAGCTCGGCGGCGCAGGCCAGGTAGCCCCACGAGCCCATCGCGTTCGACCCGCCCTCGGGGATGACGTAGGGCCGACCGCCGGCGGCGCGCACCGCCGCCGCCTCCTCCTCCATGATCGCGTTGCGCCGCGCCCAGTCCGGGCGCGAGATCCAGCGCACCGTCGCGCCGGCCAGGCGGTCGAGCAGGATGTTGCCGGTGGTCGGCGGCGGCGCCGCCGGATCGTCGGTGCGCAGGACCACGCGCGACGCCAGGCCGGCCCGCGCCGCCGCCAGCGCCGTGGCCCGGCAGTGATTGGACTGCTCGCCGCCGCAGGTGATGACGGTGTCGGCGCCCTGGTCGAGGGCCTCGGCGAGCAGGAACTCGAGCTTGCGCACCTTGTTGCCCGACAGCTCGGAGCCGGTGAGGTCGTCGCGCTTGCACAGCACCTCGACCCCCAGGGCGGCGCTGGTCCGGGGCAGCGGCTCGAGCGGCGTGCCGGCGCGGGCCAGGGGGATGCGGCGCGGGTACGGGAGGTCGGTGGCCATGGGCGGCCAGTCTACCCGGCGGGGCCGGGGCGCGGCGGGCGGGCGCGCGGGCGGGCGGGCGGCGCGTGGCGGGCGGGCGGGCGCGGCGCGGCGGGCGGGCGCCGCAGGTCGTCGAATGACACGGCGCGCTCGCGTGTTAGATCGAAGGTGATGCTCCGCGCGCTCGTCGTCCTCCTGCTCGCCGCCACCCTGGCCGTCCCGGCCCCGGCGCGCGCCGGCTGGGCCACGCCCGCGGCCGGCCAGACCCAGTCGGGCGACCCCGAGGTCATCTTCACCTTCGACGACGGCCCCGACGCCAAGCACACCGAGAAGGTCCTCGACGCCCTCGCCGCCCACGACGTGTCGGCGGTGTTCTTCGTGGTCGGCTGGCGCTTCCAGCGCGGCGATCTCGCCCGCAGCCGCCGCCTGCTGGCCCGCATGCTCGACGAGGGCCACATCGTCGCCAACCACACGATGACCCACGCCCAGCTCTGCGGCCTGGCGCCCGAGCCGCTCGACAAGGAGATCGGGCAGGCGCGCGAGATCCTCGAGCGCGAGGCGGCGATGCCGGTGCCGTGGTTCCGCACCCCCTACGGCGCCCACTGCGGCAAGCTGGTCGAGGCGCTCGGCCGCCACGACCTCGCCCACTTCCACTGGGACATCGATCCCCAGGAGTGGCAGGGCAAGTCGGCCAAGGTCACCGCCGCGTTCGTCATCCGCCAGCTCGCGCGCCTCAACGGGCGCGCGGTCATCCTCATGCACGACACCAAGCCGGCGACCGCGGCCGCCCTGCCCGAGATCCTGTCCTGGCTGCGCTCGGAGAACGCGCGCCGCGAGGCCATCGGCCGGCGCCCCATCCGCGTGCTGTCGGGCGCCGACCTGGCCGCCGAGCAGGCGAAGCCGACGCTCGCCTGGATCGCCCGCGCCGCCGACGCCGGCCGCGACCGCCTGGGCGAGCTCCTGGCCGCGACCGTCCCGTGACGTGAGGCGGTCCGGGCCGCGGCGCGGCCCCCGTGTGCGCCGTGGTAAGGTGGGCCCGGGCCGCGCGCCCGAGCCCCGTCATGTTCCGGATTCGCCAATCATATCGTGAGGATGTCGACCAGATCCTGGACGTGGCCAGGCACCTCGACACCGTCAACCTGCCCGCCGATCGCGACCACCTCGAGCGGCTGGTCGCGCGCTCCGAGGCCAGCTTCACCGAGGCGGTGCCGCCGGTCGATCGCGAGTACGTGTTCGTGCTCGAGGATCTGGCGCGGCAGCGGATCATCGGCACGTCGATGATCCTGGCCCAGCACGGCACCCGCCGCGCGCCCCACATCTACTTCCGCGTCGAGAACGACGAGCGCTACTCGTACACGCTCGATCGCTACTTCGTCCATCGCACGCTGCGCATCGGCTACAACTACGATGGCCCGACCGAGATCGGCGGCCTCATCCTCCTGCCCGAGTACCGCGGCAACCCCGAGGCCCTGGGCAAGCTGCTGTCGTACGTGCGGTTCCTCTTCATCCGCATGCACCGCTCGGTGTTCCGCGATCGCGTGCTGAGCGAGCTGATGCCGCCCCTCGAGCCCGACGGCACCAGCATCCTGTGGGAGCACCTCGGCCGCCACTTCACCGGCCTGAGCTACCAGGAGGCGGATCTCCTGTCGAAGGACAACAAGGAGTTCATCCACGCCCTGTTCCCCGACGATCCCATCCACTGCGAGCTCCTGCCGACCGCGGTCCAGGAGGTGATCGGCCAGGTCGGGCCCGAGACCCGCGGCGTCGAGAAGATCCTGCGCCGCATCGGCTTCGAGTACGCCGGGCAGATCGATCCGTTCGACGGCGGCCCGCACTTCACGGCGCGCACCGACGACATCACGCTGGTGCGCGACGCCCGTCAGGTGCGGCTGCGCACCGTCGACGACGCCGACGGTGGGCGGCCGTGGGCGATCCTCGCCGTCGAGCACCGCGGCCAGCGCCCCGGCTTCCGCGCGGTGTCGGCGCGGGTGATCGCGCTCGACGACGGCGCGGTCGGCGTGACCGCCGACGTCCGCGCCCGGCTGATCGCCGAGGGCGACGACCCGGTGTGGATGGTGACCGCGTGAGCCAGGGGCGCGGGCTGCTGGCGCTGGCGCTGCTCGCCGCCACGGTGGCCTGCGACGCGCCGGCGCGCGCGCAAGGCGGTGCGCCGGTCGCCGCCGCCGACCCGCCGACGCCGGCACCAGGTGGTGCGCCGGTCACCGATCCTGCCCCGCCGCCCCTGACGTTGCCGGCGGGCTGGGCGTCGCTGCCCGAGGTGGCCGAGGCCAGCCACGCCGCCGCAACCAGGGGCGCGGGCGACCGGCCGGTGCGGGTGCGCGCCTGGGGCGATCCCGGCGTGGGCTGCTTCGTCGCCGTCGTCGATCTGACCGGCACCCGCGACGAGCCGCTGGCCGCGATCGGCGCCGAGCTGCGCGCGACGCTGGACGGGATGGTCGACGTCGAGGGCTGGACCTACGTCGAGGGCCCGGTGGCCGAGGTCAGCGCCACCTTCGCCCGCCCGCCGCAGCGGGGCGCGCTGCGCGGCCGCATGGTGGCCGCCCCCGCCGGCGTCCCGCGTGCGACGATCGCGGCCTGCTTCTACAATGAGCGCGAGCCCGCCCGCTGCCGGCAGGCCTGCGACGCCGCCCTCGCCTCCCTCGAAGCGCCCAGGATCTCCCCGTGACCCCGCGCCGCCCCGCTCGCCTCGCCCCCGTCGCCGTCGCCGCCGCGCTCGCGGCGGCGGCCCTGATCACCCTCGCGCCGCCGGCCGACGCCGACCCGGCGCCGGTGCCCGAGGCCGTCGGCAAGCTGGCGCCGCCGCCGGGCTGGCAGGTCGACCTCGGTCAGTCGGCGGGGCTGGAGAGCGCGGTCGCCCGCGCCCTCCCCTTCGACGGCGCGCCGGTCCACGTCGCCGCCCAGCACCTGCGCTCGCCCACGCCGGGCGGCCTCCTGCTCACCACCGAGGTCGCGACCGAGCGCCTGCCCGCGGAGCCGGCGACGGCGGCGGGGCGCGAGCTGTTCGAGGCGCGCGCCGGCGTCGACGCGCTCGGCGACTCGGCGCGGGTCCAGCGCTGGGACGTGCGCGCCGACGCCGCGGCGCGGGTGGCCGAGGCGCGCCTGGTGTGGAGCGATCCGAGCCTGGGCACGACCACCAGCTCGCGCACGCTGGTGTTCCAGACCGGCCGCCACCTGGTGCGGCTCACCGCCGAGTGCATCATCGCCGACGGCGCGCCCCACCTGCGCGCGCCGTGCGAGGCGGCGCTCGACAGCATGGCGCCGCTGGCGCCGGTGGCCGAGCGCGTGGCCCTGGCGGTGCCGCTGACCCCGCCGGGCGCCGCGGCCGCGACCGTCGAGCCCGGCAGCGCCGCCGCGACGCCGCCCCGCCCCGACGGCCCGCTGTCCACCGGCCCGTCCATCCGCGAGCGCGACGGCGACCTGCCGGTGACGATCGTCATCGACAAGCCGCGGGAGAAGAAGGACCGCCGGCCGCTGTACGTGCTGGCCGGCCTGGGCGTGATCCTCGCCGTGTACCTGCTCAACCGCCGCGGCCGCGAGCGCGCCGGGGCCCGCGCAGGCGCCGACGAGGCCGCCCCGGCCGCGGGCGACGAGCCGACCGCCAGCGACGAGCCGACCGCCAGCGACGAGCCGGGCGCCGCGCCGGCCGCGGGCGACGCGCCC
>CAADGB010000219.1 GCA_900696455.1 uncultured delta proteobacterium
CCAGGGCCGCGGGGCTCGCGGCGGCGCGGGCGCTGGCGGCGCTGGCGGCGGCCTCCGCGGCCTCGGCCCTCGCCTCGGCGGCGCGGAGCCGGTCCTCGGCGGCGCGCTGGCGGCTCTCGGCGGCGGCGAGCCGCCCCTCGAGGTCGGCGACGGCGCTGGCGGCGGGAGCCTGGCTGCTCAGCACCGCCACCTTGGCCTCGAGCTCGGAGCGGCGGGCCTGGGCGTCGGCCAGCTCGCCCTGGAGCTGGGCGATGCGGGCCTCGAGGGCGGTCCGCTCGAGCGCGGCCTGGCTGCGGACCGCCTGCTCGGCCTCGCGGATGCGGGCGCGCTCGGCGTCGGTCTGCTCGCGGGCCTGGCGCTCCTTCTCGGCGCGCGCCTCGGCCTCCCACTGATCCACGTCCACCAGGGTGGAGTTGGCGCGGGCGATGAACTCCTCGAGCGACGACTCGACCGTCGGGAGCGTGGTGGCGGCCTGCATGAGCTGGCTCTTGCGACGGCGGCTGCCGTTGCCGTTCGACGCCGCGTGTCCGTTGCTGGGGCCGTGCTTCTCTTCGGTGGCCATGTCGTTACCTCCGACCGGTCTCCCGCTCCAAGGGACCGGACTGACTGCGCAGGATAGCGCGGCTCCCCACCGCGCGACAGGACTTCGGATCGTACCGGGTCAGATCGGCGCGGCGGCGGTCGCCGCCCGGGCCGACCCCGGCCAGCCGGGCGGGGAAGGCAGCGCCGCGGGCAGATGGACCTCGACCACGTCCAGGCCGTCGTGGAAGACCCCGGCGGCCTCCTCGACCACGTCGCTGGGCAGGACCCCGAGCTCGACCAGGGCGTCCCCGAAGCGGCGACGCGGGGTCTCGCTCCAGTGGACGCCGAGGGCGGCCAGCCACTGCTCGTCATTGATGAGGTTGCGCTCGCGCAGGAACTCGCCGAAGCGGACCGTGACGAGGGCGGCCGGGCCGTGCCGGTCAGGCCGGTCAGGGCCGGTGGGCAGGCGGGTGACGACGGTGTCTGTTCCCATGTGTGCTCCGAGGCGCGCGCAGCATACCCGATCCATCGGTCCGTCTGTAAAGCGCTTTCTTGGCACCGCGGGCCATACACCGGCTGTCGCCGCGTCCTTGGGTCGGGCGGCGTCCGGGCGACCGAGTTGACAGTGGGGGGCCGATCGCTAGGATGCCGCCCCCATGCCCCCGACCGACCCTCCTCGGCGTCCGCGCCGGCGCCCGGACGCGGCGCCCATCGTCCGCCGCAACACGGTACGGGTGCCCTTCGACGTCGCCCGCCACCTCCGCGCCGGCCACCCCTGGGTCTACCGCGAGGCGGTGGGGCGCCCCCTGCGCGACGCGCCGGGAGTCACGCTCGACGTGGTCGATCCCGACGGCGAGCTGTGCGGTCGCGGGCTCTACGAGGGCGAGGGCGCGATCGCGCTCCGGCTGTGGACGCGCGACGACCGGCCCATCGACGGCGCGCTGGTGGCGGCGCGGGTCAAGGCGGCGGTCGCGCTCCGCCGCCGCTTCCTCGATCTCGACGCCCTCCAGCACGTCCGCCTGGTCAACGGCGAGTCCGACGGCCTGCCCGGCGTCGCCGTCGAGCGCTACGCCGACTACCTGGTCGTCCAGCTCTTCTCGCCGTCCCTGACCGAGGCGCCGGCGCTCCGTGCCGCGCTCCTCGACGCGCTCGAGGCCGAGCTGGCGCCCCGCGGCATCTACGAGCAACGCCGCCACCGCTCGCTGGGCGGCGAGGCGCCGCGTCAGGCCGGGGCCGAGCTGGTCCGTGGCGCGCCGGCGCCGGTCGAGCTCGAGGTGCGCGAGGACGACCTGCGCTTCCTCGTCGACGTCACCGCGCCCCTGTCGACGGGCCTGTTCGCCGATCTGCGGCTGGGGCGGCGCTGCGTCCGCGCCTACGCCCGCGACCGCCGCGTCCTCAACCTGTTCAGCTACACCGGCGCGATCTCCGTGTACGCCCACGCCGGCGGCGCCGCCCACGTGACCGCGATCGACGTCGCCGCCAAGGCCCACGCCCGCGCTCGCCGCAACTTCGCCGCGTCGGGCTTCGATCCCGAGACCCCCGAGCACGTCGTCGGCGACACCTTCAAGGTGCTGGCCCGCTTCGCCGAGCGCCGGACCCGGTTCGATCTGGTGGCGCTCGATCCGCCGGCCTTCGCCTCGGCGGCGGCGCGCGGCGGCAAGCCGTGGAGCGCGGTCAAGGACTACGCCGAGTTGGTGGCGGCGGCGCTGGGCGTCCTCGAGCCGGGCGGGCTCCTGGCGGCGGCGTCGTCGACCCACAAGGTCTCGGCCGACGAGTTCGACGCGGCCCTGGCCGACGGCGCCGCCCAGGCCCGCGCCACCCTCAAGATCATCGACCGCGCCGGCCTGCCCCCCGACTTCCCGGTGGTGCCCGGCTTCCCCGAGGGCAACTACCTGAAGTTCGCGCTTGGCGTACGCTCGTAGCGTGTCCCGCCGCGTCCGCCGCGCTCGCCGCGCCTGCGCCCTCGTGCTCGCCGTCGCCTGCGCGGCCGGCGTCGCGTGCGAGCGGCCGCGCCCGCCCGAGCCGGTCGATCCGTCGGAGCTCGCCATCGGCGCGCGGGTCACGATCCGCACCGACACCGTCGGCGCCGACGCCCACGCCCGGCGCGCCACCTTCGCCCTGGTCGACGTCGACAACCGCGGCGAGCGCCCGGCGACGGTCACGCTCGGCGGCGTGCTGGTCGACGGCGACGGCCACGAGGTCGGGACCCTGCGCGCCGAGACCCTGTGGATCCCGGCGCGCGGGCGCCGCACCTTCGCGCTGGTCGACGACCGCGACGCGCCGCGGCCCGACGCGGTGGCGGTGCGGGTCGACGTGCGCGGCGCGGTGCGGCCTCGCCACGACGAGGTCGTGCGCATCGAGCAGGGCCACGTGTGGCGGGACGGCGAACGGGTGGTCGCGACCGGCATGGTCCGCAACACCGCCGACCGGCCGTGCCACGCCGTCGTCCTCGCCGGCTTCCACGGCGCCGACGGCGCGCCGCTGACCCGGCCGTTCGCGGTCTTCCCGATCGGCGGCGGCGCGGAGCGCCCGACCCGCTTCGTCGGTCCGCCGGGCTCGACCTCGGGCTACATCTTCGTCGGCAAGATCCGCTGCTGAGCCCGAGCCGGCGGCGGCGTCAGCCCAGGACGCGCTTGCGGGCGGCGCGCTGGATCGGCTCGCGGGTGCGGGTGTCCTTGGCGAGCTGCTTGAGATCGGCCGGCGTGACGTGGGCGAGGAGCGGGATCGCGACCGGCGGCGGCAGCGTCGGGTTGCGCACCAGCGCGATCGCGATCTCGGGGCGATGTCCCCACTCGCGGCGCTCGGCGATCTGGCGCAGCACGTCGACCGAGATCGTCGTCATCCGCGCCATCGCCGCGACCTCGTCGAGGGTCAGCGCCGGGTTGCGCAGGACGTAGACGTGGAGCGTGCGGTTGGGATCGCGCAGGACGGCGGCGCGGGCGTCGCGGTCGCCGCGCAGGGCCTGCTGGATCTTCTCGACCGCGGAGCCGGCGCGCGGCGCGCCGCCCGCGGGCGCGCCGGTCGTCGGCCGGTCGCGACGGGCGGTCGCGGGCCCGGCCCCGGCGGTGCCGGCGGCGGCGGTGTCGGCGTCGGCGCTGGCGTCGGCGCCGCCGCGGGCGAGGACGTCGATGGCGTCGCGCCCGGCGTCGTCGACGGCGACGGCCACGCCGAGCCCGGGAAAGAGCTGGAGCACGCTGGCCGGCACCACCACCGCGTCGGCGCCGCAGGCGATCTCGAGCTCGATCGTCGCGTACAGCTCGAGGCCGGGCGGCACCTCGGTGCGCACCAGGAGCCCGCCGCGGGTGAGCTGCTCGACGACGTCGCGGGCCAGCGCCGGCGCCGAGTCGTAGCGCGCGGTGATGCGCATCGTCGGCACTCTAGCAGGTGTGCCCGGTCACGCTCGTCGCGAGGCGTGTGAAGGAGCTCAGAAGCGGAAGAGGACCTCGCCGCAGGAGGCGCCGGGCGGGCAGCGCAGCGGCTCGCCGCCGTCGAGCGACAGGACGAGGCCGGTGGTGGCGCCGACGGCGACGACCCCGGCGACGGTGAGCCAGAACCACCGGCGCGAGAAGATCGACGGTCCCCGCGGCCCCCGCGGTCGGCGCGGCTTCTCGACCAGCTTGACCTTGGCCCGCGCCACCTGCTCGTAGAGCGCGGCGGCGGCGTCGGCGAAGGCGTCCTCGAGCTCGCGGTCGCCGACCGCCAGGCGCTGGGTCGCCAGCCGCGCGCCGCCGACGTCGTAGACGTGGAGCTGGTAGCGGCCCTCGCCGCGCTCGGCGACCACCACGACCACCTGCTCGACCCCCAGCAGCTCGCCGACCGCGGCCAGCCCGGCCTGGGCCGCGGCGGTCGCCACCGCCGGACCGACGCCGCCGACCACCTGCTGCTCGGCGGCCGCCAGCTCGGCGCCGCGCCGCGACGGCTCGAGCTTGACCGCCAGCCGCGCCGCCTTGCGATCGGAGATGCGCACGACCTCGACCCGGCGCTCGTGACCCTCGCGGCGCAGCGTCACGTAGTGCGTGCCCACCGCCAGGCCCTCGACCACCGTCGGGGTGAAGCCGGCCAGCTTGCCGTCGACGTAGGCCAGCGCGCCGCCGGGCGTGGTCTCGATGTCGATCGAGCCGCCGGCCAGCCTCCGCGCCCGCGCCTGCGCCTTCTCCCACAGCGGCAGGATCACCCGGGGCTCGATGTCGGCGTCGGCGACCGCCTCGGGCCGCCACGCCAGGAGCTCGACGAAGGTGGCGGTCGCGGCCTTGCCGTCGCCGGTCAGCGCCTGGGCCGCGCCGAGGAGGAACTGGGCGCGGGCCAGCTCCTGCTTCTGGGTCCAGGCCAGGACCCGCGCGAGCTGCGCCGACGCCGCCTCGAGCTTGCGCAGGGCGGCCGGCGCCTGGCCGCGGCGCAGGAGCTCCTCGCCGCTCGACAGGAGGGCGCGGGCCTCGCCGACCACGTCGGAGGGCACGCGCCGGGCGCGGGCCGCCAGGCGATCGTCCTTGTCGACGACGGTGAGGCGGCGGTCGCGCTTGAGCGCCCGCTCCGCCGAGACCTGGACCGTGGCCCGGCGCGCCGCGGGGAACGGCACGTCGGGCGCGGCGGTGACCACCACCGCGATCGTGGCCTCGCCGCCGTCGCCGTCGACGGCGTCGCCGTCGTCGGCCGCCGCCGGGCTCACCAGGCCGCCGAGGAGGCCGCAGACCAGGGCGAGGGCGGCGGCGGCGCACCGGGCCCGGCCGCGCTCACGACCGCGGCGGGCCAAGGCCTAGCCGCCTCCGGGCTCGAGGCCGAGCAGGCCGCCCAGGTACGGATCGCTGGCGATGAGGTCCTCCATCATGCCGCGCAGCTCGGCCTGCTCGGCGGGAGGAAGCCCCGCGACCGCGTCGTCGACGAGGCGGGCCATCGCCTCCTCGGGCGTGACCCGCCCGGCGTCGAGATCGGCGGCCAGGCTGGCCAGCGCGTCGGTCTGGCCCGTGGCGATCGCCGCGTCGCTGCGGCCGGCGGCGGCGGCGCCATGGGCCGCGCTCGGGGCGGTCCCCGCGGCGGCGTCCACCCCGTCGATCCCTCCCGCCGGTCCGCCGTCGGGGCCGTCGAGGTCGTCGGGCCCGTCGGGGCCCCCGGGGCCGGGCGGGCCACCCGCCCCCGCCGGTCCGCCGGTTCCTCCGATGCCGCTGGTCATGACACCCTCACGTGGAGACCTGCGAACGATACTGCGAACCGTGGGGGAATTCGAGGGACGGACATGGCGCTCTCCTGGTCAGATGACGGGGGTATCGAGGGGGCGCCGGAGACGTTGCGTGAAAAAAGCACCCCGGCCGTGCATCATGTCGGCGTGAGACCCACCCCCCACGATCTGGCGCGGTTGCGCCACCCCGCGCGCGGGCGCCCCCCTGCCGTCGCCGCCCTGGCCGCGGTCGCGCTGGCCCTGGCCTGCGGTCCGCGCGCGGCCGCGCCCTCCGGCGGCGGCGCCTTGCCGCCCGCGGTCGCCGACTACGCCGGCCTGCGCTGGGTCCCGGCCGACGCCACCTACGTCGTCGCCACCCGCCGCGGCGAGGACGCCCTCGCGCTCCTGCGCGGGGCGTTCGACGGCCTGGGCATGCTGGCCGACGTCGACGCCGCCGAGCTCGGCCGCGCCTCGCGGCAGGAGCTCGGCTTCGACCTCCTGTCCGCCGACGATCACGCGGCCATGGGCGTCGATCTCCAGCGCGGGATCGCGGTGTGGTCGCAGGGGCTGGGGCCGAGCCTGGCGGTGCCGCGCGCCGATCCCGAGCGCATGGCGGGCGAGGTCGCGCGCCGCCGCGGGCCGGGGACGGTGATCCAGGTCGGCCGCCTCCGCGACGTCGACGTCCACACCTGGCGGCCCGATCGCGAGGTCGCGCTGCACTGGGCCATCGCCGGCGACTGGCTCCTCGCGCACCTCGAGGTGGTGGCCGAGGGCGAGGTCGACGGCGCCTGGTTCGAGGGGGCGTGGGCGGCGCGCGGCGGGCTGGCCGCGACTCCCGATCTGGCGGCCGCCCTCGACGAGGGCCGGCGCCGGCTCGGCGAGCTGCCGCCGCTGGTCGGCCTGGTGCGGGTGCCGGCGATCCTCGCCCACCCCCGGGTCCTCGAGCCGCCGGCCTGCGCGTCGACGCTGGGCGCGCTCGGCCGGCTGTTCGTGGTCGCCGCCGCCGACGCCGCGGCGGTGCGCGCGGTGATGGTGGCGGAGGTCCCCGGCGGGATCGACGGCCTGCGCGCCCTGGCCCGGCCGGCGCCGGCGGGGTGGGCGAAGGCGCGCGCCGGGGCGCCGCTGGTGGCCGAGCTCGGCCTCGACGCCCGCGCCGCCGCCGCGGCGCTCGGGCCATGCCTCGAGGAGGATCTGGTGGCCGGGCTCGGCCTCGATCAGGTGCGCGGCGGCCGTGTCTTCGTGCACGCGATCGACACCAGCCGGCTCGAGGGCCGCGGCGCCGCCACCGCCGAGCTCGGCGATCCCCGGATGCTCGCGCGCGCGCTGTCGGAGATCCCGGGCATCGGCTTCCTCAGCAAGGTGCGCGCGATCGGGCCGCACGACATCACCGAGGTCAACGCGCCCGGCGTGCCGCGGTTCGCCTACGGCCAGCTCGGCCCCACCACCGTGGTCGCGGTCGGGGTCGCCATGGACGACCTGCTCGTCGGCGGCATGGTCGCCGCCGGCGACGAGCTGGCGCGGCTCGAGCTCCGGCCGCGGGCGTGGCCGGAGGCGACCTGGGACGAGCTGCTGGCGTTCCCGGTCGGGCGCGCCCGCACCCGCGCCGCGCTCATCCGCCGCCTGCGGGCGTGGTCGCGGGGCGAGCTCACGCTCGCGCTCGAGGGCCGCGCGCTGGTCATGAGCGCGCGCGGCGAGCGCTGAGCCGAGCGCAGCGAGGCGGCTCTGGTCCGGAGGAGATCGGACGAGCGCGTCAGCGGGCGAGGTCGATCGATCGAGAGAGAGCCTGGCATCGATTCGATGACAGGCTCTGAGCCGAGGCGCAGCCGAGGCGCTCTGCTCCGACTCAGGTCGGCACCGGCGTCCTCGCCGGGACCGACCGATCGACCAGAGCCCTTCACCGACCGCGGTCGGAGATCGCGGGAAACGAACGGCGAGCCCCATCTCTCCGGTCGGCCCGAGCTCTTCACCGACCGCGGTCGGAGATCGCGGGAAACGAACGGCGAGCTGCATCTCTCCGGTCGGCCCGAGCTCTTCACCGACCGCGGTCGGAGATTGCGGGAAACGAACGGCGAGCTGCATCTCTCCGGTCGGCCTGAGCCGCCCGAGCGTGAGCGAGGGCGTGTCGAAGGCCGACAAGCCGCGGCCGCCGCGCGAGTGATGTCGGGCGCTTGCCGGCGCCGTTCGTCAGGAGCCGCCCGAGCGCCAGCGCGGGCGTGTCAGTCGTCGCAGAGCTCGTAGGACACGAGCTCGGGCGAGTCGCCGGGGCGGTGCGAGTCGAACGCGGCGCGGAGCTGGACGAAGCGGGCCGGCGGCACCGCGAGGCCGGGGCCGTCGTCGGCCACGCCGTCGCCGTCACAGTCGAGGTCGTTCACCGCCAGCGCCGGCGGGCCGGCGCCGGAGGCGCAGGCCTCGCTGTAGAAGGTGGCGGCGGTGCCGTCGGGGCCGCGCCAGGCGCCGTCGTCGCCGTCGCACGCGGCGTCGTCGCAGACCCGCACCTGCCAGGTCAGGCGCAGGAGCCCGCGCCGCGCGCGCTCGAGCAGCTCGCTCGCGGGGAGCGCGCGGTCGTGGATCGCGACCTCGTCGATCGCGCCGTCGAAGAACTGGGCGTCGTTCCAGGCGCCGATCAGGACGTCGTCGCTGCCGGTCATGCCGTACTGGAGCGTGCCGGCCGCGGGCAGGTCGCCGTCGGCGACGCCGTCGACGTAGAGGCGCAGGGCCTGGCCGTCGTAGGTGCAGGCGACGTGGTGCCAGCCGCCGGGCGCCACCGGGATCGTGCCATCGAGCAGCTCCTCGCCCGCCGCGCTCGCCGCCGCGTAGCAGCGGAACGTGCCGTTCGGGTTGTACTCGATCGAGTAGCTGGCGAAGGGCGGCGCCACCGGGTCGGCCCAGCCCTTGGTCAGGATCATCATGCGCGCGCCGCCGTCGGGCAGGCGGCTGGGTCGGACCCAGGCCTCGACCGTCACCTGCGCCGGCGCCAGGGCCGCGGTGGCCGCGATCCGCAGGCGGTCGTTGTCGAGGGTGCCGGCCTCGGCGTCGACGTCGAGGTCGAGGGCGCGGCGGAACAGCCCCGGCACCGGGCTCGGGCACCGGTCCGGCGGCCCGGGATCGCAGGTCGCGCCGTGCCCGGCGCCCGACGCGTCGTCGTAGGCCGGCGTGTCGTCGAGGTGGAGGAGCAGGCGATTGCCGGCGAGGTCGGCGTTGCCGGCCGCGTACCCGGCCTCGCTGGCCATGGCGTCGGGCAGGGCCTTGAGCGACGGCCGCAGCGGCTGCCAGCGCAGCGTCCGCCACGCCCGGGGCTCGGCCGCGGCGAACACCGGCGAGGTGAACGTGCCCTGCGCGGCGCCGCCGCTCAGCGCCACCCGGCCGGTGCCGTGGAGCTCGGTGCCGACGTGGGTCCCGCCGGCGAACCCGCCCACGCACGGCGCGAGGCCGTCGATGCGGGCGTCGGGCGCCGGGGCGTCGCTCGCGGCTGGATCCGGCGTCGACAGGCAGGCCGCCGCGGCGAGGCCGGTCACCGCCGCGAGGCCGGCGCGGGTCGCGGGCGCGCCGGCGGGGCGCGCGGGCGCGCCGGCGTCGCGGCGGTGGCCCGGCGCCCCCGTCGACCCGAGTCCCGTGGGGGTGCGCATGAGGTGGCGTCGAGTATACGCCTGGACCTGCTGTGCTAGGGTCCGGCTCTCGTGACGCGTGAACCCGTCATCCAGCTCGAACAGGTCCGCAAGAGCTACGGCGAGGGCGCCGGGACGACCCAGGTGCTGCGCGGGGTCTCGCTGGAGGTGCCCCGCGGCGAGCTGATCGCGCTGGTCGGCCAGTCGGGCTCGGGCAAGTCCACGCTGCTCAACATCGTCGGCGGGCTCGACAAGGCCGACGGCGGCAACGTCCGCGTGCTTGGCCACGACTACCGCAGCACCTCGGAGCCGGAGCTGGCGCGCCTGCGCAACAAGAAGATCGGGTTCGTGTTCCAGGCCTTCAACCTGCTCGATCACCTGACCTGCCTCGGCAACGTGACCCTGCCCGCCAGCTTCGCGGCGGGCGCCCGCGACGTCGTCCGCCGCGGCCAGGCGGCGCTGGGCCGGGTCGGCCTCGGCGACTTCGCGCACCGCAAGCCGTCGGAGCTGTCGGGCGGGCAGAAGCAGCGGGTGGCCATCGCCCGCGCCCTGTTCAACGAGCCCGAGCTGCTCCTGTGCGACGAGCCCACGGGCAACCTCGACTCGGCGACCGGCCACGAGGTCATCGAGTTCTTCCGCGAGCTCAACGAGAAGGACGGCGTCACCCTCATGATCGTCACCCACGAGCGGCGGATGTCGACCATCGCCCGGCGCGTGATCACGATGCGCGACGGCCAGATCGTCGAGGGCGATCAGGCCGGCGACGAGGACACCGGAGGCCCGGCGTGATGCCCGCCCGCAACCTGTGGCAGATGGTGCTGGGCAACGCCGTCCGCAGCCCCCGCCACTTCGTGTTCTCGGCGATCGGCGTCGTCATCGGCATCGGCGCGTTCGTCTTCTTCCTGGCCGGCGTCCTCAAGGTCCAGGGCGTCCTCTACTCGATCTTCCCGCTCGAGGAGGTCGAGGTCATCGCGCCCCACACCTCGATCGCGGGCAAGAACCTGTCGCAGAAGCTGACCCAGGAGACCGTCGACCTCATCAAGACCCGCCCCGAGGTCAGGGAGGCGCTGCCGCGGATGACGCTGCAGTTCCCGGCGGTCGGCTTCGGCAAGTTCGAGGGCCAGGACATCCGGTTCGAGGTCGGCGGCTTCACCGACGGCATCCCGCACTCGGTGGTCGCCGACGATCCCAAGATCGCCGACCGCTTCCTCGACGGCGACGCCGAGGGCAAGATCGGCCCGGCGTGCGAGCCCGAGCGGGGCAAGGACGCCTGCCCCGACCGCGCCTGGCAGTACTGCGACAAGGTCGATCGCATGTGCCACATGCGGGTGCCGGTGATCGTGTCGCCGACGGTGCTCGAGCTCTACAACACCCAGGTCGCCGAGTCGCACGGCCTGCCCCACATCGGCGCGATGGAGCAGTTCATCGCCGAGCGCGGCCGCGAGCGCATGCACTTCACGATCGGCCTCGGCGACACCATGGTCGCCGGCTCCAACGTCGCGGTCAGCGCCAAGCACCGCGAGGTCGGCGCCATCCTCATCGGCATCTCGCGCAAGGCCAAGCGGGTCGGCCTGACCGTGCCCCTGGGCTACGTCGAGCGCTGGAACCGCGAGTTCGCCGGCGAGGACAAGGCCAAGCAGTTCTCCTCGATCATCGTCACCCTGCGCGACAAGGACCGGCTGGCGACGTTCACGACCTGGCTGCAGGAGGAGCCCAAGCTCAAGCTCGAGGACTCGCTGGGCGAGCAGTTCGGCACGGTCGTCTTCGTCATCACGATCGTGCTGCTCGCGATCTCGTTCGTGATCGTGGGCATCAGCGCGATCAACATCGCCCACAACTTCTTCATGCAGGTCACCGAGCGCCGGCGCGAGATCGGCGTCCTGCGCGCGGTCGGCGCCTCGCAGCGCGACGTCCTCATGATCGTGCTGGGCGAGGCCGCGGTCATCGGCCTGGTGTCCGGCGTCCTGGGCAGCGCCGCCGCCTTCCTCGGCTCGCTGCTGGTCGACTGGGCGTCGGCGGCGCTGGTGCCGGCCTTCCCCTTCAAGCCGCGGAGCTGGTTCGACTTCGAGTGGTGGATCTTCGCCCTGGCCGTCGGCTTCTCGGTCCTGTTCTGCGTCGTCGGCGGCTGGCTGCCGGCGCGCAAGGCCGCGCAGATGGAGCCGGCGGCGGCGCTGGCCCAGACCTGACCGCACCTGACGGCGGGCGCACCGCCGGCTGACAGCGACTGGCTGGAACTAGCCGAGATCGCTCGCGGAGGCGGTCCGGCGCCGGTGGCCCGACCGCGGGGCGGCTTCTGACTGGCCCAAGGAATCTCTTTGGTATACGGTCCCATCGGAGGGCGCCACCGCTGCATGGTGCCCCCGGGAACCCACGTGAAGAAGCCAGTACCCTTCGGCAAGTACTACTTGCTCGAGCGCATCAATGTCGGCGGCATGGCCGAGGTCTTTCGCGCCAAGGCCTACGGTGTCGAAGGGTTCGAGCGCCTGGTGGCGGTGAAGCGAATCCTCCCCAACATCGCGGAGGACAAGGACTTCATCCGCATGTTCATCGACGAGGCGAAGATCGCGGTCCAGCTCAACCACGCCAACATCGCCCAGATCTTCGATCTCGGCGTGGTCGACAGCAGCTACTACATCGCGCTCGAGCACGTCCACGGCCGCGACGTCCGCGCCATCTACGATCGGGCGCGGGCCGGCGGCGAGCCGATGCCGATCGCGCAGGCCTGCTTCATCATCATGAAGATCTGCGAGGGCCTCGACTACGCGCACAACAAGCGCGACCAGTCGGGCCGCGATCTCCACCTCGTCCACCGCGACGTCAGCCCGCAGAACATCCTGGTGTCGTTCGAGGGCGAGGTGAAGCTCATCGACTTCGGCATCGCCAAGGCCGCCGGCAAGGGCGCCAAGACCCAGGCCGGCATCCTCAAGGGCAAGTTCGGGTACATGTCGCCGGAGCAGGTGCGCGGCCTGCCCATCGATCGCCGCACCGACATCTTCTCGTGCGGCATCGTCCTCTACGAGCTGCTCACCGGCGAGCGCCTGTTCGTGGGCGAGAGCGACTTCTCCACCCTGGAGAAGGTGCGCAACGTCGAGATCCTCCCGCCCTCGACCTACAACCGCAAGATCCCCGACGAGCTCGAGCGCATCGTCCTCAAGGCGCTGACCAAGGACGTCGACGACCGCTACCAGAACGCCATCGACCTCCACGACGAGCTGCAGGCCTTCGTCTACACCGCCGGCGAGTTCTACTCGCGCAAGGACCTGGCGGCGTGGATGAAGCGCACCTTCGCCCGCGAGATCGAGGAGGAGACGGCCAAGCTCGAGAGCTACCGCCAGCTCAAGCCGCCGCCCGAGCTGGCGGCGGGCGGGGGCAAGACCCCGCCGCCCGACGTCGGTCGCCCCGGCACCACCCGGCCGCCGGCGGTGCCGCCGGGCGCGCGCCGCACCCAGGGCATGCCGGTGGTGCCGCCGCCGGCGGGGCAGGCCGCCGCGCCGGCGCCGCGCCCGCCGCCTCCGCCGTCGGGGCGGGTCACCCAGGGCATGCCGGCGGTGCCGCCGCCGGCCGCGGTGCGTCCCGCGCCAGGCTCCGTCGGTCCGCCCAAGGCCGATCTGTCCTGGGACGACGACGAGCTCGAGACCCAGATCTACGACAACCCGGAGGAGGAGGCGGCCGCGCGCGCGCGCAAGGCCGGCCTCGACGTCGACCTGCCGGCCGCGGCCGCGGCGCCGGGCCCCGGCGCCGGCGGCTTCGACGCGCCCATGGCCGCC
>CAADGB010000220.1 GCA_900696455.1 uncultured delta proteobacterium
CGGGCTCGGGCTCGGGCTCGGGCTCGGGCTCAGCGACCGACGCCGGCGGGCAGCCCGGGGATGCCCGCGGCGCCGGCCTCGATCTTCATCGTCGAGCCGGCGAAGTCGTCGGCGGTCATCGGCTGGTAGGCGCCGCCGAGGTGAGCCGACAGGAAGGCCTCGGCGACCGCCATGAACGCCTGCATGTTGGGCGGGCGGGCGAAGCCGTGGCCCTCGTCGGGGAAGATCACGTAGGTGACGGGCAGGCCCTTGGCCTGCATCGCCTGGACGATCTGGTCGGACTCGGCCTGCTTGACCCGGGGATCGTTGGCGCCCTGGCCGATGAGCAACGGTCGCCGGATCTCGCCGGCGTGGGTGAGCGGCGACACCGCCCGCATCGCCGCCTTGCCTTCGGGGGTGGTCCAGTCGCCCATGCGGGTCTTGAAGATCGAGAGCAGGGGTGCCCAGTACGGCGGCACCGACTCGACCAGGGTGATGAGGTTGCTCGGCCCGACGATGTCGACGCCGCAGCGGAAGGTGAGCGGCGTCATCGTCAGGCCGACCAGCGTCGCGTAGCCGCCGTAGCTGCCGCCCATGATGCAGACCTGGTCGGCCGAGGTCACGCCGCGGGCCACCGCCCAGTCGACGGCGTCGAGGAGGTCGTCGTGCATCTGCTTGCCCCACTGCAGGTTGGCGGCGTTGAGGAACGCCTTGCCGAACCCGGTCGAGCCGCGGAAGTTGACCTGGAGCACGGCGTAGCCGCGATCGGCGAGGAGCTGGACCAGGGGGCTGTAGCCCCAGCTATCGCGCGCCCACGGGCCGCCGTGGACCAGGAGCACCATCGGCAGCGGCGTCGCGACCGCGCCGTCGCCGTCGGGATCGGCGGCGGCCGGCAGGCTGAGGTAGCTGACCAGGGACAGCCCGTCACGCGCCGGGATCTCGACCGGGTGCATGCGCGCGAGCGGCAGCCCCTCGAGCGAGGGCCGCGACGCCCACAGCCGCGTGCCCCGCTTCGCGGTCCGGTCCCAGCGCCAGTAGCGCGTCGGCTGGCGATCGCCGTTGTAGGCGACGATCCACGTCCGATCGTCGTGCGACATCGAGAGGACCGCGAGGTCGCCCTCGTCGAGCTTGCGCAGGGCGTCGAGATCGCCGGCGATGCCCTTGTCGAGGACCTTCCACTCCGGCCGCGCCCGGTTGAACGCGATCGCGCGCAGGACGCCGGTGCGAGGGTGGAAGATCGCGCCGCCGCCGACGTCGGCGCGGTCGTGGGCCGCGACCAGCGTCTTCTTGTGGGTGGCGGCGTCGACGACGTAGATCGCCGCGGTGTCGCGGCCGCGGCCGTCGAGCAGGTAGTAACGCTTGCCGCTCGACTCGTAGCCGAGGACCGCCGTGGTGAGCTGGTCGTCGGCGGGGACGGTGTCGATCTGGACCCACGGCCCGCCGCCGCGGGCCGGCGGCGCCATCAGCCGCGTCGTGCCGTCGGGCTGGGGGTGGGCGGCCAGCCGCAGGCGCAGGTCCTCGTCGGCGACCGGGTTGACGTAGCCGGGGTTCTCGAGGACCAGGCGGGTCTTGCCGGTGGCCAGCTCGAGCTCGTGGACGTCGTGGACGCGCGGATCGCGATCGTTCAGCCCGATCAGGATGTGGCCGGGCTTCTTGAGCGAGGTGGCCACGGTGCGGGCGAGCACGCCCGGCGTGGGCGTGAGGTCGACCGCATCCTTGCCGTCGGGCCCGACCCGGAACAGGTGGTAGTTCTCGTCGCCGCCGACGTCCTGCTGGTACAGCACCCAGCGGCCGTCGTTCGACCACGCGTAGCTGCGGATGGGGCGGACCTGGTCGAAGGTCACCTGGACCGCGCGCCCCGGATCGTCGATGGGGGCGACGAAGACGTTCATCACGCCGTCCACCGGCGCGGTGAACGCCAGGCGCTTGCCGTCGGGCGACACCACCGGCGCGCCGCGCTCGGGGTTGCCGAACAGGACCGCACGCGGGATGAGGTCGGTGCGCGGGTTGCCGACCGGCGTCGGCGGGCGCGCCGGCTCGGCGGCGGGCGCGGGCGCGGGCGGTGCCGCCGGCGGCGCGGCGGTGGCCGGGGTCGGCGCGGTGGCGGCGCCGCCGCCGCACGCCGCGGCGGTGGCCACGGCGAGGAGACACAGGGTGAGGGGGCGGGCGGTGCCGGGCGTCCAGCGGGTCATGACGCCCCACAACCGCCGCCGGCCGCCCCCGCATTCCGGCGAAACGCCGCGACGTGGGCGCCGGCCGGCGGCCGCAGCGTGTATCGTGGAGGCCATGGCGGACGTGGCCCGGACGGCGCTCCAGGTGTTCCGCGCCGAGCACGCGCAGGTGTTCGCCGGGCTGTGGCGGCGGCTCGGCGAGTTCGATCTGGTCGACGCGGCGATGGCCGACGCCTACCTGGCGGCGCTGGCGGCGTGGCCGACCACCGGCGTCCCCCAGAACCCGGCGACCTGGATCGCCACCGTCGCGATGTCGGCCACCACCAGCGTCCTGGCCCGGCGCGGCGGCGACCTGCCCGATCCCGGCTCGCCGGCGGAGGAGGGGCGCGCGCTGCTCTTCGCGTGCTGCCACCCGCGGCTCCAGCCCGACGAGCGCGCCGCCTGCGTGGCCCGCGCCGTGGCCGGCCTCGTCCCCCACGAGATCGCGGCGCTCCTGGGCGTGCCCGAGGCGGTGGTGACCGCGCGCCTGGGCGCGGCCAAGAAGAGCTTCCGCCAGCCGGGCGGCGGCCTGGTCGCCGTCGACGCCGCGGATCGGACCGCGCGCGAGGCCCTGGTCCACGCCACCGTCGCCGACCTCAAGCGCGCCGCCGTCGGCGACGACGCCGCGGCGGTGGCCGGCCTGCTCACCCAGCGGGTGGCGCAGGCGTTCGCGGCCTGAGCCCGTCCGATCGACCCCCGGCGCAGCCGAGGCGATCTGCTCCGACCGATCGGCCGCCGGGGCCGTGATGCCGGCGTCGTCAGCCGCCGACCAGCGCCTTCAGGTGCGAGGCGTCGCCCTGCAGCGCGACCCGCTGCATGTACAGCGCGAGGCCGCGCGCCCCGCCGAGCTCGGCGCCGTCGCCGGCGCGCCCCGGCCCGCCGTGCTGGAGCTGCGGCAGCGCCGTGCCCGGCCCCGGCGACATGGCGGCGATCTTCTCGCTGCCGAGGTAGATGCGGCCGTTCCAGCCGGCGGCGTCGACGACGAAGCGGCCCAGCCAGTCGCGGTCGTCGCTGTAGCACGAGGCCACCAGGCCGCCCTGACCGAGCGCGACCAGGGCGGCGGCGGCGTGGGGATCGCCGTCGTAGGCGCCGACGGTGGCGACCGGGCCGAAGACCTCGTGGGCGTGCATCGCGGCGCAGGCGCGCGGCTCGTCGGTGACCCGCAGCACCGGGCCGACGAAGAAGCCGGTGCCGGCGGGCACGCCGAGGGGGGTGACCGCGCCGGTGTCGCCCCAGCCCGGGCGGGTGGCGGCGGCCAGGCGGTCGATGCCGGCGCGCACGTCGCGGGCCTGGGCCGCGGTGGCCAGCGGCCCCATGCGGACGTCGTCGCGGGCGGGGTCGCCGACCGTGATCGCGGCCAGCCGCTCGCCGAGCGCGGCCACCACCTCGTCGAGGCGCGCCGCCGGCACCAGCACGCGCCGGATCGCGGTGCACTTCTGGCCGGTCTTCTGGGTCATGTCGCGGGCGACGTCGGCGAGGAAGAGCTGGCCGCTCTCGCTGCCCAGCTCGACGTCGGGGGCGAGCACGGCGGCGTTGAGGCTGTCGGCCTCGACGTTGACCCGCACCCCCTCGGCGACGACCCGGGGGTGGGCGCGCAGGCTGCGGGCGGTGTCCGACGAGCCGGTGAAGGCGAGGACGTCGGGGCCGCGCAGGTGGTCGACGAGGTCGCCGGCGGGGCCGACCAGGAGCTGGAGCGCGCCCGCCGGCAGGAGCCCGGCCTCGACCCAGAGCTCGACCAGGCGATGGGTGACCAGGGCGGTGGCGGTGGCCGGCTTGCACAGCACCGGCATGCCGGCGACCAGCGCGCACGCCAGCTTCTCGGCGAGGCCCCAGGCCGGGAAGTTGAACGCGTTGATGAGGACGGCCACCCCGGGGCGCGGCGCCCACGCGTGCTGGCCGGCCAGGCGCGCGGTGCGCCCGACCTGCACCGGCTCGCCGTCGGCGAGCAGGCGCCCGCCGCCGAGCTTGCCCGCCAGCTCGCCGTAGTGGGCGAGGGTGGCGGCGGCGCCGTCGAGGTCGAACTTGGCGTCGCCGCGGGTGTTGCCGCCGCTGGCCACCGCCAGGGCGATCAGCTCCTCGCGGGCGGCGTGGATGGCCCGGGCCAGACCGGCGCACAGGGCGCCGCGCTCGGCGAAGCCGAGGGCCCGCAGCGCCGGGCCGCCACGGTCGCGAGCGTAGGCCAGCGCGCCGGCGAGGTCGAGGCCCCGGCCGTGGGCGTGGGCGAGGGGCTCCTCGGTCGCCGGGTTGACCAGGACGGCGGCGGGACCGTCGCCCGGGGTCCAGGCGCCGGCGAGGTGACTGGCCAGGATCTTCATCGCGCGGACGTTAGGGCCCGCGCACCCGGAACTCAATCGTTCTCGCGGCCGATCCAGCCCCGCCGGCTTCGTCGCCGGCTCCCGTCCACGACGGCTGCGCCGGTCGTGGGCGCGGCGGTATCATCGCCGCGCCCGTGGACAGCTCGTTCCGCAACCGCCTGGTCGTCGGCCTGGTCGCCATGACCGTGGTCATCCTCGGCGGCGCCACCGGGTACTGGCTGCTCGGCGACGGCCGCTGGGGCTGGTTCGACTGCCTGTACATGACCGTCATCACGGTCACCACCGTCGGCTACGGCGAGACCCTGCCGGGCATCGACGAGATGAGCTCCGCGCGCACCTTCACGATGGTGCTGCTGGTGTTCGGCACCGGCACCCTGGTCTACTTCGCCTCGACGATCACCGCGTTCATCGTGGAAGGAGAGCTCAAGCATGTCCTCGCCGCCCAGCGCCTCAGGAAACGGATCGATCGCATGAAGGATCACTTCGTCGTGTGCGGCGTCGGCACCACCGGCCGCCACATCGTCAAGGAGCTGGTGGCCACCGGCCGGCCGGTGCTGGCGGTCGATCTCGACGAGGGTCGGCTCAAGGAGCTGCTCGCCGACCACCCCCGGGCCGAGCTGGCCTACGTCGTCGGCGACGCCACCACCGACGAGGTGCTGGAGCAGTGCCACCTCGACGACGCCCGCGGCCTGGCGGCGGCCCTGGCGTCGGACAAGGACAACCTGTTCCTGGTGGTGGCGACCCGGCAGATGAACCCGCGCTGCCGCATCATCGCCCGCGTCGCCGAGGTCGACCACGCCGAGCGCCTGCGCCGGGCCGGCGCCGACAGCGTGGTGTCCCCCAACTTCATCGGCGGCATGCGCATCGTGTCCGAGCTGGTGCGGCCGAGCGTGGTCCGCTTCCTCGATCAGATGCTGCGCGACAAGGAGGCGGCGATGCGGATCGAGGAGGTGACGGTCGGCGACGGCAGCCCCCTGGCCGGCAAGCGCCTGGGCGAGCTGGAGATCCACCGCCGCTTCGGCATGAACGTGCTGGCGGTGAAGCGGGGCGAGGCCTGGACCTACAACCCCGGCGCCGAGCACGTGCTCGAGGCGCCGACGGTGGTGGTGGTCCTCGGCACGACCGAGCAGGTCAAGGAGCTGCGGGTGGCCGCCACCTGAGGGGCCGCCGGCAGAGGCCGGGCCACGGCCGGCCGGCGGGTACCCCACAGCGGGGCCGCGTGAGGCGGGGGGAGGGCGAGGGGCGAGCTGGCGTACAACGGGGCATGGGTCAGCTCGATCAGCGGAGCCAGGGGGAGGTCGCGGCCACCGACGCGGCGACGCCGGCGGCGGCGCCGGGGAAGAAGACCCGCTCGAGCGCGCGCCATGGCAAGGCGCCGACCAGCTTCCCGTCGCCGGTGGCGGTCAAGGTCACCGCCTCCAGCCTGCGCGTGCGCACCTCGCCCTCGACCTCGTCGCCCGCGAACATCGTCGGCCGCTACCGTCGCGGTCACGTGGTCCAGGCCTACGGCCGCGAGGGCGACTGGCTCCGGGTCGACCACGACGGCCAGGCCGCGTTCGTCCACGGCAAGTACGTCCGGGTCTCGGCCGACGCCGCGCCGCCCGAGGTCCGGGCCGAGGCCCCGGCCGACGCCCCCCCCGAGGGGCCCGACTTCATCGACAACGCGACCGCCGCCGGCTCGACGGTCGCCGACCAGATCCGCGCCGTCTTCTTCTGGCTCAAGGACGTCGTCGACCACGACTGCGAGGAGGACCACCAGCCCGACGTCGTCGACGGGCCGCCGGTCGACCCGGCCGCGCCGCCGGCGCCGGTGCCGGTGGAGGAGGATCCGGTGGCGCCGCCCGCCGTCCTCGACGGGCCGGTCAGCCCGAACAGCCCGAGCGGCGGCCACGAGCCGCCTCCGCTCGACCCGCCGATCCACGTCCCGGCGGGCGCGGCCGAGCTCGCCGACCAGGGGCTGGCGGCGTTCCTCGCCAGCCAGAACCACCCGGCGGTGACCGCGCTCGCCCACGACCTCGCCGCCGCCGAGAAGGCGATGGCCGCGATCAAGCAGCACGAGAACGAGGAGATCGGCGCCGACCGCGACGCCCACGTCGCCACGATCGGCGCCCTGCGCCAGCAGGTGGCTGCGCTCGACGGCGCCGGCCTCGATCCGGCGGCGCTCGGCCAGGTCAAGGCCCGGCTCTACCGCGCGATCGCCCAGCTCGCCCCGTACTACAGCCAGGGCCGCAACATGAACGTCCTCGAGGGCGAGTCGACGCGGACCTGCAACATCACCTCACTGGCCATGGCGCTCGAGGCCCTCGGCAAGAGCGCCGCCGACTACACCGGCAGCCTCAAGGAGCTCGGCATCATCGCCGGCCAGTCCGACGTCAAGCCGCACGTCTCGAACGCCAAGCACCAGGTCCAGGGCGACAAGCTGCAGGGGCTGCGGCTGCCCGACTTCCTCCAGCTCGCCGCCATCGCCGAGTGCGGCTCGATCACCAGCGCCGACCAGGTCCTGCCCGCCGCCGCCAAGGCCTGGGACAACATCCTCGGCATGTGGTTCCTCCGCCAGCTCGCCGGCAAGTTCGGCGTCAGCGGCCAGAGCAAGGACTTCACGCTCGATCCGAACAAGGCCGAGAAGGAGCAGGACAAGGACCTGAGCGCGCTCTCGGGCTTCGGCAAGAAGCATCGCAGCGACGTCGAGGCCCTGGTCGACGCCCGCAACAAGGCCGAGGCCAGCGGCAGCGAGAAGGATCAGGCCAAGTACGAGAAGCTGCTCAAGGCCGAGCAGAAGGCGATGGACGGCGACGGCAAGCTGCCGATCGAGGCCTACAAGCAGGCCATCACCAGCCAGGTCGGCGCCGACCTCGACAGCGGCGCGGCGATCGTCGTCCTCATCTCCGGCCACTACGTGCGGCTGCAGGCCATCCACGACGACCACGTCGTGGTCGACGATCCCGGGCGCAGCTCGCGGGCCAACCGCAAGGTGCTGTGGGAGGAGGCGCGGGCGATGGGGTACTTCAAGAGCCGGCTGGTGCTGAGGTAGGGCCGGTGCGAGCCGGCTCGACGAGGGTGAGGGGGCGGGGCGCGGCGCTGGTGCTGGCGGTGGCGGCGGCGGCGGCGGGGTGCAAGCAGCGGGGGGAGGGGACGGGAACGGGTTCGGCCTCGGGCTCGGGCTCGGGCTCGGGCTCGGCCTCGGGCTCGGCCTCGGGTTCGGGCTCGGCCTCGGGTTCGGGTTCGGATTCGGGTTCGGCCTCGGGCTCGGGCTCGGCCTCGGGTTCGGGTTCGGGTTCGGGTTCGGTTTCGGGCTCGGGTTCGGCCTCGGGTTCGGCCTCGGGTTCGGCCTCGGGCTCGGGCTCGGGCTCGGCGCCCGCGATCCGCGCCGACGTGGCCGCGTTCGCGACCGCGTTCGAGCCGGTGTGGGCGACGGCGGCCGGCGACCTGCGCGGCCAGGCCCTGTGCGCCGCGCGGCGGCGGCTGCTC
>CAADGB010000221.1 GCA_900696455.1 uncultured delta proteobacterium
CGGCGCGGCCGGTGCGCTCGCCGCCGGCGCCGCGCTCGCGCGCGGCCTGGTGGTGCCGCAGCGGCGGATCCCCGGTGCGCCGGCGGCGCCGAACGCGCCTGGGACCGACGCCGGCCTGGCCCTGGCCCGCGCGGCCGCGGTCGCCACGGTCGCCGTCAGCTTCGTGGTCACCCACGCCGGTCCCCTGACTGGCCTCGCCACCGCCGGCGCCCGGCCGACCGCCGCCGGCGTCGGCGCGCTCGCGGTCACGGCGCTGGCCCACGCCGCGGTGGCCGCCGTCCTCGCCGGAGTGCTCGACGCGCTCGTCCGCCACGGCCGGCTCGCCGCGGCGCTGCGCATGACCGCGCGCGAGGCCCGCGACGACGCGCGGCAGGCCGGCCTCGATCCGCAGGCCCGCCGCCGGCTGCGCGACGCGCGGGCCGTCGATCCGCGCGAGCGCGTGCGCGACGCCAGCCTGCTCCTGGTCGGGGCCGACGTGGCGGTGGCGCTGCGCTGGACGCCGGGCGCGCCGGCGCCCGACATCGTCGCCGCCGGCCACGGCCTCGCCGGCCGCCAGCTCGTCGTCGCCGCACGCCAGCGCGCGGTGCCCGCGCTGGCCGACGACGCGCTGGCCGGCGCGCTGGTCGGCCAGCGCGCGGTGCCGGCGGCGCACCAGGCCGCGGTGGCGCGGGCGCTGGCCGCGCTCGGGTGAGCACGGCGGCCTCGGCCTCGGCTTCGGCCTCGGCCTCGGCCTCGGGCTCGGCCTCGGCCTCGGGCTCGGCTTCGGCCTCGGGCTCGGCTTCGGCCTCGGGCTCGGCTTCGGCCTCGGGCTCGGCTTCGGCCTCGGGCTCGGCTTCGGCCTCGGGCTCGGCTTCGGCCTCGGGCTCGGCTTCGGCCTCGGCCTCGGGCTCGGCTTCGGCCTCGGGCTCGGGCTCGGCCTCGGCCTCGGCCTCGGGCTCGGCCTCGGCCTCGAGCTCGGCCTCGGGGGGCTGGTCCCGGGGCGGCGTCGTCGGGGCGGTGGTGTACATTGCGTCGCCATGCCCGCTCCCGTCCGCAAGGCCGTGATCCCGGCCGCCGGTCTCGGCACGCGCTTCCTGCCCGCCACCACGGCGGTGCCCAAGGAGCTGCTGCCCATCGTCGACACGCCCACGATCCAGCTCGTGATCGACGAGGCGGCGCGCGCCGGCATCCGCGACGTGATCGTCGTCAACGGCCGCGGCAAGGGCGCCATCGAGGATCACTTCGATCACGCCTTCGAGCTCGAGCACACGCTGCGCGCCCGCGGCAAGGACGGCGAGGCCGACGCCCTGGCCGCCATCACCCGCCTGGCGCGCATCATCTCGGTCCGCCAGCACCAGCCGCTCGGCCTCGGTCACGCCGTGCTGTGCGCCCGCGAGGCGGTGGGCGACGAGCCGTTCGCGGTGCTGCTCGGCGACGATCTCATCGCCGATCGTGGACGTCCGGGAATCGGGCAACTCGCCGAGGTCCACGCCGTCACCGGCGCCGGCGCGGTCGCGATCATGGAGGTGCCGGCGGGGCAGGAGCACCTGTACGGGATCGTCGCCGGCGACTGGCAGGACGACGGCGCCGGCGGCCGCCGCCTGCGCGTCCGCGAGATGGTGGAGAAGCCGCGTCCGGGCACCGCGCCCAGCCGCTGGGCCATCGTCGGCCGCTACGTCCTGCCGGCGGCGATCTGGCCGCTCCTGGCGGCGACCCGCCCCGGCCACGGCGGCGAGATCCAGCTCACCGACGCCCTGCGCGAGCTCGCGGCGTCCGCCGACGGCCTGCACGGCGTGGTGGTGGACGGCGAGCGCCACGACGCCGGCGACAAGGTCGGCTACCTGCGCGCCAACCTCGCCTACGCCCTCGAGCGCCCCGACCTGCGGGCGCCGGTCCTGGCGATGATGCGCGCGCTCCTGGAGTCGGCGGGGTGAACGCGGCGGCCGAGGCGGGCGGGCGCGCCGGGGCCGGCGGGTACTGCGAGGTCGCGGTGGCGCTGCCGGTGCACGGCCTCTACACCTACGTCGTGCCGCCGGCGCTCGCCGCGCGCGTGGTGGCGGGCGCGCGGGTGCGCGTGCCGTTCGGCGGCCGCGGCGTCAGCGGCGTGGTGGTGCGGGCGCCGGCGCCGGCGCCGGCCGCCACCGTCGAGGCCGCGGCGGTGCTCGACGTGCGCGCCGACCGCGTCCCCGCCGAGCTCCTCGACCTCGCCCTGTGGATCGCCGACTACTACGAGGCGCCGCCGGGCGAGGCCCTGCGCCTGGTGGTCCCCGCCGGCACCGGCGAGTCGTCGGCGGCCGCGGTCGCGCTCACCGCCCGCGGCCGCGCGGTCGTCGACGGCGCCGGACCGGCGCTGCCGCCGGTGCAGGCCCGCTTGCTGGCGCGCCTCGCCGCCGCCCGTCGCCCGCTGCCGCGCGCCCGCGTCCCCCGCGCCGAGCTGACCGCGGCGCTGCCGGCCCTGGTCGAGGCCGGCCTGGTCGAGGTCGGTGACAGCGTCACCCGCGCCCGCGTCCGCCTTCGCCGCGAGCGGGTGCTGGCGCTGGCGCCCGGCGTCGATCTCGACCGCGCGCGCGCGAGCCTGAGCCGCGCTCCCCGGCGGCTGGCGGTGCTCGAGCACCTGGTCGCGGCGGGGACGGAGGTGCCCGCGGCGGCGGTGGCGGCGGCGGTGCCGGCGGCCGCGCCCGCGGTTCGGGAGCTGGCGGCCGCCGGCCTGGTCATCGTCGGCGACCGCGAGGTCGCGCTGGACGCGGCCGCCGCCGCCCACGCGCTGCCCGCCGCCGCGGCGCCGGTCGCGCCGCCGCCGCTCACCGCCGAGCAGGCGCCGGTGGTCGAGGCCATGGTCGGCGCGCTCGGCGGCGGCTTCGCGACCTTCCTGGTCCACGGCGTCACCGGCTCGGGCAAGACCGAGGTCTACCTGCGGGTGATCGCGGCGGCGCGTGCGCGCGGCGCCGGCGCCATCGTCCTGGTGCCGGAGATCTCGCTCACGCCCCAGCTCGCCGCCCGCTTCCGCGCCCGCTTCGGCGACGAGGTCGCGGTCCTCCACTCCGGCCTCGACGAGCGGCAGCGCCTGAGCGAGTGGGAGCGCCTGGCCCGGGGGCAGGCGCGCATCGCCCTCGGCGCGCGCTCGGCGGTGTTCGCGCCGGTCGCCGACCTGGGGGTGATCGTCGTCGACGAGGAGCACGACGGCTCGTTCAAGCAGGACGAGGGCGTGCGCTACCATGGCCGCGACGTCGCCCTGGTCCGCGCCCAGCGCGCCGGCGCCGTCGCCGTCCTGGGCTCGGCCACCCCGAGCCTCGAGTCCTACGCCGCCGCCCGCGCCGGCCGCTTCCAGCTCCTGGTCATGCCCAGCCGCGCGACGGGCGCCGCGCTGCCGCCGGTCGAGATCGTCGACCTCCGGCGCTGGATGCCCGACGGCGAGGGCATGCTGTCGGCGCCGCTGGCCCGCGCCATCGACGAGACCCTGGCCGCCGGCGAGCAGACGATCCTGTTCCTCAACCGCCGCGGCTTCGCGACCTTCGTGGTGTGCAAGGCCTGCGGCCACTCGTTCCGCTGCCGGCACTGCGCGGTGTCGATGACCTACCACCGCGCGGCCGATCGCCTGGTCTGTCACTACTGCGACTTCGCCCACCGCGTCCCCGAGACCTGCCCGGCATGCGCCGCCAGCGGCAGCATCGAGCGCAACGGGCTGGGGACCGAGCGCGTCGCCCTGGCGGTGGCCGAGCGCTGGCCCCAGGCCCGCGTCGCCCGCCTCGATCGCGACGTCGCCACCGGCGCGCGCGCCGAGGCGGTGCTGGCCCGGGTCGCGCGCGGCGAGGTCGACATCCTGGTCGGCACCCAGATGGTGACCAAGGGCCACGACTTCCCCGGCGTCACCCTCGTCGGCGTGCTGTGCGCCGACACCGCGCTGTCGTTGCCGGACTTCCGCGCCCAGGAGCGCACCTTCCAGCTCCTGTCGCAGGTCGCCGGCCGCGCCGGTCGCGCCGCCGGCCGCCCCGGCCGCGTGCTCATCCAGACCTACCGCCCCGACGCCGAGGCGGTGGCGTGCGCGGCGCGCCACGACTACGCCGCCTTCTTCGCCGCCGAGGACGCCGCCCGCGCCGAGCTCGGCTACCCGCCGCACGGCCGGCTGGCCGCGATCCGCCTCGACGGGCCGGAGCTGGTCCAGGTCGCCGCCGCGGCGCGGGAGCTGGGCGCCGCCGCGGTCGCCACCGCGCGCCGCGACGGCGACGTCGTCCAGGTGCTCGGCCCGGCCGAGGCGCCGCTGGCCCGGCTGCGCGGTCGCTGCCGCTGGCAGCTCTGGCTCAAGTCCGGCGATCGCGCCGCGCTGCGCCGCGTGGTGCGCTCGGTGCTCGCCGTCGAGGTCAAGGGCGTGCGGGTGGCGGCGGACGTGGATCCGCTGTCCGCCTTGTAGTAAAACTGCGTGGGATCACGCGGATCTATCCATCCGCCTGCGCCACCGCATTGCCCCTCGCCCTCCCCAAGATCCTGGTCGTCGCCGACCCCGCCGAGCAGCGCGAGCTGGTCTCGCTCCTGCGCGGCGCGGGGCCTCCGTTCACCGAGGCGGTGATCGCCTCGGGCGACGGCGACGACGGCACGCTGACCACCTTCGAGGAGCTGCGCCCGGCGGTGGTGGTGGTCGCCGCCACCCTGGCCGCCGGCGACGCCCGCGCCCTGGTCGGCGCGATGCGGGACGCGGCGCCGGCGGGGGTGTTCGTGGTGCTGCTCGGCGACGCCGACGGCCCGGTGCGCAACGCGCTCGACGCGATCGACTTCGGGTGCGACCGGTTCGTGGCCCGGCCGGTGGCGGTGAAGGCGCTGCGCTTCGCGGTGGCGAGCGGCCTGGGCGGCGCCGCCGGCGGGCGCGCCGGGACCGCGAGCGACCGGACACCGGACGTCAGCCCGTCGCAGGTCGCGGCCGGGGCCGCGGCGTTCGCGCCGTCCGCGGTGCCCGAGGCGCACCCGGCGCGGGTCACCGAGCCGATGGCGGCGGTGCGGGTCACCGAGCCGATGGCGGCGGCGGCGCGGGTCACCGAGCCGATGGCGGCGGCGGCGCGGGTCACCGAGCCGATGGCGGCGGTGTGGGGCGGCGACGCGGCCGCCGAGCCCGCCCCCGCGCCGCGTCCGGTCGCGATCGCGCGCGTCACCCTGCCGATGGCGGCGGCGCGGGTCACGGCGCCGATGGCGGCGGCGCGGGTCGCGGCGTCCATGACGGCCGTCGACGCCGCGGTCGAGGCCGCGACGCCGGCGGCGGCGGGTGGGGAGGCCACCGCGCCGGCGCGCGCCGCGACCGCCGACGACCGCGCGCGCCTGCGCGCGCGCTGGGAGGCGCTGGCCGACGCCATCGGGGCCGGCGACGAGGTCGAGGACGACGCGGAGGGCGACGGCGAGATCGTGCTCAGCGACCAGGAGGTCGACGACCTCTCGATCGACGAGAGCGGCGACCGGCGCGGCGACCAGATGGGCGATCCGAACGGCGACGAGCGCGGCGCCGCCGGCGGCGACCCGCTCCGCGCCGGGACCACGCCCGGCGACGAGCCCGCGGTGATCACCGATCCGTTCCGGGTCCCGGTCGAGGCGCTGGCCGAGCTCGCCGACGCGGCCGGGCTGCCCGACGGCGACAGCCCGGTCATCGAGGTCCCACCCGCCGCGACCACCGCGGTCGGACGGGTGCGCGCCGCCGGCACCGGCGCCCCGGCCTTGCCGCGGGCCGCGCGCGCCGACGACCTCGGCGACGGCCACGACGAGCTCGACGACGGCCTCGGGCACGAGCTCGACGACGAGCTCGGGGACGACCTCGACGACGAGCTCGGGGACGACCTCGACGAGAGCGGCTTCCCCTCCGACCTGAAGACCCCGCCGCCGCCCGACAGCCCGTGGAGCCCGGGCTCGACCGACGTGCCGGTGGCGCCGGTGCGCGAACCGACGCTCATCCTGTCCGACGCCGGCGCGGCGCCGGGCGCCGGCGCGAGCGACGTCCGGGCCCCGGCCGAGGTCCGGCTCGACGAGCGCCAGACGCGGGGCGACGATCCGCCGGGCGAGTGGGGCTCGCCGTCGCAGGTGCCGGCGGCGGACGACGACGACGAGGTCCTCGCCGACGTCGCCGCCGGCGTCGACGACGACCTCTCGATCGATCTCGGCCGCGGGGCGGCGCCGGCCGGCGAGCCGCCCCCCACCGGCGGCGAGTTCGCCCGCGAGCTGCGGCGCAAGATGTCGGCGATGGCCGAGCGCCTGTTCCGCGGCGGCGAGCTGCCGGCGGCGCCGGTCGCGATCGGACCCGGCCACGATCACCACACCGAGATCGATCTGGGGGGCCTGGTCGACGACCCGGCCATCGCCCGCGGCGAGGGCTTCGAGCTCGCGGGCGGCGCCACCTTCGTCGGTGGCGAGGGCCGCTTCACCGAGGCGCCCGGCACCGTGACCCGCGGCACCGCCGAGTCGGGCGAGATCCAGCGCGGCACCTCCGACGCCGCGGCGCTGATCGCGCGGCTGTTCGCGGCCGAGTTCACCGGCCGGGTCGTGTTCCGCCGCGGCGCCGCCGAGAAGGTCATCTACCTCGAGGGCGGCCGGCCGGTCTTCGCCGCGTCGAACCTCGCCCGCGACCGCATGGGCGAGCTGCTCCTGCGCGAGGGCAAGATCACCGGCGACCAGCTCGCGCGCTGCCGCGATCTGGTCCGCGACACCGGCCGACGCATGGGCGAGATCCTGGTCGAGCGCGGCTTCCTCAAGCGGCGCGAGCTCCTGCCGGCGGTGCGCCGTCACGTCGAGGACATCATCTACTCGCTGTTCGCGTGGGAGGACGGCGACTACCGCCTGGTCGCCGGCGACGGCGCCACCGCCGAGCGCATCCGCCTGTCGCGGCACCCGGCGGCGATGGTGCTCGAGGGCGTGCGGCGCAAGCTCGATCGCGCCACGCTCGAGCGGCTGCTCGGGCCGACCACGACCGTGGTCGAGGCCACCGATCGCGACAAGCTGGCGGCGATCGCCGGCGTCGCCGATCTGTCGGCGGAGGAGCGCGCCGCGCTCACCGCCTTCGACGGCAGCGCGGCCCTGGCCGAGGTCGCGCGCACGACCGGCGCCGGCCTGGCCAGCGTCTACCCGCTGGCGTGGGGGCTGTGCCTGCTCGGCCTGGCCACCACCCGGCGGCGCGGCGGCGAGGAGGACGACGCGCCGGCCCTGGTCGGCGAGTCGGACCTCGCCATCGATCGCGAGCGGGTGCGCGCCCGCCACGCCCTGGTCCTCGACGCCGACTACTTCGCGCTCCTCGGCGTGCGCCGGGACGCCACCGGGTTCGAGATCAAGCGCGCATACGAGGCGGCGCGGCGCGACTTCGCCGCCGAGACCTTCCCGCCCGAGCTGCGCAAGGAGCTGACGGCCGAGCTCGAGGAGATCGCGCAGGTCCTCGACGAGGCCTACCACGTGCTGCGCGACGACGCGCTGCGCACCAGCTACGTCCACCACCTCCACGACCGCGCCGACGAGCCGCGCGAGCCCGGCGAGGCCGCGCCGTGAGGGTGGTGTTCATGGGCTCGCCCGAGTTCGCGGTGCCGTCGCTCGAGGCCCTGCTCGCCCACCACGAGGTCGCGCTGGTGGTCACCCAGCCCGACAAGCCGGCGGGGCGGGGCGGCAAGCTGACGGCGCCGCCGGTCAAGCGGGTGGCCGAGCGCGCCGGGATCCCGGTGCTGCAGCCCGCGAGCGCGCGTCCGCCCGAGGTCGCGGCGCGCCTGCGCGCCGTCGGCGCCGAGCTGGGGGTCGTCGTCGCCTACGGCAAGCTCCTGCCGCGGGCCGTGCTCGAGGCCTTCCCGCGCGGCTGCGTCAACGTCCACGGCTCGCTCCTGCCGGCGTACCGGGGGGCGGCGCCGATCCAGTGGGCGGTGATCGACGGGCTGGCCACCACCGGCGTGACGATCATGCAGCTCGACGAGGGCATGGACACCGGGCCCATGCTCCTGACCCGCGAGCTGGCGATCGGCCCCGACGAGACCGCCGGCGAGCTGTTCGCGCGCATGGCGCCGCTGGGGGCCGAGGCCCTGCTGGCGGCGCTCGCCGGGCTCGCCGCCGGCACCCTCGCGGCCTCGCCGCAGCCGGCGGTCGGGGCCAGCCACGCCCGCCTGCTGACCAAGGCCGACGGCGCGATCGACTTCGCGCGGCCGGCGGCGGCGGTGGCGGCCCGGGTGCGCGGCGTCGATCCGTGGCCGGGGGCGGTCGCCCTCCTGCGCGGCGCGCCGGTCAAGCTGTTCCGGGCCCGCGCCGTCGCGGGCCCGGTCGGCGCCGCGACCGCGCCGGGCACGGTGCTCGCCGTCGACGACCAGGGCGCCGTCATCGCGTGCGGCGACGGCGCGGTCGCGGTGCGCGAGCTGCAGGTGCCGGGGCGGCGGCGCACGTCGGCGCGGGAGCTGGCCGGCGGGCGGATGATCGCGGTGGGCGACGTGCTGGCGCCGCCGGCGGCGGTGTCGTGAGCGCGCGCGCGCCCGGGGCCGGGCCGGCGCGGTCGCCTCGCACCGCCCGCGACGTGGCGCGCGCCGTGCTGGCCCGCGTCGATCAGGGCGCGTACGCCACCGCCGCGCTCGACGGCGAGCTGGGCCGGTCCGGCCTCGACGATCGCGATCGGCGGCTGGCCGCCGAGCTGGTCTACGGCGCGCTCCGTCACCGGGCGCGCCTCGAGCGGGCGCTGGCCGCGCACGCCGACCTCGGCCGCGCGCCGCCGCCCGTGCGCCACGCGCTCCTCGTCGCCGCCCACCAGCTCCTCCTCCTGCGGGTGCCGGCCCACGCCGCGGTCGACGACGCGGTGGGCGCGGTGCGGGGGCGCCACGGCGCGCGCCTGGCCGGCTTCGTCAACGCGGTGCTGCGCAAGCTGGCGACGGCCGGCGAGCCGCCGCTCCCCGACGAGCCGCGGGCGCGCCTCGCCGTCGAGGCCTCGCTGCCGGCCTGGATCGTCGACGAGCTCGCGGCCCAGCTCCCGGCCGACGAGCTGGCGGCGGCGGCGCGGGCCCTGGCCGAGCCGCCGCCCCTGTGGGTGCGGGTCAACCCGACGCGAGCGACCGCCGACCTGGTCGCGGCTCGCCTCGCGGCGGAGGGCGCCACCGTCGAGCCCTCGCCGCTGGTCGCCGGCGCGCTCCTGGTGCGCGGCCTCGGCGATCCGGCGGCCAGCCCGTCGTTCGCCGCCGGCCTGTGGACGGTGCAGGACCTGGGGGCGCAGGTGGTGGGCCTCCTGGCCGCGCCCGACGTCGGCGGCGCCGCCCTCGACGCCTGCGCCGGGCTGGGCGGCAAGACCACGCACCTGGCCGAGCTGGCGGCGGCGGCCGGCCGGCCGCTCGCGATCGACGCCCTCGATCGGGCCGCGGCCAAGCTGCGCCGCCTCGAGGGCGCCGGCCGTCGCCTCGGCCTGTCCGGAATCCGGACCATCGACGCGGCGCTGGCGCCGGACACGCCCGGGCTGGCGCCGGCCTACCCGCTGGTGCTGCTCGACGCCCCGTGCTCCGGGCTGGGCGTCCTGCGCCGTCACCCCGAGGCCAAGGCCCGGCTCGCGCCGGCCGACGTCCGCGCCCTGGCCGGGACCCAGGCCGCGCTCCTCGCCGCGGCCGCCGCCCGGGTCGCGCCCGGCGGCGCGCTGGTCTACGCGGTCTGCACCTTCACCGCCGCCGAGGGGCCGGCCCAGCTCGAGGCGTTCCTCGCCGCCCACCCCGGGTTCGCGGTGGAGCCGCCGCCGCCGGCGCTGGCCGCGGTCACCGAGGGCGGGGCGGTGCGGACCTGGCCCCACCGCCACGGCGCCGACGGCTTCTTCGCGGTGCGCCTGCGCCGTGCGATGCTGCCGCCGTGAGCTTCCCCTTCCTGTTCTACGGCGCCGCGCCGGCCGAGTGGTACGGCGGCGGCCGGCTCGCCTACGAGGTCCGCTTCCGGACCGCGCCCGCCGACGGCGCGCGGACCGCGATCGCCCACGCCGTGCGCGCCGCCGGCGCCGGCTTCGCGGAGATCCGGCTCGACGTCCACGACCGCTGGCACTGGGCCGAGGCCTGGGCTCGCCTGGTGGTCCGCACCCGCACCAGCGAGACCGACTGGGCGGTCTTCTTCGACGAGGTCGCGGCGCTGTTCCGCGCCGTCGACGCCGCGTGCCCGGTCGAGCTGGTGGTGTGCCGCAGCGTCGACGCCGTCCGCGCCGACGACGATCCGTGGACGGCGTGGAGCCTGGCCGCCCGCCCCGACATCGGCCCGCGCCCGCGCTGGGACGCCCGGTCCTCCGGCGGCGGCGATCGCTTCGCCGCGCGCGGCGCGATCCTGGCGGTCGACGGCGCCTACGACGCCGCGTTCGAGGCCGCGCGCCGGTCGGCCTGAGGTCCGGGGGCGGCCGAGGCCGAGCCCGAGCCCGAGCCCCCTGAGGTCCGGGGCGGCCGAGGCCGCGCCCGAGCCCTTCGATTCCGCCCCTTCGGGGCTTCGCTCAGGGTGAGCGGGTCATTCAGCCCGAGTCCGAACCCGAAGCCGAGCCCGAACCCGAACCCGAGCCCGAGGCCGAACTTGAACCCGAAGCCGAAGCCGAAGCCGAAGCCGAAGCCGAAGCCGAAGCCGAACCCTCCGATCTCGACCGCGACCTTGCCCCCGCTCGCCCTGAGATCTTCACCGACCGCGGTCGGGGACTGCGGGAAACGAACGGCGAGCCCCATCGCTCCGGTCGGCCTGAGCCGCCCGAGCGCCAGCGAGGGCGTGTCGAAGGCCGACACGCCGCGGCGCCGCGCGGAGTCGGGCGCGTGCCGGCGCCGTTCGTCAGGAGCCGCCCGAGCGCCAGCGAGGGCGTGTCGAAGGGCGAGCCTGACGCGGCAGCGCACCGTCGGCGCGGGGACGGCTGGGCGCTCGCTCGCGCGACGTCGCGGGCGACGCCGCGGTCTCCTGGCCGGGGTGGGTCGGGCTCGCCCTTCGCGGACGTGCGCGCACCGGCCCGCGCCGGGCGCCCGACGGGCGGTGCTCGTGCGGGGACGCCGCCGCCGGGCGCGGACCTCCCGGGCGGTGCGCGCATCGGCGCCGGCGCCCTGCACGGGCCGTGCGCGCGGGCCGCGGTGCGGGCGAGAGCCCGACCCACACCCGACCAGGAGACCTAGCATGTTCGTCGCCCACGAGATCGCCATGGAGCTCATCGCCGCCATCCGGCCCGTCGTCGAGCGGGTCGCACCGCGGGACAGAGACCTCGCCGGCCAGATGCGCCGCGCGGCCACCAGCGCCGCCGCCAACACCGCCGAGGGCGGCCGCCGCAGCGGCGGCGACCGGCTGCACGCGTTCCGCATCGCGTCGGCGGAGGCCGCCGAGGCGGTCACGCACGCGCGGATCGCCGCCGCCTGGGGCCACGTCGACGCCGCGGACCTCGCGGAGGTGCTCGCGCTCGCGGACCGGCTGCAGGCCGTGCTGTGGCGGTTGCGGCAGTCGCGGCGGTAGCGGCGGCGGGCCGCCCGCGCCCGGTGGTGGCGAGCGAGGGAGACCGCCCTTCGACACGCCCTCGCTATCGCTCGGGCGGCTCAGGGCGACCGGGGGAATGGGTCCGTACTCGTTGCTTGATGAGCGCCCGAATCCGAACCCGAGCCCGAATCCGAACCCGAGCCCGAATCCGAACCCGAGCCCGAATCCGAACCCGAGCCCGAATCCGAACCCGAGCCCGAATCCGAACCCGAGCCCGAACCCGAACCCGAGCCCGAATCCGAACCCGAGCCCGAATCCGAACCCGAACCCGAGCCCCTTCGACTCCGCCCCTTCGGGGCTTCGCTCCGAGCCCGAGCCCCTGCGAGGCCTGGCTCAGACGTGGCGGCGGCGGCGCAGGAGCCCGGCCACCAGGAAGCCGAGGGCGAAGGTGGCGCCGGCGGCGGCGTAGAGGAGCCACGGCTTGGACACCGGCGGCTCGTCGCGGGCGGCGGCGGCGCGGGCCGGCGCGTAGTCGGGCTTGAGCTCGATCGCGCGGCGGAAGTTGGCGCCACCGTCCTTGCCCGCGGCCTCGAGCGCCTTGCCCAGCGCGTACTCGCGGCCGGCGAGGGCGTCGACCGCCAGCGGCCCGTCGGGCGCGACGCCGTGGGCCTTGCCGAAGGCGGCCGCCGCCTCGGACCACGCGGCGGCCCTCTCGTGGGCGCGCGCCAGCTCGAGGTAGATGGGCGCCGCCTGATCGCGCTGGGTGAGCTCGGGGTTGGCCGCGAGCAGGCGGTCGAGGGCGGCGCCGGCGGCGGCCAGGTCGCCACGCTGCGCCGCCTGCATCGCCCAGTCGAAGGCCGCGCCGTCGCGGGTCGCGCGCTGGGCGTCGTGGTGGGCGAACAGCTCCTGCGACAGCGCCGCGAGGTCGACCCGGGGCACGCCGACGTCGTTGGTGGCCAGCACGCTGCCCAGGACCTCCTCGGCGGTGCGCTTGAGCTCGATCCCGGCGAGCTCGCGCCAGGTCAGCCACAGGGGCGTCTCCTTGGCGGCGAGCCTGCCGCCGGGCAGCACCAGCTTCTTCTTGGGCGCCGGGGGCGGAGGCGGGCCGCTCACGTACGACAGCCAGGCGGCGCGGGCGGCGCGGCGCACGCGCGGCGCGTCGTCGTCGGTGGCGCGCAGCACGGTGGCGACGGCCTCGCGGTGGTGGGCGGTGCCGAACGCCTCGAGCAGGGTCACCCGCAGATCCTCGTCGACGGCGGTGGCGGCCATGGCCTTGCTGGGGTCCTGGCGGTCCATGCGCTCGAGCTGGTAGGTGGCGTAGCGGGCCATCGCCTTGTTCCTCGACTGCGAGGCGACGTGGAGCGCGGGCAGAGAGTAGGGCGCCATGGCGCGCAGGCGGCGCCCGCACTCGTCGCGGTAGATCATCGTGTCCTCGGCGAAGGCGACGTCGAGCAGGACCTGGGCGGCCTCGGTGCGGCCGCTGGCGGCGAGGGCGCGGAGGGCGGCGACGTCGGCGTACGTCTCCCCCAGGCCGGGGGCGGCGGCGTCGGCGGTGGCGAGCGCGGCCAGCCAGTCGAAGTCGTCCTCGGCGCGGACCTCCTGCGCCTTCTGGCGGGCCGGGGTCTCGAAGCGCCCCTCCTTGTCGGGGACCGAGGCCTTGATGCCGCGCAGGACCTCCCGCCGCTCGTCGGGGGTCGAGGTCCGGGGACGCTCGAGGAAGGCGTCGAGGGCGGCGACGGTCCGGGGGGCCGCGTCGACGAGCTCGCGGGCCAGGGCGGCGCGGTCGCCGCTGCCGGCCTGGATCGCCGCCAGCAGCTCGCGGACGCGCTCGTCGTCGCGGGCATCGGCGCGGGAGGGGCGCACGTCGGCCGCGGCCCCGAGCAGGGCGGCCGCGGCGGCCAGGATCAGGAGCCCGATCGGGCGCATCGCGAGGTTCCTACCACGGTGGGACGACGCCTGGCACCTCGCGACTATTCGCGATCCCGGGCGGACGAGGCCCGTGGAGCGCGGCGTGGGCTCGCGACCGCGGGCTAGTGCAGGACGCGGGTGGCGGGCAGCGACAGCGGCAGGTTGGTGTCGAAGTCGAGGAAGCGCAGCCCCATGGCGCGGGCGCTGCGCGGCTCGTCACCGGCGGCGGTGGTGAAGTTGAGGCAGAGGTGGTGCTTCACCTCGGCGCGCGCCACCAGCTCGTCCTCGGAGTCGCCGATGGGGAAGTGGACCGTGACCACGCTCCCCAGCGGCAAGATCTCCGCCGCCTGCACCAGCATCCCGCCTCCCGAGATGTTGCGCGCCACCGCCACCGTCTCCCCGTACAGCTCGCTACCGAGCACCACCGAGAAGATCTTGTCGAAGCGGATATGGATGCGCTTCTCGGCGCCGGTCGCCGGCGCGGTCGACTTCATGATGCTCGAATGGTCGCACCAGATCCCACATGAAGTCAAAGAAGCTACATGTAGGATACAGCAGGGGACAGGATCCTACCCCGCATACTATCGAGACTGTTCACTATTTTCTGGATGCTGCGTTTCGGGTGGCCTCCGTCGGAGAGCGCCGAGAGATGATCGTTTCAGTGCGTCCTCCCGGCGAAACACAACGTGGTTTCGAAGTGTTGGAGCTGCGAATCCCGAAACGCATTGGGGCAGAAAAGCCGAGTGAATCTGTAGGATTGCGACCCAGGATCCTGTCCCCGGCGGGCAAGCTGGCGTAATCTTGTGGGATGAAGACGCTGGTCACGGGAGGGGCCGGGTTCATCGGCTCGGCGGTGGTGCGGAGGCTGCTCGCGGAGGGGCGGGAGGTGCGGGTGATGCTGGCGCCGAAGGAGGGGGACGAGAACGTGGCGGGGCTGGAGGTGGAGCAGGTGCGCGCGGACCTGCTGGATGGTGAGGCGGTGCGGCGGGCGGTGGCCGGCTGCGACGTGGTCTATCACCTGGCGGCGATCTACAGCCTGTGGCTGCCCGACGAGTCGATCATCTACCGGGTGAACGTGGAGGGCACGCGCAACGTGCTGGCGGCGGCGCGGCGGGCGGGGGTGAAGAAGGTCGTGCACACGAGCTCGATCGCCGCGATCGGTGTGCCGCGCCCCGGGGAGCTCGCCGACGAGAGCTTCCCGTTCAACCACTGGGCGGGGGGCAACGCCTACATCCGCTCGAAGTACCTCTCGGATCTCGACGCCCAGCGCGCCGCCGCCGACGGCCTGCCGGTGGTGATCGTCTGCCCCGGCTTCCCCTTCGGCGAGCGCGACCGCGGCCCCACCCCCACCGGCCGCTTCATCGTCGAGGCCCTGGCCGGCCGCGTCCCCGGCTACACCTCGGGCGGCTTCTGCGCCGTCGACGTCGACGACGTCGCCGCCTGCCACGTCCTCGCCGAGACCCGCGGCCGGCTCGGCGCCCGCTACATCGCCGGCGGCCACAACGTCACCTACAAGGAGTTCTTCGCGACGGTGTGCCGCGTCGCCGGCCTGCCGCCGCTGCGGCGGCGCATCCCGGACGCCGCCGTCCTCGGCCTGGCCTGGGTGTCGGAGGCCCGCGCGCGCCGGGGCGGCCCGCCGCCGCGCATCACGCGCAAGGCGGCGCGCTACGCCCTGTCCACGGTCTGGTACGACTGCGCGCGCGCGCGGGCCGAGCTCGGCATGCCGCTGACGCCGCTCGACACCACCATCGCGCGGGCCGTGCGCTGGTTCCGCGATCACCCCGCGCGCTGACCCTCGGGCCCTCGCCGCGCTGGCTCCGGGCGGTGGCACGCGATAGCCTCGGGGCGTGCGCTCCGCCCGGCTCCCCGCCGCGCTCGTCGGCCTCGCGCTCGCGCTCGCGGGCGGCGGGGGCGTGGCCCCGGCCGCCGCCGAGATCGAGGGCGCGCCGCGCGTCTGGCTGGGCATCAGCTTCGACGATCACGGCGGCATCGCCTACGTCACGGACGTCCACCCCGGCACCGGCGCCGCCGCCGGCGGGCTCCTGCCCGGCGATCAGATCTTCGCCATCGACGGCCGGCCGCTCAGCGCCCCCGGCGGGCTGCCCGGGCTGGTCGGCGCGGCCCAGATCGGCCAGCGCATCGAGGTGATGGTCGTGCGCAACAACCGGCCGCTGCGCCTGACGCCGCGCCTCACCGCGCGGCCGCCGACCGAGGAGATCGTCTACCAGCGCTTCATCGATCGGGCGCTCCCCGCGGTCGCCCTGTTCGATCGTCACGGCGTCGCCGTCGCCGCCACCGAGTGGGCGCGCCGGCCGCAGGTGTGGGTGGTGTTCGACGCCCGCTGCGAGGGCTGCGCCGACGCCGCGGTCCGGCTGCGCGCGCGCCTCGCCGACGCGCCGGGGGACGGCCCGCGCCCCGCGCTGCGGGTGGTGGTCCTCGGGCAGCACGTGGAGCTCCAGGCGCTCCTGTCCCGGGTGCCGATCCTGGGCACGGTGTGGCGGGGCGACCGGGGCGAGGACTTCACGGTCGTGCGCCGCTTCGTGGCCAGCGCCGTCGATCCCGGCCGCGACGGGGTGGTGCTGGTGGTCGATCCGCGCGGCGTCGTGCGCTTCGCGACGTCGCTGTCGGCCGGCCCCGCCGGGCACGACGGCGCCTGCGCCACCGCCGAGCGGGTGGCGCGGGCGTGGCGGCCGTGACCGACCGCGGCCGCCGCCTCGCCGCCGCCCTCGCCGCCGCCGCCCTCGCGCTGGCGGTGACGTGGATGTCGTCGCGCAGCCAGCTCGAGCTGCCCGACGGGCCCTGGCACGGGCGCGACAAGCTGGTCCACGGCGCGGTGTGGGCGCTCCTCGCCGCGCTCCTCACCCTCACCGCGCGCCGGCCGTCGGCGCGGGCGGCCGCGCCCGCGATCGTCGTCGCCGCCGGCTTCGGCGCGATCGACGAGCTGCACCAGGCGTTCGTGCCGGGCCGCGACGCCTCCGTCCTCGACCTCGTCGCCGACGCCGTCGGCGCGTCGGTGGGGGCGCTCGCGACCGCGTGGTACAGTGCGCGGCGATGGCGGTCGTCCACAGCTTCCGCGGCGTCCGACCCCGGATCGCCGCCGACGTCTTCCTCGCCGATCTCGTCGCGGTGATCGGCGACGTCGAGATCGGCGCCGGCTCGTCGATCTGGTACGGCACCGTGATCCGCGGCGACGTCGAGCCCATCCGCGTCGGCCAGGCCACGTCGATCCAGGACAACTCGGTCATCCACGTCACCCACGGCGTCTCGGGGACGACCGTCGGAGACCGGGTGACCGTGGGCCACAACGTCATCCTCCACGCCTGCACCGTGGAGGACGACTGCATCATCGGCATGGGCGCGATCGTCCTCGACCGCGCGCGGATCGGGCGCGGCAGCATCGTGGGTGCGGGTGCGCTGGTGACGCCGGGCACCGACATCCCGCCCGGGAGCATGGTCATGGGCTCGCCGGCGCGGGTGAAGCGCCCGCTCACCGACGAGGAGCGCGCGCGGATCGCGTCGAGCGCCGCCCACTACGTCGAGCTCGCCCGCACCTACCGCGACGCCGCCGCACCTTGATTTCTCGCGCGCGACTCCGTTAGCGTGAGGGTAGGGGCATGAAGAGCGCGGGCGATCGTGCGTCCAAGCCGACAATGAGCCACTCCTCCGCAGGACGCCGGGCGGTGACGGCGCTGACGCTGGCGCTGACGCTCGTCGCCGGGCTGGCGGCGCCCGCCCGCGCCGACAACGTCGACGTGCTCATCCGCGATCTCAAGACCGGCGGCGACTACAAGGTCCGGCTGTCGGCCGCGCTGTCGCTGGCCAAGCTCGGGGAGAAGCGCGCGATCCCCGCGTTCGTGATCGCCCTGGCGGACCGGGACAAGACCGTGCGCGGGGCGTCCGCGGTGGCGCTCGGCAAGCTGGTCGACGCCCGGACGCCCGCCGCCCAGCGCCAGCAGGTGGTGAACGCGCTCAAGAACATGATCGCGAAGGAGTCGAGCGACTCGGTCAAGAAGCAGGCCCAGAAGGCGCTGGACACCATCAACGCCATCGGCGGCGCCGGCGCCGGCACCACCGGGCCGGTGGCCGCCGGCAGCGTCTACATCCACGTCGGCCCCATGTCGTCGAAGGCCGCCACCGGCGACAACGCCGCCCAGCGCGCGCTCATGAGGCGGGTCACCGAGAAGACCTTCGGCAAGAAGGAGCCGTCCATGGTCCTGGCCTGGCCCGGGGGTAAGTCCCCGTCCCGCAAGGAGCTCGACGCCCGCAAGGTCCCGGCCTTCCACGTCGACGGCACCCTCACCAGCGTCACGGTGAAAGAAAAGGGGGCGGCGGCCACGGTCTCCTGTAAAGTCAGCATGTTGATCGCGACCTTCCCGGAGAAGAGCGTGTTCGGCTTCCTCGATGGCGGCGCCTCGGTGTCGGCCTCCAACGACGCCAAGGACATCGCGCTGGCGTCGGAGGACTGCGTGGCCGCCGTGGTCGAGGATCTGGTGAGCAAGAAGATGATCCCCACCATCAAGATCAAGGCGGGGCAGTGAGCGGCCGGGCCTACAAGCGTAGCTGGAAGAACCTCCTCATCAACAAGAGGTACCAGCTCCGCTTCACCCTGTTCATGGCCGGCCTGGCGGCCGTGCTCATGACCCTGCTCGGCTGGTGGGTCACCCGGGTCGCCGGCGAGGCCACCACCGTCGCCAAGAGCCGGCAGCGCGGCCGCATCTGTCCGACCGTGCCCGCGGTCGCCGACGCGCGCGCGCCGGTCCAGGTCGACGTCGGTGACCTGCAGCCGGTGGCGCCGCCCGAGCCAGGCGCCAGCGGCGCGGCGGCGGGCGGCGGCGCGGCGGCGGGAAGCGGCGCGGCGGCCGGCAGCGCGGGTGGCGACGGCGCCGACGGCGCGGCGCGGCATCGCGTGATCATCGACGAGAGCTCGATGCGCATCGACGCCGACGCGGCGCCCGAGACCCCACCGCCACCGCCCCCGGTGAAGCCCGCCATCACGCCCGAGCAGCGCGCCCGCCTCGAGGCCGAGCGCGCCGCATGCGAGAAGGACATCGCCCACCAGATCGCGAAGATCGAGCGCGCCAACCGCAACATCGTCTACGTGCTGGTCGGCTCGGGCCTCCTGCTCACCCTCGGCCTGGCCCTCTTCGGCATCAAGATGACCCACCGCGTGGCCGGGCCGCTGCACAAGGTCACGCTGTACCTGGCCAAGCTGCGAGACGGTCGCTACGACAAGGTCTACGACCTGCGCAAGGGCGACCAGCTCGTCGAGTTCTACGAGCACTTCAAGCACGCCCACGCCGGCGTGGTGGCGCTGGAGGAGGCCGACCTCGCGCGGATCAAGGCCGCCCTCGAGGCGCTGGAGGCCGACGGCGTCCTCGCCCGCTCCGCCGAGGCGCGGGCCGCGGCCGACGCGCTGCGCGAGGTCCTCGCCCGCAAGGAGGCGTCCCTTGTCTGAGAAGGAGCTCCCACCCGCCGTGGTCGTGCAGGACGGCAAGGTCCCTGGCGACGTGCCGTCCAAGGCCGCGGGCAAGCCGCCGCAGCGCTATCAGCGCCGGCTGGCGAACTACCTGCTCGACAAGAAGATGCAGCTCCGCTACGTCCTCGTCGTCACGCTGGTATCGCTGACGATCGCGGGCACCCTGGGCTGGATGATCTACCAGCAGGAGCACCGGGCCTCCGCCGATCTGGTCGCCGGGCTCGCCGATCTCACCGGCGACGACGCCAGCCTGGCCGAGTACCAGCGCGACACCGCCGCCGACATCGCCGCGCGCGATCGGCGGCTCATGCTCGAGATGCTGGGCGTGGGCATCGGCCTCACCCTCATCCTGTCGGGCTACCTCGTCATCATGACCCACAAGGTCGCCGGCCCGCTGTTCAAGATCGGCATCTACATGGAGCAGATGGCCGACGGCCGCCTCGGCAACACGACGCCCCTGCGCCGCGGCGACATGCTGGTCGACTTCTACGACGCGTTCCGCGAGGCCCACGGCGCGGTGCGCACCCGGCTGCGCGCCGACGCCGACGCCATGGCCGCGCTGGTCGCGGCGGTGGAGGCGGCGCCGGGCTCGCTGGGGGCGCCGGCCTCCGACGAGCTCGACGAGCTCCGCCGCCACGTCGCCGCGCGCCACAAGGCGCTGGGCTGATCCCTTCCCACCCGCCGGGCGAAGGCGCCGCCGCGCCTGCGTCCGTCGCTCGCGCGCTCCGACGCGGGCGCGCGCCGCGCCCGCCGTGCTAGCGTCGGAGCCGATGACCACGCTGGTCGAGCTCGGCGACCGCTACTGGGCCCTGGGCCTGCCCGCCGCCGCCCGCAGCGCGTTCGCCCGCGCCCACGCCGACGCCGCGCCCGCCGACGCCGTGCCGGCGCGCCGCCTGGCCGAGCTGGCGCTGGCCATCGGCGACGCCGTGGCCGCGCGCCGCCACGCCGCCGAGGTGGCGCGCCGCGAGCCGGGGCCGGCCGCGCGCGTGCTCCTGGGTCAGGCCCAGCTCCTGGCCGGCGAGACCGCCGCCGCGCGCATGTCGTTCGCGGCCGCGGTCGACGCCGCCCTGGCCTCGCGGCCCCACCGTGCCCGCGCGCGCCTCGGCCTGTCGGCGGCCTCGGCCTTCGACGGCGACGTCGCCGGCGCCGCCGCCAACGCCATGGCCGCGTTCGAGGATCTGACCGGCGGCCTGGCCGAGGCCACCGACCTGACCGAGCGCGTCGCCCTCTGCGACCGCGAGGTGACGCTGTTCGAGGAGATCGCCGCCCGCGTCGCCGCCGCCGGGCGTGGCGCCGAGGCCGCCGCCCACCTCGACGCGCTCAAGGCCCGCTGCCCGGACGCCCCCACCGCCCTGTGGAGCGCGCTACTGGGCGCCGCCCGGGGCGCCCACGGCGAGCGCGTCCTGTCCGACGTCGATCTCGAGGTGGCGCTGGCGGCCGAGGCCGCGGCCCGCCCGGCGTCGCGGGTGGTGCGGCTGCGCCTGGTCGAGCGCCAGCTCCGCCGCCGCTACCAGGATCCGGCGGCGCGCGCCGCCGCCGTCGCCGAGCTGCAGGGCCTGGCCAGCCAGCTCGAGGTCGAGGCCAGCCCCGAGGCCAACGTCGAGCTGGCGCGGGTCTGGTTCCTGCTCGCCGCCGCCTACGAGGACGACAAGCGCGACGCGGCGGCGGCCGAGGCCGCCTACCGCAAGGGCCTGCGCCTGCGCCCCGGCCACGCCGAGGCCGCGTGCCGGCTGGCGCTGCTCATCCTCGATCGCGGCGACACCGAGGCCGCGCTCGCCGAGATCGAGCGCGCGCTGCGCATCGACGCCGGCCATGGCCTGGCGTGGCGCAACGCCGCCCGCATGCTCGACGCGTCGAGCCCGGCCCTGGCCGAGGTGGTCGAGCGCCTGCTCGACGCCGCCTTGCCCGGCGCCGGCGCCGCCGCCGGTCACGTCGCGCCCCGCCTGGTCACCGCCACCGCCGAGGTCGCGCGCGGCGACGTCCTGGCCGGGGTCTACGCCCACGGCCACCGGGTCAAGAACCTGCTCGGCATCATCGGCTCGCGCACCCGCAGCGCCCGCAAGCTGGCCGGCGACGGCGAGCTGGCCGACCGCCTGCGCGACCTCGAGCGCGAGGTCACCTCGCTCTACGAGGAGTGGGCCCAGTACCTGCGCTCGATGCAGGCCACCGGCCCCACGATCGAGGTGGTCACGGTCGCGCCGCTGGTGCACGAGGTGGTGGCCGCGGCCACCGCCCGCGCCCAGGTGGCCATCGAGCTCCACGTCGCCTCGACGCTGCCCGACCTGCGCGGCGACCGCATGCTCCTGCGCGAGGCCCTGCTCAACCTCGTGCACAACGCCGCCGACGCCGCCGATCGCACCGGCGGCAAGGTCACGGTCACCGCCCGCCAGCTCGCGACGCCGTCGGCGCCGGCGGTCGAGATCGTGGTCGCCGACACCGGCCCCGGCATCCCGCGCGGCGAGCTCGGCCGCATCTTCGTCCCCGGCTACACCACCAAGGAGACCGGCTCCGGGGTGGGGCTGACCATCGCCGAGCGCGTGATCACCGCCCACCACGGCCGGATCCTCGTCGACAGCGAGGAGGGGCGGGGGACGGTGATGACGGTGATCCTGCCCACCGACCTGGGCGGCTTCGCCAGCCTGGGCGCGCTGGCGCCGATGCGCGATCCGGGTGGGCTGTGAGCCTGATCGTCTGCGTCGACGATCAGGCCGAGGTCCGGCGGCTCCTGGCCGAGGTCTTCCGCGCCCGCGGCCGCGAGGTGGCGAGCTTCGACGACGGCGAGGACGCGATCGCCTGGCTGCGCACCGGCGACGCCGAGATGGTCGTGCTCGATCTCGACCTCGGGCCCGGCAAGCGCACCGGCATCGAGATCTGTCGCGAGCTGCGCCGCGCCCACCCCGATCTCCCGATCATCATCCTCACCGGCCACGGCACCATCGACGACGCGGTGGTGGCGGTCAAGGCCGGCGCCGTCGACTTCATCTCCAAGGATCCGTACCTCGAGGACAAGCTCGAGATCTCGGTGGAGAAGGTCGAGCGCATGCTCCACCACATCCACGAGCGCCGCCGCCTCGAGGGCGAGAACCGGGAGCTGCGGGCCACCAACGAGCGCCTGCGCAAGATGGCGGGCCGACGCTGGCAGATCGTCGGCGACTCGACGGTGATCCGCCACGTCATGGGCAAGATCGAGCGGGTGGCGCCGGTGCCGCGGCCGGTGCTGGTCCTGGGCCCGCGCGGCACCGGCAAGGAGCTGGTGGCCCGCGCCATCCACACCCTGTCGCCGCGCGCCGCCGAGCCCTTCATCACCATCAACTGCGCGGCGGTGCCGGAGAGCCTGCTCGAGAGCGAGCTGTTCGGGCACGAGGAGGGCGCCTTCACCGGCGCCACCAAGCAGAAGGAGGGCAAGTTCGAGCTCGCCGACGGCGGCACCCTGTTCCTCGACGAGATCGGCAACATGTCGCTCGAGTTCCAGGCCAAGATCCTGCGCGTCCTCGAGTACCAGCGCTTCGAGCGGGTGGCCGGCTCGGAGTCGATCCAGGTCAACGTCCGCGTCATCGCCGCCACCAACGCCGACCTCAAGGCCGCGATCGCCGCCGGCACCTTCCGCGCCGATCTCTACGACCGCCTGGCCTTCGAGGTCATCAGCCTGCCGCCGCTCCGCGACCGCCTGGACGACGTGCCGGTGCTGGCCGCGTACTTCCTGGCCCTGTTCCGGCTCGAGGTCGCCGGCATCACCGTGCGTGATCTCGCGCCCGAGGCCTTCGACCGGCTGGCCCGCTACGACTTCCCCGGCAACGTGCGCGAGCTCAAGAACGTCGTCGAGCGCGCGATCTACATGGCCCAGGGCGAGGTCCTCACCGCCGCCGACGTCGAGGCCGCGCTGCCGCCCGAGGCCCAGGAGGGCGCCCTGCCGCGGGCCGCGGGCATCGGCGGCTTCGAGGACGATCCCGGCCGGACCCTGGTCGAGCGGGTCGAGGCCTTCGAGGCCTGGCTGTGCAAGGACGCCCTCGAGCGGACCCGCTTCGTCCAGAAGGAGGCGGCGGCCGCCCTCGGCCTGACGTACGATCAGTTCCGCCAGCGGTACCGCAAGTACGGGCTGGGCAAGGAGTGACCCCATGGGCCTGTTCTCGCGCATGAAGGACGGGATCAAGTCGAAGGCCAACGCCGCCCTCGACAAGGCCATCGATCCCGCGAAGGAGATCGAGATGGCCATCCTCGAGCTCGAGGAGCAGCGCAAGGCGGCGCTGCAGGAGCTCATCAGCTACAAGGCCACGGCCAAGCAGCTCGAGGAGGACATCAAGCGCCAGGAGGACAAGGCGGTGGCGTGGGAGAAGCGGGCGATGGCGGCGGTCAAGGCCGGCGACGACGACGCCGCCCGCACCGCGCTCAAGCAGAAGAAGGACTGCCTGATCGAGGCCCAGAAGATCCGCCGCGATCGCGACGAGGCGGCCAGCTACGCCATCGGGCTCAACAAGAGCCGCAAGGAGTTCGAGACCAAGCTGCAGATCCTCAAGCTCAAGAAGGGCACGCTCGCCACCCAGCTCGCCGCCGCGCGCTCGGGCGGCGACGCCTTCGGCAACGACGGCTCGGTCTGGGATCGCTTCCAGTCGGCCGAGGACCGGATCGAGGAGGAGGCGGTCGCCAGCGAGGTCGACGCGGCGATGCGGGGCGAGGAGGCGGCCGCGACCGAGCTCGAGGCCCGCATCCTGAGCGCCGGCGCGAGCGCCGGGGTGGCCACCGGCGGTGCCGGCACCGACGACGCGCTGGCCGCGATCAAGGCCCGGGTCGCCGCCGAGCGCGAGGCCCGCCAGCGGTCGCTGGCCGCGGCCTCGGCGCGGGCCCTGGCCGCCGGCACGGGGGGAGGCGGTGGGGACGGTGGGGACGGCGAGGGGACGGGCGGCGCGCGGGGCGGGGGCGGGGGGGCGGGATGAGCGAGCCGACCACCGACGACGACGCGCTGCTCATGCGCCTGCGCGACCTGGCGCTGGTCGATCTCGACGCGCTGCTGGCCGGGGCCGACGGCGAGGCCTATGCCCAGCTCCTGGTCACCCACGCCGAGGATCTCGAGGACGCGCTGGCGGCCGCGCGCGCCCGCGCCGTCGAGCTGACCCGGGTCGTGACCGGCGCCGATCCGCTGGCCCTGCTCGACGCGGGTCACGAGGTCCGCGCCCGCGACGGCGGGCGGGAGGCCGCCGAGCGCGCGTCTCGCCGGCTGGCGGCCCGGGCGGCGGCGTGCCGGGCCCTGGCCCGCCTCGACGATCTGGCGGCCGGGCTGTACCCCCGCCTGGTCGAGGCCGACCGGCGGCGCGCGTCGCTGGGCTGAACCCGAGGCGCCGCCGAGGCGGTCGGCGGGCGGTCGGCGGGCGGTCGGCGGGTGGTCGGCGGGCGGTCGGCGGGCGGTCCGGCCCCAAGGAAGCCGCCCCGGCCATTGTCCTACTGCCGTCACCCTCCCTATAGTGCGCGAGAATGGCGGAGGATGAGGCCGACCTCCTCGCGCGCGCTCGGCAGGGCGACGCCGCTGCTTTCGGCGCCCTCGTGCGCCTGCACCCACGCCGCGTGTACGCCGCCGCTCTCCACGTGACCGGGAACCACAGCGACGCCGACGACGTCGCCCAGGAGACCTTCGTCCGCGCCTACCGCGGCCTGGCCACGTTCGACGGTCGCTCCGACTTCTTCACCTGGCTCTACCGGATCGCCGTGAACACCGCCCTCACCCGTCTGCGCTCGACCCGCCGCGCCAGCGCGCTGGCGCAGGCCGGCGCCACCGAGGCCGCGCAGGTCGGCGGTCGGCCCGAGGGGCTGGGCGCGCCGCGGCTGCAGCCCGACGAGCTGGCCGCGGTCGGCGAGCAGGTGCGCGCCACCCTGGTCGCCATGGCCGAGCTCTCGCCGCCGCTGCGGGTGACCCTGGTGCTGGCCACGATCGAGGGCCTGGGCCATCGCCAGATCGCCGAGCTCCTCGACATCCCCGAGGGCACCGTGGCGTGGCGAGTCAACGAGGCCCGCCGCATCCTGCGCGAGCGGCTGGGCCCGGTGGCCCCGGCGCGCGGCGCCGCGAAATCCCGTGGGCCCGGGGCCTAGCCCCGGTACACTCCCGCTTCCCCCCCCCTGCCCAGGCCCCGACGCCGACCACCCCGACCACGATGACCGAGGACATCGACGACCTGCTCCGCGCCGCGGCCCGGGCCCACGAGGGCCTGGCCACGCCGGACTATTTCGATGGCCTTCCGGACCGGGTGATGGCACGGATCGCACGTATCGCTCGAGACGCTCCCACTCGAGAACCCGACGACGCCGAGGTACCCATGATGTCCGACACCGACAACGATCGCCCCCGCGCCGCCGCGCCGCCCCCTGGCCTCGACGCCTCGTCGCGGCCCGCCGAGCGCAGCGAGGACTCCGGACTGCACGACATCAAGTCCCTGGCCCGCTCGACCAAGCAGCGCATCTCTCGCCGCATCACCAGCCAGCACGACGCCTACGAGGAGTCGCTCCTGTCGTCGTCGCAGAGCGGCCTGCGGGCGGTGGCGCTGCCGGCGCCGGCCCAGGTGGTGTCGCTCCCCGAGCTGCCGGCGGCCGCCGCCGCGGCCGCTCCGTCGGTGGCGACCGCCGGCGCCGACGTCACGCCGCTGGCCAGCCCGCGCGCGGGGCGCAGCAAGACCGTCTGGTACGTCGCCGCGGGCGCCGTGCTGGCCGCGGCCGCCGCGGCGGTGGTGGTCCTGACCAGCGGCGGCGGCTCGGGCTCGGGCGATCAGGTAGCGGCCGGCTCGACGGCCCGAGGCGGCGAGGCGGCGGTCGCGGCCGGGGTCCCCGCCGACCGGGCGCGGGCCGCGGCGCCCGGCGCGGTGGCCGGGTCGGCGACCACGCCGACCGAGACCGGGACCGTCGCGATCGCGCTGCCGGCGGAGCCGTCGGCGCCCGCGGCCGACTCCGCGCCGGCTCCGTCGGGCGGCGGCGGCGCGGCGACCGGCGGTGTCGGCGGCGCGGCGACCGGTGACGTCGCCGGCAAGACCCGGGGCGACCGGGGCGACAAGCTCGAGGAGCGCGACGGCAAGGCCGCGCCGCGCGGCGCCGGCGCCGGCTCGGCGACCAGCGCCACCGGGGCCACCGACAAGGGCGCGGCCGGCGGCAAGGGCAAGGCCACGACCGACGACAAGCCGCGCGCGGGCGCTGGCGGTGGCGGCGGCGCGACCGCGGGCGGCGGCGGCGGCGACCAGTCGATCGAGGAGCTGCGGTCGGCGGCCTCGGGCGGCGCCCAGAAGCCGACCCAGGGCGGTGGCGACGGCGGCAAGCCGGAGAAGACCGGCCTCGACAGCAAGGACATCCGCACCAGCATGAGCGCCGTCGCGAAGAAGGCCCAGGCCTGCTTCGATCAGCACGGCGTCGCCGGCCTGGTGAAGGTCAAGGCCACGGTCGATCCGACGGGCGCGGTGACCAAGGCCGAGGCCACCGGCGAGTTCGCGGGCACCCCGACCGGCGCCTGCGTCGCGGCGGCGGCGAAGTCCGCCAGCTTCCCGACCTGGACCGGCGCGCCCATGACCGTGAACTACGGCTTCACCCTCCAGGAGTAGCCGCGAGGGCGGCGCGCGCGCCGCGCCTGGCCGCCTGGGGCGCCCGAGCCGGTGACGCCTGCACGCGCTCGGAGGTGCGCTCCGCGCTTGCCCCCGGGCGGGGCGTGCGGCCACACTCGCCGCTCGTCATGGCGCACGGCAAGGCCACCACCGGCAACTACTTCGAGGACTTCCAGGTCGGGCAGCGGCTCCAGCACGCGACGCCCCGCACCATCCACGGCGGCGACCTCGCCCTCTACATCGCGCTCACCGGCGACCGGCGGCCGCTGGCGTCCTCGACCGAGTTCGCGCGCTCGCTCGGCTTCTCGCGCGAGTGCGCCCCCGATCTCCTGGCCTTCCACCTCGTCTTCGGCAAGACCGTCGCCGACATCTCGCTGAACGCGGTCGCCAACCTCGGCTACGCCCGGGTCCTGTTCCATCGCCCGGTCTACCCCGGCGACACCCTGACCGCGGAGAGCGAGGTCATCGGCCTGCGCCCGCTCTCCGACGGCAAGCGCGGCGTCGTCTACGTGACCTCGCGCGGCCACAACCAGAAGGGCCAGGAGGTGCTGTCGTTCCACCGCTGGGTCATGGTCGAGAAGCGCGACCCGTCGGCGCCGGCGCCGGCCGAGGTCGTGCCCAGCCTGCCCGAGGCGGTCCCGGTCGAGGAGCTGCCGGTGCCGGCCGCGCTCAACCTGGCGCGCTTCGGCGATCTGCGCTGGGCCACCGGCGGCGCCCACCTGTGGGACGACTACGAGCCCGGCGAGCGCATCGTCCACCACGGCGGCATGACGCTCGAGGAGGCCGATCACACCCTGGCCACCCGCCTCTACCAGAACAGCGCCCGCGTCCACTTCGACCAGCACGCCCAGGCCCAGACCCGCTTCGGCAAGCGCCTGGTCTACGGCGGCCACGTCATCAGCGTCGCCCACGCGCTCGCCTTCGGCGGCCTCGAGAACGTCGTCCGCATGGCGGCGTGGAACGGCGGCCAGCACGTCAACCCCACCTTCGCCGGCGACACCCTCTACGCCTGGACCGACGTGCTCGAGCGGGCGGAGGTGCCCGATCGCAGCGATCTGGGCGCGCTGCGCATGCGCCTGGTCGCGGTCAAGAACGTCGATCCGGCGCGCGAGGAGGTGAGCCTCCACGTCGCCGGGCCCGGCGGCAAGCCGGCTCACGATCCGCGCGTGGTGCTGGTGCTCGACTGGTGGGGACTGGTCCCGCGCCGGTAGACCGCCCGGAACAGCGCGGCGGCCAGGCCGCCGATGACCAGGAGCGCCAGGGCCAGGGTCGCGACCAGGAGCGGTCGCGTGGCGGGCGCGACCTCGAACGGGCCGACTCTCGCCAGCCGCGGCGCCGCCGGCGCCGGGGCGAGCTGGACCGCGGCGTCGACGTCGGGGCCGAGCGCGGCGCGGGCGGCCGCGAGCGCGACGTCGCCGATCACCGCGGCGTCGGCGCCGGGGCCGGTCGCGACCACGATCGAGACGCGCGCCGGCGGCCGCGCCGGGCTGCGCGCCAGCGGATCGACCGGCGGCACCGTGACGAGCACGCTGGCCGCGCGGACGCCGGGCGTGGCCTCGAGGTGGGCGCGCAGGCGCAGGGCGTGGCGGGCCTCGTCGGCGGTGGCCGCGGCCGCGGGGGCGGGCGGCAGCGCGCGCCGGGCGTCGCATGCGGCGAGCGCGCACGCGACGAGCGCGCACGCGGCGAGGCGGCTCACAGGGTCCGCTTGCACGTGGAGCACCACCAGGCCTCGCGCTTGCCGTGCCACAGCGTGGCGATCCGGCAGGTCGGGCAGATCGGCGAGGAGCGACGCGCCGGGGCCGCGGGCGCGGCGACGGGCGCGGGGGAGGGCGCGGGCGCGGCGGCGGTCGCCGGGGAGGGCGCGGCCGCCG
>CAADGB010000222.1 GCA_900696455.1 uncultured delta proteobacterium
AAAAGCGACCGTGATGGCCAGCGAGATCAGCGTCATCATGCCCGGCTGGCGGGTGCGGATCTCCGGCACCGCCATCTGGAGAAACGGCACGCCACCGCAGACAAAGATGATGCCGCGCGCGCGCGCGCAGGCCGCGCACGCGCACACCGCGAGCGTCATCCACCACCGCATGTCGCGTACGACACCGCGGCGCCGCGGCGGTTGCAGGGCGCTCAGACCGCGAGCACGCGCGCCATGCCGCGGCTCCAGGCGGCGAGGCGACGGCGCTCGCTCCGCGGGTAGAGCGCGCTCAGGAGGTGGGCGGCGCCGACCTGCGCCGCCACCCGGGCCAGGCCCGGCACGAGCTGGGGGCGGCGGCCGAGGGCGCGGGCCTTGGGCGGCAGGGCGCCCAGCGACAGGCGCGGCATGGTCTGATCGAGGCCGGCGCGGGCGAAGGGCGGGTCGATCACGCCGGCCGCCATCAGCTCGTCGAGGACGCTGGGGGGCATGGTCTGGTTCCAGCGGCGGAAGGCGTCGTAGGCGGCGAACAGCCCGCCCCAGCGGCGGTGCCACGCCACCTCGTAGTCGCGCAGCGTGCCGCCGCCGCCGAGCGTGGCGGCGAGGAGCCGGGCGGCGAGGATGCCGGCGCCGATGCCCGAGCCGTGGGCCGGGAACACCTGACAGGCGGCGTCGCCGAGGAGCGCGACGTTGTCGCGGGCGAGCCGGTCGTAGGGGCGGCGCAGCGGGATCGCGCCCTGGCCGCCGAACACGCGGCGGCCGATCCACGGCTGCTGGCGGACGATGCGATCGAGCATGGCCTTGCCCGACGGGAAGCCGAGGGCGGGGATCGAGCCGGTGAGGATGGCGACGGTGTCGCCGCCGTGGTGCAGGCGGACGTTCTGCACCGAGAAGCCGCCGGCCAGGCCGAGGCGGGCGTAGATCTCGCCGGGCGGGATGTCGGCGGCGGCGAACCAGGCCCGGGCGGCGTCGCGGTCGCGGACCTCGAACACGGCCTGGGCCGCCGCGCACAGGTGGTCGGTGCCGACCGCCGGCTGCTCGAGGAGGCGGGCGCCGGCGAGCCCCGAGGCGTCGACCAGCCAGCGCGCGCGGACGCGGCCGCGGTCGGTCACCAGCGCGTCGCCGTCGCGGCCGAGGACGGTGGTGTCGCCGGCGAGCACCGCGCCGGCGTCCTGGGCCCGCGCCTGCAGGAGGGCGACCAGCGCGCGCATGTCGACGTCGACGACGTCGTGGTCGCGCACGGTGACGCGACCGGCGTCGGTCACCAGGTGGAACGGGTGCGGCTCGCCCAGCGCCGCGCCGGGCGGCAGCTCGATGCCGGCCTCGGCCAGGGCGGTGCGGGTGAGGCCGTTGACCCAGCGCGCGCCGGCCTCGGCGAGGGGGCGGCGCTCGACGCAGACCACGCGCGCGCCGGCGCGGGCGAAGTACCAGGCGGCGGCCGCGCCGCTGGTGCCGGCGCCGACGATGGCCACGTCGACCGAGCTGGGCAGGGACATCGGTCGTTGATAGCACGGCGGGGGCGCCCTTCGACGGCGACCCTCGCTGGCGCTCGGGTCTGGCTCCTAACGAACGGCGAGCTGCATCTCTCCGGTCGGCCTGAGCCGCCCGAGCGTGAGCGAGGGCGTGTCGAAGGCCGACAAGCCGCGGCCGTCGCGCGAGTGATGTCGGGCGCTTGTCGGCGCCGTTCGTTAGAGCCGCCCGAGCGATAGCGAGGGCGTGTCGAAGGCCGACAAGCCGCGGCCGTCGCGCGAGTGATGTCGGGCGCTTGCCGGCGCCGTTCGTCAGGAGCGAAGCCCCGGAGGGGCGGAGTCGAAGGGGCTCGGGGCTCGGGGCGCGGGGCGCGGAGCGCGGGACGAGCGCGAGGAGGGCCCGCCGCGGTCCGGACCGTCAGGCGCGGGCGAGGACGATGCGGAGCTCGCCGGCGAGGCCGCCGCCGGCGCGGGCGGTGAGCGGGATGATGCGCGCCGGATCGTCGGAGCCGCAGGTGGTGCAGCTGTCGTTCGGCGGCAGGTAGGGATCGCCGGCGAAGTAGAGCTGGGTGGTGACCGTGCGGTAGCCGGGGTGCGAGACGATGACGTGGAGGTGCGCCGGGCGCCACGCGCCGGGGCCGGTCTGGTAGTTGCCGGGGCGGATGGTGTCCACCATCCACGTGCCGTCGGCGGCGGCCGTGACCTTGCCGCGCAGGCGGTAGGGGCCGCCGGCGGCGTCGGGCTCGTGGTAGGCGCCGGCGGCGTCGGCCTGCCACACGTCGAGGACCGCGCCCACCAGGGGCGTCGTGCAGTCGTCGGCGAGCACGACCCCGTCGAGGGCGAGGCGATCGCCGGCCTCGGTGGCGGCGGCGATCATGGTCCGCGACGGCGCGCCGCTGCGGTGGTATGGCCCGAGCACGTCGGCGGTGGTGGCGCGGCAGATGGCGCCGTCGGGGAGGACGGTCGCGTCGACCTGCCCGCCGCCGTCGACCTCGAGGCCGCCGCCGCCGTCGCCGCAGGCGCCGAACAGGGCGAGGCCGGCGGCGCCGGCGGAGGCGCGGCCGAGGAGGCGCAGGAGCGCGCGGCGATCGAGGGGGGATCCGGCACGGAGGGAGGCTCCGTCATGGAGCGAGGATCCGGGGACGAGCAGGGCGCGGGGCATGGAGGACCTCATGAGCATGACGACGATGGCCCTTCCGCCTTGCCAAGAAAAGCGATACTTACTGTCGTCATCATCAAGCAAACCTGAATATCCGCCCGTCGCCCGTCGCCCGTCGCCCGTCGCCCGTCGCCCGTCGCCCGTCGCCCGTCGCCCGTCGCCCGTCGCCCGTCGCCCGTCGCCCCCCGATGCTCACCTCCCTCCGCCGCACCCTGTGGAACTGGCTGCCGACCTTCGCCGAGGTCGCCGAGGCCGGCTCGGTGGCGGCGGCGGCGCGGCGGCTGGCGTTGACCCCGGCGGCGGTGTCGCGCACGCTCCGCCTGCTCGAGGACGCGCTGGGGACGCCGGTCTTCAACCGGGTCGGCCGCGGCCTGGTGCTCAACCCCGCCGGCGCGGCGCTGCGCGACGCCGTCCGCGCCGCCACCCGCGACGTCGACGCCGGGCTGTCGGAGAGCCTGGGCGACCCGTTCCTCGGCCCGCTGCGGGCGTCGTCGCTCGGCGTGCTCACCGATCACGTCGTGGTGCCGGCGCTGGTCGCGCTCAAGCGCGCACACCCCGACCTCGCACCCGAGCACGCGGTGCACGGGCCGGCCGAGGCGGCCACGCTGCTGGTGCGCGGCCTGCTCGACGTCGCGTTCTGGTACGAGGACGTGACCGCCGAGGAGATCGTCGTCGAGCGCCTCGGTCAGCTCGGCGCGTCGATCTACTGCGGCCGCGGCCACCCGCTGTTCGCCGCCCGCCGCCCGACCCTGGCCGACGTGCTCGCCCACCCGTTCTCGGTGCCGCGCATCGGCGACACCGGTCGGGTCCAGGACGGCTGGCCGTCCGACGTGCCGCGCAAGATCGGCATGCGCATCACGATGCTGCGCTCCAACCTCGTGGTCGCGCTGTCGGGCGCGCTGGTGACCGTCCTGCCCGACGTGACCGCCGCGCCGCACGTCGCCGCCGGCGAGCTGCGCGCCCTGCCGGTGCTGGCGCTGCCGCCCATCGAGGTCTTCGCTGCCCGCCACGCCGGCGCGCTCGGCCGGCCCCCGGTCCAGCTCCTCGTCGAGGAGGTCACCCGCCAGCTCGCCACCGCCACCCGCCGCGCGCCGACGCCGTCCCTGCCCTCCCCGCCGTCCCCGCCGTCACCCAGGCCACCGAGGCCGCGGCGGCCGGCGGCGCGGCGCCGGCCGCCGGCGCGCCGCGCTACCTGACCTTGGGCTTGAGCTCGACCACCTCGGCGTGCGCCGGCTCGGTCTTCTGGGCCAGGGCCAGCGCCGCCCGCGCCTTGACCTTGTCGCCCATCGCCAGGAAGGCGCGGGTGCGGCCGAGGTGGGCGAGCGCCGGCCGGCGCAGGGCCGGCGTCACCAGCAGCGCGCTGTCGTAGCTGTAGAGCGCCTGCCGCGGGTCACCAGTGGCGAGGTAGGCCTGGCCCAGGGTCAGGAGCAGGTCGGCGTCCGACGGGAAGATGTAGAGCGCCATCTCCCCGTAGGTGCGGACCTTGGCCCACTCGCCGAGCTTGCGGTAGCCGGCGACCAGCTCCTTGAGCGGCGCCACCTGCATCTGCTCGAGCATCACGTAGTGCTCGAGCTCGACCAGCGCCTCGCGGGTGCGACCGCTGGCCTGGTACAGCTCGGCCAGCTCGCTGTACGGGTAGCTGCGCTCGGGGTCGAGGCGCTTGGCCGCGCAGAGCTGCTGCTCGGCGTCGGCGGCGCGCTGCTCGTGGCGGGCGAGCTGGGCGAGGCGGGCGCGGATGTCGAAGCTGTCGTGGCCGCGGGCGATGAGCTTCTCGAACAGCTCGCGGCTGCGGGCGCTGGCGCCGGAGCGGAGCTGGATCTCGGCCATGACGTAGGTGGCGATGGGCTGGTCGGGATCGAGGGCGAGCGCGGCGTCGGCGGCGGCGCCCGCCTTCTCGGCGTCACCGGCGTAGTAGTGGCCGAGCGCCACCCGGGCCCGCGCCACCGCGTCGCGCGGCCGGGCGTCGGCGGCGATCTCGAGGGCGACCAGGTCGTTCAGGCCGCTGGTCGGCAGCCGGAACGTGCCCTGGTACGGGGCCAGCCGCACCTCGAGGTAGGCGCGGAAGTCGGCGTCGAACTGCGCCACCTTGCGCCCGGTGATCTCCTCGACCACCTCCGGCGTCTCCTTGCCCTGGCCGAACAGCTTGAGGCCCTTGACGATGGCCGGGAAGCCGTAGGTCTGGGCGATGTACTCGATCATCACCGCCGACAGGTAGTAGGCGACGACGACCTTCTGCGAGTCGGGCTGGACGAACTGGTCGTTGATCTCGGTGACCGACGGCAGCGTGCCCTCGGCCAGCGCGCCGTGGACGTCGGCGTCGTTCTCGCGCCGCCACGCCGGGTTGGCGAGCAGGGTCTCGTACTCCGACAGGCCCTCGGTGAACCAGCGCGGCACCCGCTGGTTGGAGAGCTGGATGTGGAAGACGTGGGCCAGCTCGTGCCACAGCACCATGCCCCAGTTGATGTCGCCGTTGGTCGGCGACATCGCGGTGATGACCTGGCCGAAGCACACGCCGAGCGCGCCCAGGTTGGGCAGGCCGACGGTGCGCACGCTGTAGTGGTCGCTCTCCTGGTACAGCTCGAGGATGACCGGGAGCTTGGGCGTGAAGCCGTAGCGCTTGACCATGTCGGCGAACGCGCGCTCGAGCATCGGCTCGAGGTACCGCGCCAGCAGCTTCTGCTCGTCCTTGTGGTAGCGGATCTTGAACGACTTCGTCGACGAGAACACGTACTCCTTGGGGATCGTGTCCTCGAACAGGTTGAGGGTGTTGTAGGTGCGGACGTTGTACTTGTCGCCCTTCCACGACCGGCGCAGCCAGTCGAGGCCCGCCTGCTCGTCGCCGAGGCGCAGGTAGCCGAGGCCGGCGCCGCTCATGGCCTCGAAGTAGTCGGGGCGCAGCTTGACCGCCTCCTTCTCCAGCTCGACCGCCTCGGCGTAGCGGTGCTCGCGCACCGCCGAGCGGGCGACGATGCGGTGGAACTCGGCGTAGGCGGGATCGATCGCGAACGCCTTCTGCTTCTCGGCCTCGAAGGTCCGGAGATCGTCGCGCAGCCACGCGATCGTGGCCAGCATCGCGAAGGCCTCGGTGTGCTGGGGGTTGACCGCCAGCACCAGGCCCAGGGTCTTGCGCGCCGCGTCCCACTGGTTCTGATCGATCTCGATGAGCGCCCGCACCAGCAGGGCGCGGACGTGGCGCGGGTTCACCGCCAGCGCCTTGTCGAGGTGGTGGCGGGCGGCGGCGAGGTCGTAGCGGCTCTCGAGCAGGACCGCCGCCATGCCGGCGTGGGCGTCGGGGTGGTTGGGGTTGACCTTGAACACCTCGTCGAAGGTCTGCTCCGCCTGCTCCGACGAGTACTTCTGCAGGAACAGGTAGGCCCAGGCCACGCCGGCCTCGGTGAGCTGGGGCGAGATGTTCTGGATCTCGCGGTAGGCGTCGTTGGCCAGCTCGAACTCCGACAGCGCCCGCGCCGCCTCCGCCAGCTCGAAGAGCTGGTGCGGGTCGTCGAGGTCGATGGCCTTGCGGTCGTACTCGTCGATCGTGCGCTGCCACAGCGCGCGCGCGGCCGCGACCTGGCCGGTGCCGCCGAGGAGCTGGGCCAGCGCCCGCCGCGCCGCGCGGTGCCCGGGCTCGCGCTGCACCAGCGGCTCGAGCTGGGCCCGCGCCTCGGCGTGGCGGCCGACGGTGTGGAGCACCCGGGCCAGCGCCACCGCGCCGTCGGCGGCGACCTTGGGGTCCTTGTCCCGGGCCAGCGCGGCGGCCGTGGCCTCGGCGGCGGCGGTGTCGCCGACGAGGAGCTGGGCGTCGACCAGGATCAGGCGGGCGGCCGCGCGGTCCTTGCCGGTGACCCGGCCCAGCTCGGCCTGGGCCGCCTTGTAGTCGCCGGCGATGAAGCGGTCGCGGCCGGTCGCCAGGTCGGCCCACGCCGGGCCCGCCACGAGCGCGAGCGCGAGGGCGGCCACGGTGGCGGCGACGAAGTGCCGCAGGGCGCTACTTGCTCGCATGCAGGAATGCTGAGCGACGCCCCCCCGATAGTCAACGCGACCCCGAGGGGCTATCATCCGAGGATGGCAGAGGGCAAAGCGCCGGCCGAGGAGCGCGCGGACGGGGGCATCTACGCCGACTTCGACTCCTTCCTCAAGCAGGGGATCAAGGAGTACTACGACCGCGGCTGGACCACCCGGCGCGGCAACTTCATCGCGCTCCTCATCGCCAGCGGCCAGACCGCGTTCGCCCTGGCCAAGGACTCGGTCGTCGACGGCACCGGCACCAAGAAGGTGGCGATCGGCGCCGCCGCGGTGCTGGCCCTGCGCATCGGCCTGCGCTACGCGGTCGGCGGCCCGCTGGGCCTGGTGCTGACCGTGGCCGCCGGGGCGTCGATGGTCGCGTACTTCATCCGCAACCAGAAGGACATCCTGCGCAAGGTCCAGAAGTACAAGCTCGTGATCGCCGACGTCGAGAAGAAGTACGCCGAGACCCAGAGCGGGTGGCGGGACGGCAAGTACGGGATCCCGGACCGCAACCTGATGATCGACGGCCTGATGAAGCGGTTCATCGCCGAGGTCGACGAGGCCTGACGAGGAATGTCGCGGATGACGCGGATGCCGCGGATGTCCTCGCGGTCGCGCCGACCGATGACCGGGCGGGGCGCGCCGCGCGGCCTCGCGGCGCTGGCCGTGCTGGCGGCGGCGCTGGCCGTCGCCGGGCCAGCGCGCGCCGACGGCGCCGGATCCCGCGCGGCCACGACCGCGAAGCCGTCGTCGTCGTCGTCGTCGTCGTCGGCCGGGTCGGTCGACGACGATCTCATCGGCCTGCTCGACGTCCGCGTCGAGGGCGTCAGCGACGCCGCGGCCGAGGTCTTCACCCGACAGATCGAGGAGTCGCTCGGCATCGCCGGCCTCAAGGTCGCCGGCCGCGCCCGCCTCCGCGAGTTCCTCGCCGGGACGCCGTGGAACGCGGCGTGCCTGATGGGGACCTGCCTGCGCGAGCTCAAGACCCACGCCGGGGTCGGCAAGGTCATCGAGGCGACCTTGGTCAGCATCGGCCCCAGCTACCACTACACGCTCACCCTGCTCGACACCGGCACCGGCGCCATCCTCCGCCAGGCCTCGCGCAAGTGCGACGTCTGCACGACCGACGAGGCCTTCGCCGACGCGGCGCTCGGCGTGGTCGAGCTCATCACCGAGGGCGAGGACCTGGCGCCCGCCGGGCCGCGCCCGGGGCCCGCGCCCATCCCCGGGCGCGCCCGTCGCACCACCCGCCGCGCCGCCCTCGCCCTGATGGGGGCGGCGGCCCTGGCCGGCGCCGGCGGCTACTACCTCCTGACGCGTGACGAGGATCGCCTGGGGGCGGCGGCGATCGGCGCGTCGGGTGCGTTCGCGGTGGCCGGCGTGACGTGTCTGGGGATATCGTTCAGCTTCTGAAGGGATCCATGCCCCCCCTCCGCTCGCTGTCCGTCGCTGGCCTGCTCGCCGCCGCTGGCGTCGCCGCCGGCTGCGCCGAGGACCCGGTCGCCGCGCTGTTCACCGTCCCCCGCGACGGCGTGGCCCAGGAGTTCTACGAGCTGCCGTTCCCCAGCGATCTGCGTCGCCAGGGCGGGTTCGTCGACATGACCGGCTACCCGCGGCTGCAGCCCCTGGTCAACCTCTACCTCGACGCGGTCGAGACCCTCGACGGCTTCGGCACCAACAACGCGATCTACGCCCGCTTCGCCGGCCCCATCGACACCGGGCGCCTGCCCGCCGACGCGGTCGAGTCGGTGCAGTCGTGGGCCTCGGTCTACCTGGTCGACGTCGATCCGGCGTCGCCGGCGCGCGGCCAGCGCACGCCGCTCGTCTTCAAGTTCCAGGAGCACGCGGGCTGGACCATCGGCGACCACGCCCTCGCCGTCCTGCCGTCGCCCGGCTTCCCGCTGCGCCAGCGGACGACGTACGCCCTCGTCGTCACCCGCCGCCTCGGCGTCGCGCCGGCGCCCGATCTCGAGGCCATCCTGGCCACCACCGCCCCCGCCGATCCGGCGCTGGTCCGCGCCCGCGCGCTGTACGCGCCGCTCCTCGACTGGCTCGACGAGCCCGGCGGCGACGAGCGCGCCGACGTCGCCTCGGCGGCGGTGTTCACGACCCAGTCGGTCACCGACATCATGGCGCTGCTGCGCGAGCGGGTGCGCGCGCTGCCGCCGCCCCTGGTGCGCGACGTCGTGCCGCGCAACGCCGGCGATCGCCCGCTCACCTGGTACGACGCCGTCTTCGACGCCCCCAACTTCCAGACCGGCACGATCCCGTACCGCGTCGTGGGCGAGGGCGACATCGTCCTCGCCGAGGACGGGCTGCCGGCGGTCCAGCGCATGGAGCCCCTGCGGGTGTCGTTCACGATCCCCACCGGCGACATGCCGGCGGCCGGCTGGCCGGTGGTGATCTACGCCCACGGCACCGGCGGCAGCTACCACTCGTTCGTCAACGACGGCACCGCGGCCGCGCTCGCCGCGCTCGGCCTGGCCGCGATCTCGATCGATCAGGCGCTGCACCCGCCGCGCAACCCCGGCGGCAACCCCGAGCTCGACTTCTTCAACTTCCAGAACCCGCAGGCCGCCCGCAACAACCCCATCCAGGGCGCGGCCGACGACTTCTCGGTGGTGCGCCTGATCGAGCGCCTGTCGCTCACCGAGCACGACCGCGTGGTGCGCTTCGATCCGTCGCGCATCTACTTCTTCGGCCACTCCCAGGGCGGCCTGACCGGGCCGCCGTTCGTCGCCTACGAGCCGGCGGTGCAGGGCGCGGTGCTGTCGGGCGCCGGCGGCCTGCTCTACCACGCGCTGCTCAACAAGACCGAGCCGGTCGACATCACGGCCCTGGTCCGGGGCGTGATCATCGACAACCCCCTCGACGAGTTCAACCCGGTGCTGTCGATCCTGCAGATGTGGGTCGAGCGCTCCGACACGATCAACTACGGCCCGCTCCTGGTCCGCGAGCCGCCGCCCGGGCTGGCGGCGCGGCCGATCTACCAGAGCATGGGCTTCGTCGATCACTTCACGCCGCTGCCGACGATCGAGGCGCTGGCGGTGGCGATCGGCGGTCACCACGTCGGGCCGGTGATCGAGCCGATCGAGGGGCTGGCGCTGCGCGGGCGCGCCGAGCTGGCGGCGCCGGTGGTCGGCAACCTCGGCGGCACGACCGCGGTGGTGGTGCAGTACCAGGCCACCAGCTCCGACGGGCACTTCGTGGTGTTCGACGTCGACGCGGCGCGCCGACAGTCGACCCGCTTCCTCAGCACCCTCGCGTCGACCGGGACGGCGACGCTGGTCGCGCCCCAGTGAGCGCGCGAAAGGTCCGGCATGGCGCGCAAGCGACTGGGTGAGCTCTTGCTCGAGGCCGGCCTCGTCGACGAGACCGGGCTGCGCTCGGCGCTCAACGAGCAGCGGCGCACCGGCGGCCCGCTCGGGCGGGTGCTGGTCGACCTCAAGCTGGTCACCGAGGAGGAGCTGGTGGCCGCGCTGTCGCGCCAGCTCGCGGTGCCGCTGGTCGATCTCGACGCTCTCGAGATCCCGCAGGACGTGCTCGACATCATCCCCGCCGACCAGGCCGACCACCAGGGCATCATCCCGTTCGCGCAGCCGATGAAGTTCCTCGACATCGCCACCAGCGATCCGACGAACCTCTCGCTCATCGACGAGATCCGGGTCAAGACCAACCTCAACGTCCGCACCTACCTCGCCGGGCCGCGGGCCATCGAGCGCGCGCTCCTGCGCTTCTACGGCCGCGGGCTGGGGCCGCGCGGCGTGGTCGGCCGGCGCCAGCGCGACTCGGTCGCGTTCGACGCCGAGCCCGCGCGCGACGACGAGATGGAGATGGTCGGCCAGTTCGACACCGAGGCCGCGCCCGCCGCCGGCCCGCGCCCGTCGCGCACCACCACCGGCAGCCTGTCCCAGGTCCTGCGGGTGCCGCCGCCGGCCCGCCCGGCGCCGACCACCAGCCCGCCCCCGGCCACCGGCGCGGGGCGCGGCCCCACGTTCGCCGACCTCGCGGCGCTGCAGGAGCGCATCAACAGTCTGGAGGCCCTGGTCCGCCGCGACGAGGAGGTCCTCAAGAAGCTGCTCGGGCTCATCATCGAGAAGGGCGTCGCCACCCGCGACGAGGTCATCGCGCGCCTCAAGTGACCGGGACCGGCGAGCGGCGCGCGAGCGAGGCCTGACGTGGACGAGGGCCGCGGCAGGTTCCCTCGGGGGAGGAGCGAGCACCGCGAGCGGCTGCTCGCGGCCGGGGCGTGGGCGGCGGTGCTGGCGCTGGCGGCGTGGTCGACGTGGCACCGCTGGGCGCTCCTGACCGAGTCGCCGTACCCGGTGGGCGTCGACGGCTGGTACTACCCGATCCAGCTCCGGTCGCTGCTCGAGCGCGGCGAGCTGGCCTACCCGGCCGCGCCGCTCACCTTCTGGCTGATGGCGCCGGTGGCGGCGCTGACCGATCCGATCGTCGCCGCCAAGGTGATCGCGGCGCTCGGCGGCGGGCTGGTCGGCGTGCCGGCGTTCCTGCTCGGCCGCCGCGTCGGCGGCGTCGCCGGCGGCCTGGTCGCCGCCGTGCTCGCGACCACCGGCGGCGGTTCGTTCTACCTGTCGCTCGAGTTCGTCAAGAACGGCCTCGGTCTCACGGTGGCGCTGACCGCGGCCTGGCTGGGGCTGCGCGCGCTCGAGCAGCCGACCGCTCGTCGCGGCGCGCTGGCCGGCGGCGCGCTCGTCGCCGCCGTCCTCACCCACAAGATGTCGGCCCTGCTCGCGCTCGGGCTGCTGGCGCCGGCCGCGCTCGTCGAGCTGCGGGCGCGGCGACCGGCGGCGCTGACGTGGCGGCGGGCGGCGGCGGGGGCGGCGGCGGGGGCGGCGGTGGCGATGGTCGCCGGCGTGCTGGCGCCGGCGCGCTTCCTCGGCCCCGGCGATCTGGCGCTCCTCGACGGCGCCTTCACCGGCCCCGCCGAGTGGGCGCTGCCGGCGATGGCGGTGCCGCAGGCCGGCCGCCCGTCCTTCCACCTCTGGTTCGGGCACCAGGGCCTGCTCGCCGCCGGCGCGGGCGCGCTGCTCGTGCTCGCCGTGGTCGTGGGTCGCGTGACCGGCCGCGTGCGCAGCGACGCGCGCCCGGCGGAGCGCGCCCTGGCCTGGGCGGCGTTCGCGGTGGTAGTCGTGACGTCGTGGCCGTGGCTCGACGTCGCCGATCCCGACGCGCTCGGCTTCCGCCTGCGGGTCGCCGTGTTCGCGCCGGCGGCGGTGGTCGCGGCGGCGGCGGTCGGGCGCCTGGTGGCCGGGTTCGAGCCGCCGTGGCGGCTGGTGGCGGTGGTGCCGGCGCTCGCCACCTGGATCGCCGTGCGCCCGGCGGCGCCCACCGAGGGCATCGTGCGCACGCAGGTCCCGATGGTGGCCGCCACCGCCGCCCTGCGCGGCGCGCTGCCGGCCGACGCGGTCGTGATCTCGGCCGAGCGTCACCTCGGCTTCCAGGCGGCGTGGTTCGCGCGCGTGCCGGTGCGCCTGCGCCCCGAGCGCGTCCCGCCGGCGCGGCGCTGGCGGATGATCCCGCTCGGGATCATCGGCAAGGGCTCGCCGCTCGATCAGGCGCTCGAGGACGCCCGCGCGGAGCCCGGGCTCGCGCCACCGATCGGGCTTCACCCCGGTCACCCCAACGGCCTGGTGCTGGTGCCGGAGGCGACCTGGGAGTGGGTGCTCGGCCGGCTGCCCCCCCGCCCGCAGGCCTGGTGGCGGGAGTGGCACACCCGGTGATCCGTCGAATCCGATGGCGCGTTGCGTCATCGCGAATGACGCAGCGGGTCATTTCGTATCATTTTGATATTGCTATGCAATATCGTCTGGAAAAGCCCGCGGATCGGTCTGGCGCGCCCGGTTCGGTACGATAGATTTCGACCGGTCCCATGCCCCGCCTCGCCACCGCCGCCAACCGCCCCGGCTTCTACCCGCAGCCCACCGAGTGGACCTGCGGCCCGTTCGCGCTCAAGCACGCCATGGTGACGCTCGGGCGCGCGGTCGAGGCCGACGACATCGCGCAGACCGCGCGCACCCACTGGTGGAGCGGGACCAACGAGATCCGCCTGGCGCGCGCGGCGCGCTCGTTCGACTGCGACCTCGTGCTCGAGCGCTGCCGCGACGCCGAGGAGGCGCGCAAGCGCCTGGTCAAGCACCTGCGCGAGCAGGTGCCGGTGCTGCTGTGCGTGGACGACTGGTCGCACTGGATCACCGTGGTCGGGGTCGAGGGCCGCCGTTTCCTGGTCATCGACTCGGAGCAGGACCCGGTCCTCACGATCCACACCTGGCCGCAGCTCCGCGCCCGCTGGTGCTACCGCGACACCGACTACAGCAAGGACGATCCGCCGGTCCTCTACGACCTGCATGCGATCGTCCCCCGCTTCCGCAGCGCGGTGAAGGCCGACTTCTCGGTCGATCGCATCAAGTTCCTGCGCCGCCCGGAGAACCGCAGCCTCGCCCTGTACTGGAACGAGTACCTCGAGGACCTGCTCGAGATCTGCCGGCCGCCGTCGGGCCGCATGCAGGCGCCCCTGTCGATGGGCGAGTTCCTGCGCCGGCACCAGGAGCTGATCGTGTCGCGGGTGGCCTTCTGGCACGGCGACATCGACCGCGAGATGATCGTCAAGATCCTGCGCAACTTCCGCTTCGTGTCGGACACCTACGGCCTGGTCATCCCGGCGGCGTCGACGCGGCGGGCCGCCGCCGACATGGCGATCCTCATCACCATGTGGGTGGTCGCGGTGCGCGGCATCGACGCGATGTACGGCATGAGCCTGGGCGCGGTCGGCGGGCGGCAGGGGCTGCGCCGCGCCCTGCGGCTGCAGGCCGAGCGGCTCAACAAGGTCGCTCGCCGCCCGCGGCCCTGACCGCGGCGCGCCGGGAGCCCGGCGGCGTCGAGCGGCGCGAGCCGGTGGCGCCGGCCGGCGTCAGGGCCAGGCGCCGGTGACGGCGAGGCCGGCGCCCGCGCCCAGCCAGGGCGCGACGGTCACGCGCGCGCCGCCGGCGGCGCCGGGGGCGGCGCCGTCCTCGCCGAGGACGGCCAGGGTCACCGCGCCGGCGGCGAGCACCCCGGCGGTCACGAACGCGATGTTGGCGATCGTCGTGTCGCGCTGCCAGCGCCGCCGCGCCGCCTCGGCGTCGGCGAAGAAGTGCCTCGACGGGTCGGCCAGGATCTGGTCGAGGCGATCGTGGGCGCGCTGGCCGTCGAGGGCGAAGCCGAGGCCGACGGCGCCGGTGACCCCGGCGGCGATCGCCCACGTCGGCCAGCGCAGGAGCACGGTGCGGCGGCCGGCGGCGGGGGGGCGGTCCGGCGTCAGCCCGTCGCCGGGGAGCGGGGGCGGCGGGGGCGGCGGCAGCTCGAGCAGCCGGTTGCCGTACTCGTCGGCGACGATCACCACCTCGACCCGCGCGCCCGCCGGCACCGCGACCCGGAGGGCGCCTGCCTCGCCGCGCGCGACCGCGGCGGCGCCGTCGCGCGCGCGATGACGGACGTGGACGGCGGCGACCATGCCCAGCGGATCGGCGACGATCTCGACCGCGATCACCTGCGGGGACGGCGCGCGGGCGACGGCGCGCAGGCTGCCGGCGGCGGCCATGTGGCTCTGCGCGGCGGTGAAGGGCTCGAGGAGCTTGGGCGCGGTGTCGGCCGGGAGCGCGGCGTGCGGGCGCAGGGCGAGCAGGCGGCGGAAGTACTGCTCGCCGGCCTCGCGCTGGCCGAGCACGACCGCGGCCACCCCGGCCAGCTCGTAGATCGCCGCCAGCTCGTCGGGGCCGTTGTCGCCGGCGCGGAGGGCGTCGAGGAGCAGCTCCTGGCCGCGGTCGTAGCGGACCTCCACCTCGATGACCCGCCGCGCCTCGCGCACCGCGGCCTCGTCGGCGCGCGCGGCGGTGGCGACGGCGGCGGCGGCGGCCACGGTGACGGCGAGGACGAGGCGGCGCATCGAGGTGGCGAGCCGGAGCGTTACCAGCTCAGCCGGCCCGAGGACAGATCTTTGCCCGAGCGGACGTCGATCGTGAACTGCTGGCTGCGTCCATCGGCCAGGACCGCGCGCACGGAGTGACGGCCGGGGGCGAGCGGGACGCGGAACAGCGGCGTCTCGCCGTGATCCTTGCCGTCGATGAAGATGCGGGCGTAGGGGCGCGAGTCGACGATGTAGAAGCCCGGCGCGCTGGCGCCCGGCTCGGCGGCCTTGCGGCTCCGCGGCGCCTCGCCCTCCGCGGCGAGCGGAGGGGGCCGCCGCGGCGCGCGCGCCGGTGCGGTCGCGTCGGCCCTTCGACTCCGCCCCTCCGGGGCTTCGCTCCGGGCGAGCGGGGAGGAGGCCGAGCCCGAGCCCGAATCCGAGCCCGAACTCGAGCCCGAACTCGAGCCCGAGCCCGAATCCGAACCCGAGCCCGAGGCCGAACCCGAGGCCGAACCCGAACCGATCCCCTTCGACTCCGCCCCTTCGGGGCTTCGCTCAGGGTGAGCGGGGAGCAGGGCCGAATCCGAACCCGAATCCGAACCCGAGGCCGAACCCGAGCCCGGGGCCGAACCCGAGCCCGAGGCCGAACCCGAGCCCGAGCCCGAACCCGGGGCCGAACCCGAGACCGAACCCGAGCCCGAGGCCGGATCCGAGCCCGAGGCCGGATCCGAGCCCGGGGCCGAACCCGCGACCGGGGCCGGATCCGGGTGGGCGCGCGCCACCAGCACGGCGACGACCGCGCCGACGACGACCGCGGCCGCCCCCAGCGCCGGCCACGCCCACCGTCGCGCCGGCGCGCCTCCGCCGCGCGCCGCGGCGACGGTCTCGGCGCCGCCGCCGCCGAGCTGCGCGGTGTGATCGCGCAGGCGGACGCTCGCCGTCGGCTCGGCGCCGCCGTCGAGGGCGGGGTTGATCCCGGCGCGGTCCTGTCCGCCGCCCGGCCCGCGTGCCGCGCCGTCGCCGTCGCCGGTCACCGCCGCCGCCACCAGCGCCGCGCGCGCGGCGAACGCGTCGGGGCACAGGCCGGCGAGGTAGGTCGCCAGCGCCGGCGGCGCCAGCGCCCCGCCCAGCGCGGCCACGCTGCGCCCGAGCTCGGCGGCGAACGCCCGCGCCGTCGGCTGGCGCGCCGCCGGATCCTTGGCCAGCGCCCGCTGTACCACCTCGTCGAGCGCCGCCGGCACCTCGGGCCGCAGGTCGCGGAGCCGCGGCACCGGCTGCTGCGTGATCTGCTGCCAGATGAGGAAGTCGGAGTCGCCCTGGAACAGGCGCCGCCCGGCCACGCACTCCCACAGCACGACGCCGAGCGCGAACACGTCGGCGCGGCCGTCGACCGGCTCGGCCCGGATCTGCTCGGGCGCCATGTACGCCGGCTTGCCCTTGAGCACGCCGGTCCGGGTGTGGCTGACCTCGGTCAGCACCTTGGCGATGCCGAAGTCGACCAGCTTGCACACGCCGCCGGCGGTCACCAGCAGGTTGGTCGGCGAGACGTCGCGGTGGACGATGGGCGCCGGCGCGCCGTCGTCGGCGCGGTGCTCGTGCGCGAAGTGCACGCCCTCGCTCACCTGGATCAGGATGCCGGCCGACACCCGCAGGTCGAAGCCGTCGCCGGTGCGGGGCAGGACGGCCAGGATCGTCGACAGCGGGATCCCCGGCACGTACTCCATCGCCATGTAGAGCTGGCCGCCGTCCTCGCCCAGCTCGTGGACCTGGCAGATGTTGGGGTGGGTGAGGCGGGCGGCGATCCGGCCCTCGTCGAGGAACATGGCGACGAAGCCCGGGTCGTCGGACAGGTGGGGCTTCATGCGCTTGATCGCGACCAGCTTCTCGAAGCGGCCGTGGCCGCGCAGCCGGCCCAGGTACAGCTCGGCCATGCCGCCGGTCGCCAGGGGAGCGATCAGCTCGTAGCGACCGAGCCGCCGGGGCGCGGACCGAGGGAGGGCGACCACCGCCGCCGATGGTAGCTCACGACGCGACCGTGATCTCCGCCGAAGGGGCCAGGGCCAGGCGCGTGGCGCCGCCGCCGGGGGCGCGCTCGAGCAGCCGCGGCCCGTGCAGCCCGGCGGCGACCAGATCCTGGCGGCAGCGGCTGATGAGCATGTTGATCTCCGGTCGTGACACGGCCGGGTTTCGCGGCCACACCACCGGCCGCACGACGTCGTCGGGGATGAAGTCGCCGGGCGCGTACGGCGGCGGCGGGCGCAGCAGCGCGACCAGCAGATCGAGGCGGCGGTCGGCCAGGAACACCGCGCGCTCGCCGTCGGCGAGGCCGAAGACGATGCGCCCGCCCCGGGGCAGGATCTGCACGACCACCCGGTGCGGCAGGCCGGCGCGATCGCCGACGACCGTGGTCCGGTCCCCGCCGGCGACCTGGCGGATCGTGAAGACCTCCTTGCCGAAGGCCAGGCGGTCGCCGGGGGCCAGCTCGGTCACCTCGTCGGGCTCGAGCGCCTCGTCGCCGCGGCGCACGCCGGCGGTGGCCGCCACGAACAGCCCGCCCTGGGCGACGTGGAAGCGGAGCGCGCCGGCGGGCCAGCCCTTGACGATGAGGTCGTCGTGGTCGCCGCCGCCGACCACGAACGGCGAGTGGGCGACGCCGAAGCTGCCGCCGCGCGCGCGGTCGAGCGCGAACCCGGTCGCCGGCTCCTGATCGGGGCGCGGCACCTCCAGCAGGACCGTGAGCGTGAGCCCGGGTAGCTCGATGCGGTCGCCGTCGCCCAGCGCGGTCGCGCGATCGCGGGCCTTGCCGTTGACCGTGATCGGCGCGCGGCCCAGCGGCACCAGCTCGGCGCCGTCGCCGGTCACCCGCACCAGGGCGTGGCGGCGGCTCACCGACGGATCGTCGGCGACGATGTCGCAGTCGCGCTGGCGGCCGACGAGCAGCCCGCCGCTGCCGACCCGGCGCGAGGCGCCGCCCGGGACCAGGATCATGCAGCGCAGCCGGGGGGCCGACACCCGGGCATCCTACTCCGTCGGCGTCGCGCCCCGCAGCGGACCGGGGCAGCTCGCGCGCCGCGCGCCCGCCGATGGCCGTACAATGACGGCGATGTCCCGGCCGCGGTGCGCGCTCGTCGCGATGATCTCGCTGGTCGCCCTGGCGGTCGCGGCCTGTCGTTACGAGGCGCCGGACTACGGCGACGCGCGCTTCCGCTGCGATCTCGCCCATCCGTGCCCGAGCGGCCAGCCGTGCGTGGACGGCCTGTGCCAGCCGCCCGGCGCCGACGACGCCGCCCGCGATGGGGCCAGCGTCGACGGCATGTACGACGGCATCGCCTGCGGCGTCGGCACCTGCGCCCTCGACCAGGAGTGCTGCGTCGACGTGGTGGGCGGCGCCCGCTGCCAGGCGCCGGCGGAGTCGTGCACCGGGATCTCGACCCGGTGCGACGGCCCCGAGGACTGCCCCGGCGGCGAGTGCTGCCTGAGCGCGGGCTCGGGCGTGTGCACCGCCGCCGGCACCTGCGTCACCGCCACCGCCTGCCACGACAGCGGCGACTGCACCGGCGCCGCCACCACCTGCTGCGCGATCCTGATGACGAGCTGGCGGGGCTGCTTCCAGACCTGCCCGTGACGGCCGAGGCGGCCGAGGTCGCCTCGGCGGCGCCTCGACGCGCGGCGCGTGCAGCGATCAGCCGCGGAGGAGGCGGGCGACCAGGTCGGGGCGGGCGGCGAGGGCGTCGACCGCGGCCTCGAGGTTGGCGGCCTGGTGCACGGCGAGCTCGCCGAGGATGACGTCGTAGCGGTCGCGCAGCCGCTCGTCCTCGGCGACGCGCCAGGCCGGGCTGCCGGGCTCGTGCGGCTCGCGGATCTCGCGCCCCATGAACGGCTCCTGGATGAGCGCGACCTCGGCCTGGGTCAGGCCCGAGGTCAGGATCCAGTCGAGGACCGGGCCGCCGGTGACGTCGCCGAGCTTGATGTGGTTGTCCTCGCGGGCGACCCGGCGCACCAGCGCCTTGCCGCCGCCGTGGAAGATCATCGTGGCCGCCGCGCACATGCGGCCCTCCTGGTCGATCCACACGTTGAGCGGGCCGGCGGTGATGAAGTTGTGGGGGTAGCGCCCGCGATCGGCGTAGGCGCGGAAGGCGCCCACGTTGCGGGCGCGGCGGGCGGCGAGCACCCGCAGGAGCCTGGCCCGCGTGGTCGCCGACAGCCGGGGCGGCGCGGGCTCGTCGACGGCGCGCGGCGCCTCGGCGGGCGTGGCGGGCGCGGCGGGCGCGGCGGCGGGCGGACGGGCGAAGTCGCGGGCGGAGGCGGTGGAGGTCGTGAAGGCGGTGGTGGCGAGGGAGAGGGAGAGGGCGAGGGTGGCGAGGCGGCGGAACATGGGGGAGCGTCCTTTCGTCGTTGCGGGGCTGCTGCTGGTTGAGAACGCCGCCGTGGCGGGATCGGTCTACGCGCAGCCGGTTGTTTGTGCTCGCGAATTTTCGAGATAGCCTCGGAAATCCGAGGGGGCGCGCGCGCCACACCGCCATGCAGCCGGCCGGACGACAAGGCGAGATCCCGGGCATCTACGTCCTCGACGTGCTGTCCGTGGCGCGGCGGTGGAAGGTCCGCCCCGAGGCCTTGCTCGCCGGCACCGGCCTCAGCGAGGAGGCGCTGCGCGATCCCGGCGCCCGCGTGCCGCTCGCGACCTGCGCCGCCCTCGTCGAGCGCGCCCGCGTCCTCACCGGCGAGCCGGCGCTGGCGCTCTACGTCGGCATGCAGATGCGGGTGTCGTCGCACGGCTTCCTGGGCTTCGCGGCGATGACCGCGAGCACGGTGCGCGAGGCCCTGACCCTCGCCGAGCGGTTCGCGGCCACGCGGACCTCGGTGATCGGCACCAGCACCGTGATCGAGGGCGACACCGCGGCGGTGGTGATCGAGGAGCGCGCCGACCTCGGCGGCCTGCGCGAGTTCGCGATCCTCAGCCTCATCGTCGGGCTGTGGCAGATCGGGCAGACCCTGACCGGGCGGCCGCTGCGCGGCGCCGCCGAGTGCGCGTTCCCGGCGCCGGCCTACCTCGCGCGCGTGCCGCTGCCGGCCGGCGAGACGCTGCGCTTCGACCGCCCGGCCAACCGGCTGGTGTTCGCGGCCGACCTGCTCGACCTGCCGCTGGTCTCGGCCGACCCGGTGGCGGTGCAGCTCGCCCGCGCCCAGTGCGAGCGCGAGCTGGCGGCGCTGGTCGACGCCGGCCTGCCCGGCCGGGTGCGGCTGGCGCTGGTCGACCCCGACGGCCGCTTCCGCTCGGTCGACGAGGTGGCGCGGGTCGTCCACGTCTCGCCCCGCACCCTCAAGCGCAAGCTGGCGGCGTGCGGCACCAGCTACTCGCGGCTCCTCGACGACCTGCGCCGTCAGCGCGCCCTGCTCCTGCTCGAGGATCGGACCCTGGCCCTGGCCGAGGTCGCCAGCCGCCTCGGCTACACCGAGCTGCCCAACTTCACCCGCGCCTTCCGCAAGTGGACCGGCACCACGCCGGGCGCCTTCCGCCGCCGCGCCGCGGCGCGCTGACGGCCCGCGCGCGGCCGCGCCTCGGTTCAGCCGGCGCGGGCGGCGCGGGGCGGCGTCGCGCTGCCGCGGCTGACGAGCGGGACCAGCAGCTCGGCCAGGCGATCGTGCTCGAACAGGAACGCCAGGACCTCGTCGCGGCTGGCGTTGCGGGTGCCGACCAGCACCTCGGCGGCGCCGGCGGCGTCGAGCAGGAGCTCGGCCGCGACCAGGCGCATGGCGTCGGCCTGCTCCAGCCAGATGAGCGCGCCGCCGCGCTGGCCGAGCTCGTCGAGCAGCTCGTGCGACTTCTTGGCGGTCTCGGGCAGGGGCGCGTCGCGCTCGCGCAGCAGCACGGCGCAGTCGGCGGCGCGCTCGTCGACGAGGTCGCGCAGGCGGGCCAGGACGCGGTGGGTCGAGCGCGGCTCGCTGGAGTGGACGTCGACGGCGAGGCGGCGCGGCCCCGACGGGGTGTCGAGGGTGATGATCGCCGGCGGCCGCGGCCCGACCTTGGGCTTCTCGGGGCTGGTGACCAGCGCGATCTTGACCCCGGCGATCTGCGTGCCGCGCCGGCGGGCGTGCTCGAGCACGTCGAGCACGCCGTGGCGCAGGAGCTCCTCGCGGAAGGCCGGGGTCGCCAGCTCGCGACGCTCGTCGGCCACCCGCCGGTAGCGATCGCGGGCGGCGCGCAGCGCGGCCAGCTCGTCGACCGGCGGCGGCTCGAGCGCCGCCGCCACCCCGGCCGCGGCCTCGATCGAGCCGGCCCCGGCGCCGCCGCCCAGCTCGCTGACCGCGCCGGCGCGGCGCATCTCGCCCAGGTGGGCGTCGATCTCGAGCAGGAGCCCGCGGATCGTCGGGCGCCGCTCGTCGACGATGGTCCGCACCGCCGCCGCCGGGAACGGCCAGGTCGGGTAGGGCGCGACCACGCCGTGGGCGGTCCACAGCCCGGCGAGCCGGCTGGCGACGATCGCCAGCGCCTCGTCGGCGGTGGGCTTGGCCAGCGGCGGCAGGACGCGGATGCGATCGACCGCGGCCTGGGGCACGTCGCGGCGCAGCTCGACCCACTGCTGGGTCTGGCACATCAGCACGATCGCCACCGGCGCCTGCTGGTACAGCTCCATGAGCGCGGTGAACAGCCGGGCCACGCCCTCGCTGCCGATGAGCCCGGCGATCGACTCGAGCTGGTCGAGGCACAGCACCACCGGCCGCTGCGACGACAGGCACAGCGCCCGCACCACCTCGAAGGCCCGGGCCTCGGTGTCGACGCCGTGCTCGAGGCCGAGCAGGGCCAGGTCCTCCTCGCCCAGCTCGGCGGCCCGCAGCCAGTCGACGATCGCGCGCTCGGCCTCGCGATCGGTGATGCGGCCGAGCACCCGGCCGAAGTCGGCGGGCAGGGTCGACAGCGGCGCCAGGCGGCGGCCGCGCTTGTAGAGCAGCGGCCCCAGCTCCGGGTCCTGCTGCGCCATCGAGCGGAAGGCCAGGGCGAAGCGGTCACTGCCGACCAGCGCGTCGTCGATGCGGGCCACGACGTCGTCGTCGCCGTGCTCGTCGGCGTCGGCCCGCACCGCCACCGCGACCTGGCGCAGCACGTCCCACAGCAGGCGCTCGAGCACGCCGGCGGCGGCCAGGCCCTGCACCGCGTAGCGGGCGAGGTGGCCGAACGGCGAGGTGTCCTTGAGCGGCGGCACGTCGATGCACACGTACTGGCCGTCGGCGCGGCGGCGGAGGTGGGCGAGCTGGTGGGTCTTGCCCATGCCGGGGTCGCCGGTGACCAGCACCATCTGCGCCCGCCGATCCTTGCCGACGGTGGCGATGGCGTCGGCGATCGCGGCGCGCACCGAGGCGTGGACGGTGACGACGTCGGGCGGCGGCGCGGCTTCGAGGTCGAGCCGGACCACCGGATCGGCGAACGGGCTCGGGGCGTCGAGGAGCAGGCGGGCGAGATCCACGGTCACCTCCGGGCCACGTAGTAGAGGAGCCCGCGCCCCGGCCGCTCGATGCCGGCGGCGCGATCGGCCACCAGGGTCGGCGACTGGGCGACGGACAGGTCGATCTTCCACGCCCGCTCCAGCGCCTCGAGCGCGGCGTCGACGGCGGCGTCGTCGGCGGCGAGGCCGCCGCGGCGCAGCTCGGCGCGCACGTCGGGGATGGGCACCAGCCCGCCGAAGCGGTGGCGGGCGTCGAGCGCGCCGATCGCGGCCAGGACGGCGTCGCGGACGACGGCCGCGTCGGGCGCGGCGGGCGGCGGCGCGGGCGCGGCGGGTGGCGGTGCGGTCGTGGCGGCG